>NZ_PTRA01000001.1:2477048-2786679 GCF_002943425.1 Siphonobacter curvatus
CGGCCAGCAGTCGGGTGGTATGCTCAGTCAACGTTTCATTCCCAACGGAACGGCCACGATGGTGAAGCTCAACCTGTCGGACCCCATTGGCTGGGCCAATCGTTTTATCCGCTACCAGCGGAAACACGAATCCGAGCTGGCGGACCAGAAATCACTGTGGCAGGACAACTACCCCGTCACGCCCGATTCTATTTATTACCACATCAATCGGGAGCTGGTGCTATGCCGCATGGAAAGTGATGAACTTAACGAAGGCGGCAACTTGCTACTGGTAAAGCTGAATCAACCCAAAGCCTTTATTCGCTGGATTCAGAAAGACGCTGCCGCGATACGGGAACACGAAAAAGCTCCCCGCTTTGAAGAATTAGTTGCGGGAAACGTTGTACGCCAACTCTTACTGACGGAAGTTCCGGCGGTCTGGTTTGGGAGTGCTTTTCAAGGCTTCCCCCGCACTTACTACACGATCGTAGACGGATACGCCGTCTTTGGCAGCAATGTGCAGGTGATCCGAAATTATATCATGGATTACCGACGGGGGAACGTCTGGATGAACTCGGCTCAGGCTCAGGAAGTCCTGCGGCTTATGAAGCCCCAACCATTCACGATGGTTTTTAATGCCGGAAAATCCTGGTTTTCCGTTTTGAAGGGCCTCAAAAATGAGTGGAAAGGTCCGATTACCAATCTGGAAGAACCGCTCAAACGCCTGAATTTTCTTACCTGGCAAACCGGCGTTCGGGCGGGTAAAGTTGACCATCGACTCATCTGGACCAAAGGCCGCATCACGGCAGATCCCGGTCTGCTGCGAAAAGTATTCCTGCAAAAGCTCATTCCGAATCCGCTGGGTCGACCGTTGCAGCGAGAGCCTTACGTGTACCGGAATGCTATTATGGGTACGACCGACCTGATCATTCAAACGCAGGATCATGACCTGATTCCCGTAGCCATTGGAGCCGCTCCTTCGGTGAAATTCCGGCTGTCGGGTCCGCTGGTTGCTCCGATTCAGTTAATGGACTACTTTGGCAAAGGACGCGATCAGCTCGTACTCTTTACGGCCGACCGCCTGTATATCCTGAATCCCACGGCGAAAGGTTATCAACTGTACGCGTCCAAACCCTTCAGCCGTTTGCTGGACTATCGGCTGACCATTTTCGATCAGACGCCCGAACGGCGTACTCAGTTTTCGGCCCTCGACGCCGAAGGTCGACTATACACGGTCAGCAAGGCTGCGTTCAACCTTGTTCCTTCCGGGACCATTCCCGATGTGCGGCATGCCTTGACTCCCATTACTCAGGTAACTACGCAGGGCGATTCGTACGCGGTGCTGCTCGAACCCAACGGCCACCTGACGCTTACCAATGCGAAAGGCAAAGCTTTACCTCGTTTCCCGATTCAACTCAAGCAGAACTTTGACGGGCCTGCCTTTGTCGAAACGACCGATCGCGACGCGGATTTCTCTCTGCAACTCGTCAGCGTTTCTGGTGAAATTCTAAAAATGAATCAGGAAGGCAAGATTATCCAGCACCGACAGCTGATCAAGCCATCCCGCGAAACGCGTTTCCGGACATTATTAGAAGAAACCGGGAAGGACTGGCTCATTGTGCAGCAAACGAATCAGAACGTAACGATCTTAGATAAACAGGCCAATTCGCTCTTTAATATTTTCCCGATTACACCGGAAAGTCAGTTGCGATACTTTGCTTTTGGAGCCGAAACGAAAATTTTATCCGTGACGGATTCGCGGGGTACCATGCTGTACAATTTACAGGGCGAACCGATGATTCAGGCCCCCATTCCGAGCCTTTACCCGGTTACAATCGAGTTTGCGGAGTCCTATCAGAAGCTGTTCATCTATGCTACCAGCGGAAAAGGAGTACAGATTCTGACGTCCAAAATCCGTTAATCCAGGGGTCCGTGCTCCTATTCCCATGAATTTCCAATCCAAACCGTTAGTTTTGGGCGTTTTTTATACGACTTCCAATGGTTTTTAATTCCCTTCAATTTCTTCTCTTTTTCGGAATCGTAACGCTTAGTTATTTTAGTCTCCGGTGGAGTGGACGCTGGCTATTACTATTACTGGCCAGTTGTTATTTCTATCTCATCTTCGTTCCCAAGTATATTCTGATTCTTTTTGGAACGATTGTCATTGATTACATCGCAGGTATCTGGATTGAAAATACCAAAAATCCCCGCAACCGAAAAGCCTTACTATTACTGAGTCTGGTGGCGAATGTGGGTATTCTGGCTTTTTTCAAATACTTCAATTTTATTGCCGAAAATGTGGAAGCCGTTTTGCATCTGCTGGGCAATACGCGGCATATTCCGCGGCTTGGGATGGATTTGCTACCGGGCATTATCTTACCGATTGGTCTGTCGTTTCACACCTTCCAGGCCATGAGTTACACCATTGAAGTGTACCGGGGCAATCAGAAAGCCGAACGTCATTTTGGGATCTATGCTCTGTACGTGATGTTCTATCCGCAGCTGGTGGCGGGACCGATCGAACGTCCGCAGAACGTACTTTGGCAGTTCCACGAATACTTCCCTTATAATTGGGAGAATGTCAAGGAAGGACTCATGCGAATGGCCTGGGGCCTTTTTAAAAAGGTAGTCATTGCCGAACGGCTGGCAATGGTCGTAGACCCGGCCTACGCCAACATTAGCGATCATAACGGTACGAGTCTCTGGGTGGCAACCATTTTCTACAGCTTTCAAATCTACTGCGATTTTTCGGGCTATTCAGACATCGCCATCGGAGCGGCCAAAGTGATGGGCTTTACCCTGATGGAAAACTTCAAGTCCCCGTACGAAGCTGCTTCAATTTCCGAATTCTGGCGTCGCTGGCACATTTCCCTGTCTACCTGGTTTCGCGATTACATTTACATTCCACTGGGCGGTAGTCGGGTGTCGCCCGCTCGCCAGTATTTCAATCGATTTGCGGTCTTCTTTGTCAGCGGTATCTGGCACGGAGCCAGCTGGAACTTCGTCATTTGGGGTACCCTTCACGGGTTGTACCAGACGCTCGCCCAGATTCGGGATAAGTTCATGGAAAAACGGAGTATTCAGGTTCCTACGGCCCTGTGGTACCGCCTGTTTCAGGTCATCCTGACGTTTGGGCTGGTAACCCTGACCTGGGTATTTTTCCGGGCGGTAACGCTGGGAGACGCGTACCGGGTATTCAAAGGGCTGGCTTCCATTTCCATCCACGACACTTTACAAACGCCGCTCAACGCTACGGAAATGTGGTTTAGTATCGCCCTGGTCGCGTTTATGATGTGGAAAGAGTACCGTTATTTTCTCATTCCGACCAAGAAAAACGGACCGTTCTGGACAGTGTTTACACTCCTGATTCTCAGCTGTTATTTCTTCGGAGTATTCAGTTCTAACCAGTTTATCTATTTTCAGTTTTAGGAGATTTCGGCCTGCCGGTATCATCCATACGCGAATACGCCATGGCCTCATTCGTACGAATTATTGCTCTGCTTGCTTTACTCGTCGTTTTTGCGGCGAGTACTTCTAAAACCCTCTATTTCACCCTTGGGAAAGAGGGTTATTTGCCCGATGATTACAAGTACGGGGACTTGTACCGATTCACCAATCTGGCGGCGTTTAAAGCCGTTCGTGAGTCGTGTCGGAAATTATTTAGTGATCCTACGCCCCAAGTACCCGTGGCTTTGTACGCCATTGGCGATAGCTTTATGGAACCCGGCTCAGTAGATGCTCAGGATTTTCAGACCCGTACTTATACGTATACGCACTGGAACGACCATACGAACATTCATCTGGATACGTCCATACGCAATGTTCTGCTGATTGAATCGGTCGAGCGGCATTTCCGGGAACACCTGGCGACGCCAGTGAGTAACTTTGTACTGAGCCCGCAGCCGGTCAAACCCGTCGAAAAAACGCATTCGTACCGGACCGATTTCGACGAGTTTATGACGGGACCCAAGGATGTGCGACTCACCTACCCCGAAGAACGGCTGGATAATGTGCTTTTTAACTGGCCAGTCTTTCTACACCTGCGTGAATTCAAGGCCTGGATGAACCTGACTTTCTTCAATCGGGTTCATTCGATGACGACGATTACGCCCGATCATCAGCATTTACTTTTAAATCTGGATACGGATTCAACGGTGGTTAACTCCAACTTTAATCCCGTCAGCGATAAAGAAATCAGTACGCTCATTACGAATCTGAACCAGACTTACGAGAAGTACCACTCACTGGGTTTTGATGAGGTGTACCTAAGCATCATCCCCAATAAAACAACTATAGCGGCCAATTACCTGGGCCGCTATAATCACCTGATCGAACGCATTCAGTCGGATCCGCGACTGAAACTAAAAATAGTGGATGCCTACCGACTCGTGCGGCCGCTGGGGCCTGCTGCGTACCAGCCGGGCGATAGTCACTGGACCTGCCAAAGCCGGGATTTATGGCTCCGGCAACTGAATCGTCAGCTCTTACAATAAAGTCAGGAAGCTTTTGAAGATCGCGGCCAGACGAATGGCATCGAATACACGAGCCTGGCTAGCTCCGTGCTGACGAACACTGGCTTCGTGGGAAGTCACGCACATTTCACAACCATTGATGGCCGAAATCGCCAGACTCAACAGTTCGAAATACTCCTTGCCCAGCACCGGATTCATCATGATGCTCATCTTGATACCCGCGGGCATCGTATTGTACGTTTCGGAGTCCATGAAATGACGGAAACGGTAGAATACGTTATTGGCGTTCATCAAAGAAACGCAGGCTGCTACTTCCTGAATTTCTTTATCTTCTGCCCCTTCTGCTTTCGCAGCGGATTCGATGGCTTCAATCACGGCAGCCTGACTTTTCTCATTGATCGCCACGCCGAGGGCCATCAATAACGCTTCTTTCTTGGTCAGGTTCTGCGATTTCAGGACGTTTTGTACGTTAATACGCAGGTCCTTCAGGTATCGGTGATCCGTCGCATTCAGACGGTCGAGCCAGAGGCTTTCGAAAGTCTCGGGCAATTTAATCTCAGCGAGTAAGTTCTTTTTAGTTTCAGATGCAATGCCAAACATACGCTTGTTGGGTTTTGGGAAAAGAGGCATGGCCTCTTAGAAAATAACCCTGACGATTGACTCACCAGGGTTATTAAATACTTTTGAAATATGTCCTGGACCTAGGCGTTGATCGTTTCTTCGCCTTTTACCCAGTTGCAGGGGCAAAGTTCGTCCGTTTGCAGAGCGTCGAGTACACGCAGTACTTCGTCCACGTTACGACCTACGTTCAGGTCGTTAGCCGCTACGAAACGAACGATACCTTGGGGATCAACAATATATGTTACGCGGTAAGCGATTTTTTCGTCAGCAGTCAGGATGCCCAGCTCTTCCGCCAGTGACTTTGACGTATCGGCCAGCATGGGGAATTTCAGATCACGCAGATCATCATGGTTTTTACGCCAAGCCAGGTGAACGAATTCGCTATCCGTAGAAGCACCGATTAACAGAGCATCGCGATCGGCGAAGTCAGAAGCTTTCTGGTTGAAAGCAGCGATTTCCGTTGGGCATACGAACGTGAAATCTTTAGGCCACCAGAACAGCACCAGCCATTTTCCAGCGTTTTTATGATCTTCACTCGTGATGTCATAAAATTCGTTGCCTTTTTCGAGAGATACAACGGCAGTTTTCTTGAATTCTGGGAATTGGGCCCCTAAGCCCAGCATACCATTTGCCATGAGAAGAAGATGGTTTAGTAATGAATTACAGTAACAATAAAAACAATTTTTCCTTTGAATAATCCTAATCAATAGACTAATTTGCAATACTAGAAAAGGACGATCCCGGAAATGTTTTATTTGGTTTCGGCTGCAAAACAAGCCAACTTTACTCCATCATACAAATCAATTATTCTGAAGAAAGAATAAGTTTTTCTAATGACGATCACACAACTCGAATACTTAGTGGCCATTGCTGACTACGGTCATTTTGGGAAAGCCGCCGATGCCTGCTCGGTTACGCAACCTTCGCTGAGTATGCAAATTCAGAAACTGGAGGAAGAACTGGAAGTACAACTGCTCGATCGCAAGAAGCAGCCCACTCAGCCCACCGAGATCGGTGCGTTGATTGTACAGCAGGCCCGGCACGTGTTACAATCCTGTGAAAAACTCAAAGGCATTGTTGACGAACGTAAGAATGAACTTGCTGGTGAGGTTCGTCTGGGCGTTATACCGACGGTTGCTCCGTACCTGGTTCCTTTGTTTCTGAAGCAGTTTTTGAATACCTACAGCGATATTCGGCTGAAGATTACCGAACAGAATACGGAAAGCATCATTGAACAGCTGAAAAACGGGCAACTCGACATCGGCCTGATGGCTACGCCTTTTCAGGATGATATGTTGAAGGAATATCCGCTGTTTTACGAAGAGCTGCTCGTGTACGTTTCACCCGAACATTCGCTGTACTACAAAAAATACGCGGTTCCCGAAGAGCTGGACCCCAACGAACTCTGGTTGCTGGAAGAAGGTCACTGTCTGCGTTCACAGATTGAGCACCTCTGCCAGCTAACCCGACAAGCGGCCGATCTTCACCAGATTGAATACAAAGCAGGCAGCTTAGAGACGCTCAAGAAAATGGTGAACACATCGGGTGGTATGACTATTCTGCCCGAACTGGCAACCCAGGATTTCACGGAAGATCAACTCGAACTGATTCGATACTTCCAGACACCCGCTCCCGTCCGGGAAGTCGGTCTGGTTACTAGCCGTAATTACCTCAAAGAGAAAATAGTAGCGGCTTTGTCTGAAGAAATTCAGAAAGTGGTACCCGCCAAAATGCTGCGACAGGAAGAACGGGCCGTGGTTAGTTTATAACAAAAAACCTCGTACACGTTTGTACGAGGTTTTTTTATTAGGAAGGTTAGGACGATGCGAACCGCTTGAGGCGGAATTCAAGATCCTACCGATTATTTTCTTTTTCCTGACGGATGATATCGCCTTCCTCATCACTAGCCGTATAAGATACATTCGGTTTGTTTGGGATAACTTCCAATCCACCCAGCGGTTCTTTTTTCGGACGTTCGCCCTCGTCTTCTACTTCTACCCGTTGATTTTCATGGTAAACATCGCCGTCACCTTTACCCGAGGATAAGTTGGGGTTTTGTTGGTGCTTGGTCTGATTGGGGTCGATTTTCTTTTCAGCATTTTCCATAGTCTCGTGGTATTGATTTATACACAGTATGCTAAAAAACCGGTGCCACCGCTGTTTTAACCCGCGTGTCTTTTACTCAAAAGGAAACCGATGCCGAACGAAATGCTTCGGGAAGAATGATGTGAAAAGTAGATCCCTGCCCTTCCTCCGATTCTGCGTACAGCAGGCCCCCGTGATTCTGAACGATCTTCCGGCACAACGCCAGACCAATGCCCGAACCAGGATAGACCTCCCGCGTGTGCAGTCGCTTAAAAACTTCAAAAATCTGCTCTTTGTAGTTCTCCGAGAATCCAATGCCGTTGTCTTGTACCCGAATGTCATAATACGCTCCTTCGGGCAAAGCGTACGCCTGTACGTCCTGGGGTAACAGACGCTCGCAGGTAATGATGATCCGGGGCGGTACGCCTTCCTTGGTAAACTTGAGAGCATTACTCAACAGGTTGTAAAACAGCTGATTCATTTGCAGTGACTCAGCATTCACCGTGGGCAACGTACCCACCTCCACCGTAGCCGACTTTTCCTGAATGGCGAGTTCGAAATCCGTAATCACATTCTGGACAATGGTATTCAAATCCGTAGACGTCAGGATGCGATCGACTTTCAGTAGTCGGGAAAACTCGAGCAAATCGCGAATCAGTAGCGTCATGCGTTCCGACGAGTGGATGACTTTGGCAAGCGGATTTTGGGCTCGTTCGGGTAAATCGTTCATCTCCCGGATAATGCCCGAGAACATTCGAATTTTCCGTAGCGGTTCCTGTAAATCGTGCGAGGCCACGTACGCGTACTGTTCCAGTTCCCGATTGGAACGCTGTAACAATTCATTGGCCTGCTGCAATTCCTGGGTACGTTGGGAAACGAGTCGTTCAAGCCCAAGAGCTGCCTGCTTCTGCGAAGTCACATCCCGTGACGTTCCACTCAGTAGGTAGGGTTTTCCCTGCGGGTCGCAGGTTACTTTTCCCTGAGACTGAACAATCCGCTCCTCGCCCGTTTGCAGGTGTACAACCCGGTATTCCGCCGAATAATGATCGGATTTCCGGAAAACTACGGCTTGAGAAATCAGATCCAGTACCTGGTGCCGGTCTTCCGGATGCACCGCTGCCATAAACGCTTCAACATCCGTTTCGGGTTCGGTAAATCCGTACCATTGCTGGATGCGGCTGGAGCAACTAATCTTTCCGGTATTGAGATTACGACTCCAGGTACCCAGTTCGGCCAGTTCAATGGCGTCGCGTAAGTTCTGCTCGGTTTCTTCCAGCTGTTGTCGGGCATTGACTTGGGCGGTAACATCCGTTGCGGTATTAATGATGCCATAAGTGGCTCCGCGGGCATCCCGTAAGGCTTTATACGTAAAATTGAAGTAAAAGGTGCGGAATTCACCATCGATGAGCAAATCGACTCGGTCTTCTTGGGCGGTATAGGTTTTCCCCGTTACATAAACCTGCTCCAACAGCTGGTAAAAATTCTGGGGGTCTAGCTCCGGGAAGGCCTCTCGAAACGTTTTCCCTACCAAGCTACTATCCCGGTGCCAGGTGTCGAGCATCGCCTGATTCACGGTTTCAATTCGCAGTTCTTTCCCCGTATAGATTACAATGGGCGTAGGCGAACCCAGCACAAAACTCCTAAAACGCTCTTCACTGAACTGAACTTCTTTCTTAGCCCTTACCTGATCGCTTACGTCGTTAGCGACAATCATCACGCCCGTAATTGTACCGTCGGACTGGCGTACTGGGGCGTATACAAAGTTATAGTAGCGGGCTTCGAGACGATTATTTCGGATGATCTGAGCCAGAATTTCGTTCCCATAAAAGGGGTTGCCCGTATCGTACACATCCTGCAAGAGTTCGATGAAACCTTGTCCGGCCAGTTCTGGCAGTGCCGAAAGCAGGGGTTTCCCAACAATCGACTCCGTCTTTCCCCACACCTCCAGCATAAATTCGTTGGCGGTTTCGATCACCATCTTTCGTCCTTTCAACAGCCCAATGGCGACGGGGGCCTGAATAACCAGATTACGGAAATGCCGTTCGCTTTCCAGGATGGTTTGCCTGGCTAGCTGTTCCGGCCGCATATCCCGTAGGGTAAAACCACGAGCAATCGGTTGGCCCGTATCCGGATCGTCGATACGAATACCGTTTGCGAAGACAGGAATGACCATTCCGGTTTGAAAATGCCGGATCCTGAACTCTCCTTTCCAGTGTCCTTTTTCGAGTAATTCCGGCAAAATCGTTTCCCGCACGAAAGCGTACTGATCCTGCCAATAAAAATCGGATACTTTGCGATGGACAATGGGAGCATCTGCTGGTATTCCGACCAGTTCGCGACCGGCCTGATTGATGTACAATAGGTGGTCATCCATAGCAGCGATCACCATTAGCTCTGAACTATTTTCTATGAGCGTCAGTAAGCGTTCCCGCTGTTGCCGTTGCAGATGTTCATGGGTAATATCTTCGACGGTAGTAAAGTAATAGCCCATCGCCGGGATCAGGGTAAGCGTTTGCTTGACCCATAAAATCTGCCCATTGTTTTGTCGAAGTCGGTTTTCCAACTGCGTGGAGAGGCTCGTCTGTAAGGATTGTAATCGGGCGTTGTAGATCGGCCAGTCGGCAGCATCGATGAGTTGGCGGTACGAAACCTGCTGTAATTCGGCAGCCGTGTAGCCACTGAGTTGCTGAAAACTGGCATTTGCCCGCACAATCCGACCGTTTGCATCCGTAACGATCATACCCAAAGGTACCTGATCAAAAGCGGCCGAGTAAAACTGCGTAGACCTGCTGAGAGCTTCGTTCTGTACGGTAGAAGTGCCTAGTAACCGAACCACCGTCCCTGCTTTACGAAACAAGTGAGCGTGATCTTTGACTACCACATACGTACCGTCTGCCTTCAGAAAACGGTACGTCGCCTCCCAGGTAGTCGGCTGTTTTTGTAAGGCTTCGTACAGGCTTTCGCTCACCCACATCTGATCGTCGGGGTGAATACGTGAATGCCAGTACGCTCCCGAGCTAGGGACCGGTTCTTCCGGAACGCCCACCCGAGCTGCGTAGCCTTCACTGCACCAAATGTCACCGTTTTCCAGATTCCATTCCCACATGAAATCATTTAACGTTGACATTCGGGCGTCTTCAGGGTTTGAGGCCTGGTTATGCTGCATGCTTATTTTCAAACAATCTATTCTGGAAAAGCTTTCCTCTTACGTAACCCGTACAGAGCCAATCTGTTTTCTTGCCGCCCGTGTTTCGTCGGCTAAACCTACGGTCTGCGGAATACCTGTATTCGAAAAACAGCCCTTACTCCTGTAAAAGCGGTCTTGCGAAAGTAATCGAAAAGACGGGCCTATACTTATCATTCCTCAAGTAAATCGATTTTTTTGTAACTCTAATCTAGATTTAATCAGAGCTTACTCCTAGTCGCGAAAAAAATTGTATTTCTTTGCGATAGAACGTCCGTTTTTCAAAAAATTATTGTTCTTTTTCGGGAACTACGCTTTCCCCTTATCGTTTATATGCCTACGCCGGAGCCTGTTTTCGGATGGTATTATTTTATAGCCAACTCATGTCCATAAAACCACTGTTTATTGTCGTTGAAGACGACGAAGATGATCGTGATTTATTGCAACTGGCCTGTCAAGAAGGGGAATACAACTGCGAGTTAGTTTTTGCCGAAGATGGTCAGCACGCTTTGGAAGTATTACAAAGTCTAAAAACTCGTCCCAGCGTTATGTTGCTGGATATTAACATGCCGAAGATGGGTGGCCTGGCTTTACTTGAAAAACTAAAAAATTCTTCTGTTTGGAAGGAAATGCCCATTGTGATGCTAACGACCTCGGACAATGAAGACACCATTCATCGAGCGTACGGACTGGGGGCGAACTCTTATATTGTGAAACCAACCAACTTTCGCGGCTTATCCAATTTATGGGATACCGTATACCACTTTTGGACTGATACCGTACAACTACCGGTTCAGGCAAGCTAGTCTCCATTGATCGTTACTAAAAAAGGTCGTAATTCAGCTGGATTACGACCTTTTTTAGTAACGATCAGGGAATGAGTTCCTTTTGAATAATACGTTGGTGTAATTCCCGAATAAAAGGACCGTATTCAATGAACGTTTCGGGTTTTATGATATAATCGGCGGCTCCCAGCGTCAGGCAGCGTTCGATCGTACTTTGAATGGGCGACGTTGAAGCAATGATGACGGGAATGGAAGCGTACGCGGGCAGGGCTTTTAGTTCGTTAATGAGGTCGTATCCGTTTTTGCCCGGCATATTAAGATCCGATAAAATGACGTCAGGTTTGCGGGGAGCGTTAAGTGTCAGCCATTCCAGCAGGTCATCGCCGTTCTTTACCAGAGCTTCCACTTCAAATAAGCCCGATGCTTCGTCGAATCCTTGTTGCATAAAGAATCGTTCGTCCTCGTCGTTTTCCGCAATTAAAATCGTATAAGTTCTCATACGAAACGTTCACTTAATTTTCGTACAATGTAAAATGAAAGGTCGTCCCCTGACCGGCTTCTGATTCAAGCCAGATGGTGCCCCGGTGCCGATCGACAATTTTTTTACAGATCGTCAGTCCAATGCCCGTACCGGGATATTCTTTCTGGGTATGCAGACGTCTGAACATATCAAACACTTTCGCGTAATCCCCGGGAGCAATCCCGATCCCATTGTCCGATACGGAAAATTTCACGTGTCCTTCCCCCTCCGTACACCGAATCGTAATGAGTGGCTTTTCCGCGTCGGTAAATTTCAATGCATTACTCAGCAAATTTTGGAGTAACTGAACCAGCTGTACCCGATCTCCTTTCACGACATCCACTTCGCATTCGATACGAATTTCCGGCTGGGTACGTTCGATCGAACTCTTCAGGTTTTGCAACGCCTGCTCGATGAGTTCCGACGTCGGCATGGTTACTTCCAGAATTTCGCCACGACTCAACTGCGAATAATGCAGCAGGTTCTGAATTAGCTCCCGCATGCGATTGGCCGCGTGAATCGTTCGGCTAATATAAGCTTTTAGGTCCGTGTATTGCTCGGCATCGAGTTTCAAATCCAGCAGTTGCAGGTAGCTTTTAATCGTCCGGATGGGCTCCTGCAGGTCGTGAGAAACGATGGAAGTAAACTGTTCCAGTTCCTGATTGGCGTAGGCCAGTTCGGTATTGGTTTTTTTAAGCGTATGAGCCAGTGAGCGGAATCGTTCGTAGCTTTCCCGTAAGGCCAGCTCGGCCTGTTTGCGTTCGGTCAGATCACGGGTTACTTTCGAGAAGCCCATGAACACCTTTTCACTGCTGTACAGGGCCGTAATAACCACGTTAGCCCAAAATCTACTGCCATCCTTTCGGAGTCGCCAGCCCTCTTCCTCGTACTTACCCACGGCCAGAGCCGTTCGTAATTCAAAATCCGGCTTACCGCTCAGGATGTCTTCTTCAGTATAAAAAATGGAAAAATACTTACCCAGAATTTCCTCGGTCGTGTATCCATTGATTCGCTGAGCCCCGGTATTCCAGCTGACAATACGCCCTTTTTCATCCATCATGAAAATACCGTAATCGCCTACCTGTTCCACTAAGGAACGATAGCGTTCCTCACTCTCTCGCAGGGCTTCCTGTTGGTACTTCGTTTCGGTAAGATCGCGGGTTACTTTTGAGAAGCCAATGTGTTCATTTCGTTCGTTGAACAAGGCAGTAATGACCACATTCGCCCAAAAGACCGAGCCGTCTTTCTTAACCCGCCAGCCTTGTTCTTCGTACTTACCCGTCGCTACTGCAATTTTTAGCTCGCGAGCGGGTTTGCCATCCTTAAGGTCCTCCGCCGTGTAAAAAGTGGAAAAGTGTTTTCCTATAATTTCATCGGGAGAATACCCTTTGGTACGCTGGGCTCCTTCATTCCAGGTGACGATGTGTCCACCAATGTCGAGTAGAAAAATGGCGTACTCTTTGACCCCTTCTACCATCAGGCGGTAGCGTTCTTCATTGTCTCGCAGGCGGATGGTTTCCTCCAACACCGTGGTATTATCCCGCAGTAAACAGGTATAGCCCGTGCAGATCTGCTCTTCGTCAAAAACGGGGGTGACCGTCATTTCTCCCCAGAAATGGCTACCATCTTTTCGAAAAATCCAGCTTTTGCTGTGCGTGACTCCCTGACGTAGAGCTACGGTTCGCTCATATTCTGCATGAATGAGATCGTTGCCGCCACTTCTCAGCAGGGCCATCGACTGATGATTCAAGTCGTTGATTGAATAACCCGTCAGCGTAGTTGCTCCGGGATTACAATACTGAATATACCCATCTGCATCCAGCAGGAATAGAGCATCACTAATGTGTTCCAGTATTTGACGGTAATTGACCACCATGGAGCTTACAATAATAAAATACCGGAATCGGGCTTAGCCCATTCGAGTATAAACAAAAACACCCGCTTAAATTAACTTTAAGCGGGTGTTTTTGTTTATTGGTACTTTACAAAAAGTGAAATGTAAGGGACTCGAACCCCTGACCCCTACCCTGTCAAGGTAGTGCTCTGAACCAACTGAGCTAACATTCCAAGCGTTTAGGATCACAAAAATAAGGCTCGATTAGACGGATGCAAGAATTGGACTCCTTTTTTTATTCGGGTCAAAATGGTTAGCATGATGAATCCAACCACAAAGACTCCAGCAATGACCAGCACACTGTACCGCATGGAACCAGTGAACTGAATGACAACGCCAAAGAGAAAGGTTCCGATTACGGTTGATGTTTTATCGCATACGTCGTAAAAACTGAAGAACGAAGCCGTATCGTGCGTACCCGTAGGCAGCAGTTTGGCGTAAGTCGAACGCGACAGCGACTGGATCCCACCCATGACCAGACCCACGACGAAGGCCAGTACGTAAAACTGAGCACCCGTCTGCACGAAGTACGCAGCCCCGCAAATACCAATCCAGATGAATACCGCGACCATCAGAGCCCGGAAATTTCCCCAACGGGCCGAGGCTTTGGCAAACAGCCAGGCTCCCAAAATCGCCACCAGTTGAATGACTAGTAGGACGGCAATGAGGGAACCGGAGTCCAGGTGAAGTTCTTTATCGCCGAAAAGTGTGGCCAGATACATAACTGTCTGTACCCCCATGTTATAGCAGAAGTACGCCAGCAGAAAGCGTTTCAACAGCGGCATACCTTTGATCTGTTGCAACACCAGTTTCAGCTGGATGAAGCCATTCCATAACCAGTTTTTCTGCCGTTCCTTTTCCAGCGATACTTCCGGTAGGTACGCAAACGTATACTGAGCGAAACCCGCCCACCATACACCCACGCTCAGGAAGGCAATGCGGGGCGGCAGACTCGCATCGGTGATACCGTACCATTCGGGTTTCAATACCATTGTCAGGTTAAAAACCAGCAGTAGTACACTACCGATATAGCCTAAAGAAAAACCGCGGGCACTCACGGCATCGTAACGATCTTCCGTCACGATTTCGGGCAGGAAGGAATTATAATAGACGATACTCCCCGCCCAGCCGACGAGCGAGAAGATGAAAAACAGCGTTGAGCTGACGTAATTTTCTTTCGTAAAAAAGAAGAGTAAGGCACAATTGAAGGCTCCGAAATAACAGAAGATTTTCATGAACAGCTTCTTGCGACCGGAGTAATCAGCTATGGCTGAAAACAGGGGACTCAGCACGGCAATGATCAAAAAAGCGATGGATACGGAATAGGAAAACACCACCGAATTCTGAAACTCCATCCCGAAGTAGGTAACAAAATCCGGGGAGCGGGTTACTGCCGTGGCCCCAAAGTAGATGGGAAAAATGGCGGTTACAATCACCAAAGCGTGTACGGAATTAGCCCAGTCATAAAAACACCAGGCATTAATCACTTTGGGGTCATTTTTAATCAGCATACAGAACGTTGTTTACGGCCCCTTAAAGATAGAGCAATTCGACAGCCGACCGCAAAGTTGACTTATAAAAACACCCGACTACCGTACATGACCATACGAAAGCCGGGTGTTAAAATCGATTCATTTTTCTGCTCAGGAGTTCGTATCCGCAGGTCGCTGCTGCTTATTCATCGTATCCGCCAGCATGGAATCCGGCATAACGTTGCTTACCGCTGTCTGCAGCCTGTTTTTCAGACCTGATACTACTTTGTCGTCGCCTGCCATCAGAGCCTCGTAACCATCTTTCGCCACTTGTACTGGATCGGCCAGATCGCCCTCCTGCACGATTTTCGACTCCTGCATCTGGGCTTTGTTAAAGAAATCAGTGTCCGTTGGACCAGGCAATAAGGCCGTAATCGTAACGTCACTTTCCTTGATTTCACTCCGCAGGGCTTCGGTAAACGATAGTACGAAGGCCTTGGTCGCGTGATAGACCGCCTGCCAGGGACCGGGCAATTTGCTGGCAATAGAGGCCACATTCAGGATTTTCCCATCGTTGCGAGCCACCATTTCCTGCAAGTAAAACTTCGTCAGCGATACGTAGGCACTAACGTTCAGCTGAATAATATCTAGCTCCCGTTCCAGATCCGTATCGACAAAGAGTCCGTACTGTCCCTGACCGGCATTATTGACCAGTACATCGATCTGAATGCCTTTGGCTTTCACTTCTTCATATACTTGTTGGGGAGCTTCCCGTTGTACCAGATCTTTCGCCAGGGTGACGACCTCTACTCCGTATTGCTGGCTTAATTTGATAGCCGTTGTATTCAGTTCGTCGGCATTGCGAGCGACGATGACCAGATTATACTGATCGTTAGCGAATAGCTTGGCTAGTTCATACCCAATGCCACTCGTGGCTCCGGTGATCAGAGCAAATTTTTCCTGCATTGCCATAGTTGATAAGGGCTGGTTATGTACTGAATTCGAAAACAACCATACCTAGCAAAACCCAACAGCCTGATGGGGTAAAAAGTCCCACCAGGCTGTTCATGAAGCAATTAACTAATTCCTTATTCCGTATAACCAGCTTCCGACAGTACGATCAGCAGGGCTTGCTGAATACCGAGATATCCTTTATCGTTCATCCACCACTCGTTTAGGGAGTGGGCTCCACCACCCACGCCACCGATACCAATCGTAGCCGCCGGAACGCCCTTCGCAAACGGAATATTGGCATTGGTGGAGCTGCTGTGCAGTGAAGGTTCGGCTTTGAGATACCGGCTGATGGCAATCATCCGCTGAATGAGAGGCTGCTTGGCCTCCGTCATACCCGAAGGCCGATCGCCTACTTTCTTGACGTCTACCGTCAGGTCGGCACCCATTCGTTTGATGGCATTCTCTTCCTGCAACCCTTTCTGTACGGCAGCCAGAAACAGGTCATTGATTCCGGCCAGCTTCGACTGATCTTCCGAACGCATATCGACCTCCATCCACGATTCAAACGGAATGGCATTTACGGAAGTCCCGCCACCAATCACACTGACGCTGTAGGTCGTTTTAGGCCCCATGCGGGTAAATTTGTCCGCCTCCAGCGTAAAGTAATGAATCGCCCGACCCAGGGCCTGATGCGGATTGACCAGCCCAAACGAACCGTAGGAATGCCCGCCCGGCCCTTTGTACGTTACTCGATACCGTACCGAACCGACGCCGCCGTTGGTGATTGGTCCGATGCCCGACCCGTCTACCGACAGGTAAGAATCAATTTTAGGGCCTTTTCCGGAGAACAGGTGTTTAACGCCCCGCAGATCGCCCAGGCCTTCTTCGCCTACCGTACCGACAAAGAGTATATCACCTTCGGTGCGGAGGTTGTTTTTCTGCATGGTTTTAAGAACGGCCAGCACAACGGCTAGTCCCCGACTATCATCCCCGATGCCGGGAGCAAACAGGGTATCGCCCCGCTGTTTCACCGTTACATCCGTTCCTTCCGGGAAAACGGTATCGAGGTGTCCTTCCAGGACTACCGTTCGTTTGCCCGTTTTGCCTTTTCGACGAGCCAGTACGTTGCCTACTTCATCCATCCATACCGAATCGGCTCCGGCGGCTCGCAGTAATTCAGCATATTTTTTGGCCCGTACCTGCTCTTTGAAGGGCGGGGAAGGAATCTGCGTTAACAGCAAATGATCTTTACGCGTTTCGGGCTCAAGGTCCAGAATGGTTTGAAAGGCCGTTTTTACCCGGGGACGACTGGTCAGTGTACTGATTTCAGTTTCGTATTTCTTCTCTGGCATGAGCGGTGTAGCCGTCTTCTGAGCCCAGCCGGAGCCCGAGTAAACCACCGTGGCCAAAGCCAGTAGTAGTGTTTTCTTCATAGGTTCGTTCGTTTACAAAATGGGAAAGGAAGCAATTTAAGGTACGCCCCTTTGTTTGACAAGCCTTCCGGAAATCCCCCTAAGAAAAATAGCTACTCAAACTAGGTCTTGAATGAATGCCCTACGGATACAACAAGTACTTTTTCCGCATGGTCTTAAACTGTGAAAGACCCGGCTCCCAGCTCTTTCGAATCTCGGCTTCGCTTTTGCCAGCAATGATTTGCTCCCGCAGTTGTTCGGTCCCCGATAGTTTATCAAACTCGCCAATTTCTTTATGCTGACTTTTATCGAAGAAACGGTCCTTATCCGGATACGCCAGATACATTTCAATGAGCCATTGCAGATTTAGGCGACCGCTTTTGCGTAGTTGCCGGGTATCGTATTTCCGTAAATCCAGTCCGTAACAGTCCTGATTCTCGTGCAAAGGTTCTTCTTTCATCCCTTTAATACTGACGGGCTTGAACGAGAAGGCATACTTGCCTTTCAGGGCCGGAGCACCTAGTACGGTGAAGGGGAAGTACGTACCTCTTCCCTGGCTGATGATGGTTCCCTCAAACCAGCAAATATGCGGATATAATAGAATGGATTGCTGCGTATTCAGATTGGGCGATGGCATCACGGGCAAATCATAGGGCAACTCGTGCCGGTAGTTGGCCACTTTTACAATGTGTAGTTGACAGGTCGCTTTGTTCGTCAACCAGCCTTCTCCATTGATCATCTGGGCAAATTCGGCGATGGTCATGCCGTGGCTGACGGGAATACGGTGCATCCCGATGCCCGAGTGCAGGTGGTCTTCCAAAATGGGACCATCGACGAGGTACCCGTTGGGATTGGGCCGATCCAGAATCACCAGCTCCTTTTTATTTTCCACGCAGGATTCCATCACCCGGTGCAGGGTGTTGATGTACGTGTAAAAGCGGGCTCCTACATCCTGAATATCGTAAACCAGCAGATCGACATCCGTTAAATCCTCGGGTAGCGGTTTCTTGCGTTTGCCGTACAGCGAGAGCACCGGAATTCCCGTTTTGGGATCGCGTTCGTCGCCGACTTTGGCTCCATTACTGGCATTGCCCCGAAAGCCGTGTTCAGGACCGAAAATCTTTACAATCTGTACCCCGCGGCTCACCAGACTATCCACACTGGGCCGGGAGCCAATAATCGAGGTTTGATTCACAACCAGAGCTACCCGTTTTCCTTTCAGATACGGTAGGTATTCATCGATCCGGTCGGCTCCCGTGAGGATAGGTTTGGAAGTTTGAGCCTGGGTATAGAAGCCAAAAAAGAGCCAGAAAAGCAAAATAGTGAGCCGCATAAGTAGGACGTAGATTCGGAGGTGACTGAAATTCGAACCCAAGGTACGGGGAAATTGTGGCCCTACCGATGCGGCTACGTGCATTTTTAGACGGGTATCAGCGGCAGAGCTACGACAAACTGGCCCGCCTCCTGTCGCACGGAAGGCTGAGCCTGTCCGAGCATCTGGTACTTCCGAACGATATTCGTCAGCCCCACCCCATTGGAAGGAAGCCGTTGTTTTTTCGGTTGCAGGTTGTTTCGGACGTAGAGATTGGCCAGCTCATCCGTGTGGATTTCTACGCGTAGGGGCTGGCTGCCCAGTACCACATTGTGCTTGACGGCGTTTTCCACCAGTAGCTGAAGCGTCAGGGGTGGCAACTGATACCGCCGGTACTGCGGGTCGATCTGGCTCACCAATTGAAAGCCCGCCCCGTGCCGGGTGCGTAACAAATGAGCATAGGAGCGGATAAATTCCAGCTCCGTATGCAAATCCGTCAGATCCTGCTCGTTGGCCCGTAACACGTAACGGTACACGGAACTCAGCTCCTGAGCGAAGGTTTCGGCCTGAACCGGATTTTCGCCGATCAGGGCAATCAGCGAATTGAGACTATTGAACAGAAAATGCGGATTGACCTGTTGTTTGAGCACATCCATCTGCTGCTGCATGTTCAACTCTTTCAGTACCACTTCCCGACGGGTACTTTCCCGGAGCTGATTATACGTAAAAATGGATTCGTGACAACCCGCCGACGTAACGTTCGTAACAAAACCTATCATCAATACCCAGGGAATCTTATCGGGATTGTATAGATATCCCAGTTGGTCGTATACCCAGAAGACGCCGAGAATAACCGACATCATCACCGCCACGTAGCCCAGCATGGAATACAGTAATCGCTGCCCGAACTCATCCGGGGCTCCGTAGCAAAACCGCATGAATTTCATCCAGAGCGTAAGGGTAACGAATACAACCAGTCCCCAGCCATTGGCAATCAGCGTGGTACTCACGAACAAGGAACGATGCTGAAAGTACGTCGCCCCAAAGATAATGTAATTGGCAATGATCAGAGCCGGGTAATTGAGTAGATAAATCAGAAAGTCGTAGCGGTCAAACCGTGCCCACTGTTTCATGAAATCCAATGTTCAGCGAATGAAAAGGGTACCGAAAAGCACTAAAAGCAATCGGCTTTCACCAGATTTTCAGATACCTACGCTGTAACTCAGCAGCAATGCCTTTCTTGATCGCCTGCTGGCCGAGGTAATTCAGTACGGGTTGCAGTACGCTCATCCAGCCCGTCAGGCACGTTCCGCTAATCATGAAGGCGTACGCTAGTTCATAGGGATTTTTGGGCATTCCCTGGGCATTGGCTTTGCCATCACAGGCCAGGCCGTAGGTAATCTGCAACGTTTGCTCGAAGCCCGGAAAACCCGGGGCAATGCGACAGCGAAACCGGCAGGGTTCGCTCGTCCGGTTGAAAAAGCGGTGGCGACTCATTGCCGGGGCCATCGCCGATTCGCCCGGTTTGAGGTACAGCATCTGCTTACCCAGTTGAATACCCAGTTCGCCTTCCAGACAGGTAAACTCTTCGGAAAACGCCCGGTGGAAGTGCAGCGGATTGCCTCCCCCCGCCGACAGCGTCACTTCGACCAGCGTATGTTGGCCCTGACTTTCCAGACTGGTTTCCAGAAAAACTACTTCATCTTTCAGCATGGGATTACGAATGGTACGGGAAGCCGCAGTACTAGTTTTGACTGACATATCGAGAATAGATTGAAGGTTGAATAATGCGACTTGTGTATCAAATCGACGGTTCAAAATTGCCGCGAATCGGAGGGGTTTACTACGTCAAAAGAACTGAAATGGGATTTGTCCGTACTGAATTGAGCAGAAGACGGTATGCGTATTTTCTAGACGAAGTACGAGCACCAACGATTTGTAACCGCCGCCGTTCAGAGCATCACGAGCAGGGATGGATCATGAATAGATCCGAGTTTCAGGGATGTGGCCTGCCGCTGGAGACAGGTTTGCTTTACCTGATCTTTAAAGGAGGAACAGAAGAATCCTATCTAACCGTGTTCACTACTGAAATTGTTTTAACCGACATTCGTGGAAGCAGGACTATTCCTTCAAAATCCGGCAAAACAGGAAGACCGATGAACAAATCAGCCAAAGAAGAATCATTTTTGCGGGACTTTTGGAAGGCTATTTTTCCGTTCTGATTTTCCTTTTCCGTAACCAAAACGCTAAATCCGGCGTTTTTTCAGTTTAGTAGATATGCTTCTAATGAAAAACTACCTTTTCATGGCCCTGGCCTTGACGATGGCATTAGCCGCCTGGTTTTGGCTGGACCGCCCCGAAGGATCGCCTCGCCTGCTTTCCGGAACATCGACGACTACGCTGGCTTCGCCCAAGGAAATCAATCGGCTTACGCTCACGGCCCCGGCCGGACGAGCGGCCCTTAACCAGATTCCCACCTATCAGCTACCCAAGGGAGCGATCAATACGATCTCAACTGATTTTGATTTCAACGTACAGGCTGAACAGGTAAAGAAAGGAGCGATCAACTACGTGCATCTGACGATGCTAGCCGATTTGCACGGCGGTTTTCATCATCCCCAGTGGAATCAGCGGGGTATACAGCCTGGTCGGCTTAAGCCTATTCTGGCGGCGTACAATCTTCCGAAAACAACGGGCGTCTACCGCATGATGTACTCAAATGTCTTTCCGGGTAACTGGATGGATTCGCCGCAAGTTGCCCAACGGTATCAGGAAGTGTATAACGCAGTGAGAGGGTACGCCATCGACTTGCCCATGGAAGTAGGCTGGGGCGATCATCCGATCCTGCTCGACTTGGATCTGGAAGAAGGCCCATATACGTACCTTGGTGTCAAAACCCTCTGCCGGGCCATTCGGGAAGTCAAAGACAAATACCCTAACGTTTCGTTCCAGGTGTACTGTTCTTCGCACAATTCGCTCTGTAATGAAGCCGGCGGCTCGGAGCAGAACCCGAGCGGGAAGCTGGCTAATATGCAGCGGTACCTGATGTTTAAAGAAGCGGGTGTTACGGTTTTTCCGGGTACGCTACCCTATTTTCATTTACCGTATTATTTCTGGAACGATCCCTCGCACGAACCCAGCGTCATCGGGCCAGGAAAACTGTACGCTTCCCAGGCGGATTATGCCAGCAAAAGCCTTCACCCGATTCAGAAAAAACTGGAATGGACGGATGCGTATTTCCAGACTCTGCCCGCGGGCCATCGTCCGCAGAACATCGAATGGATCATGTCCGTGTACGAAGGTGGCAACGATGGCACCGGAGCCTGGCCCGCCGTTGGTAGCTGGATTCTGGAAAGTATGTCGCTGTGGGGGTACGTCACGGGTTCGTATCGCTACGGGGGCGGGTTGTACAACTGGACGGACAGCCGCAAGCGTACCATCGGTCAGGACTACATCGAAGCGGGCAAGTGGCGATCGTTCCAGTTCAATCGCTTCTGGAATGACCCCAATACGCAATACAACCTGTTACTGGAATTCTCGATCGACAACGGTAAAACCTGGCAAACCGACAAGCGGCCCGGTACGCAAATCCTGGCCGAAAATCAGGATCCTCGCCCCTATATCCGGGGTGCTCTCTCCAAGGGCGAACTGCTCGTCGTAGCCACCGCCGGACAACCCACTCACTTGGGTACAGGCAGCCAGTCCGTGCTGGTTCGTTATCAGGGCACTCAGTTTCCGATGACGCTCAAAAGTCAGACGGTACACGCGGCCACCGTCTCGATCGACGACTAGTTCTCAGCGATTCAGGAAGTTACGCACCGTACGTTCCCAACGATCGGTTTCGTGGCGGCAAAACGACTGATGTCCTGATTCCTGGTAAATCACCAGTTGCTTCTGGCTTGAAGCCAGGTTACGGAAAATCCGATCCGTTTCATCCCGCGATACCCGGGGATCACTACGGCCCCATTGGAGCAATACGGGCATCGTTAATTTTCGGGCATATTCGGCGGGCTGGTACTCCCAGGCTTTCAGATTACGTTCCAGTCCGCCGTAAAAGAGCAACAAATTCGCCAGCGGCTGTTCGGGCAAATGTAGGGAACGCAGGCGACCTCTCACGGCATCTTCCAGGGAAGCAAAGGGGCACTCCACAATCACTTTCGTCGGCTGTAGATTAAACTCCGGGATGGCTTTCAGAATCGTAGCGGCTCCCATCGACATCCCCCAAAGGATGATCCGTCGTTCGCCTTTGGCCCGTACCCAATCATAGACCGTTTTGACATCCTTGGTTTCGTGGTAGCCGATCGTACACACGTTCCCATCCGACTGTCCGTGAGCCCGGAAATCAAACAGAGCAACGGCGTATCCCAGCTGCCGAAAGTAAGTCGCCTCGGCAAGTACCCGGGATTTCGCGGAACCATGTCCGTGCCAGAGAATCACCGTTCCTTTCGAGGCTTCTTCCGCTGGAGCGTACCAACCCACCAGCGTTTGATTGCGTTCGTTTTTGAGTCGAATGGTCTGGTACGGCCAATCGGGCGTTTCGTTGACCGACCGTTTGGGAATACGAAAACCAAAGAGAGCCTGCGAAAGCTTTTCGCCCGTCGTCATTTGCTCGGGACGGCGAAACTGGGCTTCGTGAGCTTCGTAAAAATACGTAAACCGATAGGCATGAAAAGCCATCAGAACGTTAACAATCAAAAAAATAACTAGTATAAATCCACCCAGCCATCGTAGAAGCCGGAACTTAAACCGTTTTATTGTCATGCACTTACCGGAGTGGCTTCTGCCATTCCATCATCATAAAATAAGGTACGCGGCTATAATGCTCTACTTTCGCCGGATCGCCACCGTAGGGCCTGGGCTCGGAAAAATGCCGTAGCTGTAAGCCCTGTTCGAGTAGCAGGGTCATGTAGGTACTCAGCGGTCGGTGGTAGTTCTGAATGTGAATGCCCCGCCAGCTCACCCAGGCGGCCCGTTCCTCCAGGTAACGGTCGATTCCATACTTAAGTTGTCCCATCGGGTCGGGTATCCAGCTTGTTTCGACACCTGCCGTATTAAAGCTGGTCAGGTTGGCGATCAGCAGGCTTCCGCCGGGCATCAGAACGCGACTCATCTCCGCAATAGCCCGTCGAATATCGGGAATATCAATCAGCGTTAAATAACTTACGACCAGATCAAACGAGGCGTCTGGAAACGGTAGTGCTTCGGCTTTGCCCAAGTGATATTTGCCCGCCGGATCGCGATGCCTAGCTTCTTTCAGTAAGGTTTCAGTTGGATCAATGCCTACCGTTTGAATTCCGATTTCCTGCATCATCCTGCAAAAACGCCCTTCGCCACAACCCACATCCAAAGCCCGTCGAAAGGGCCGAACCCGATCGAGCATCGGCCGATCCAATACGTACTGACGACCATAATCGCCGGTTTCTCCCATGTCGGCAATCCAGGCTGCCGCGGAAGCTTCCCAGCCGTTGGTTTCTTCGATATTCATATACTCCATTAATTACCAAGTTGAACAATGGCTTTAAATGCCTACGTCCCTTCACTACCAAAACGTAGTAAAGGGACGTAGGGTTTAATTACCAAGGGATTATTGCTGACCCTGTAATTCTTTAATTGTGAATGCTTTTTCGCGTTTCACCAGGCTTTTCCGTACCTGATTTACTTCACCAGTCGTCACCCCTTCGGCATTGTTTTGCCAGGATTTCCGAATGAAACTCAATAGCTCAGCCACATCGCCACTCGATAGCGAAGGATCATACCCAATACCGGGCATATCGGCATTGATTTCGGGTGCCGTGTACAAGTGATTGTTCACCGATACGGGTCCAGTCAGACCATACAGTACAATGGAAATCAGATGATCTTTCCGGCCCGTAACCCACTCCGATTTGTTGAGCGGGGGAGCCAGCGAAGCCACGCCGTTCCCGTCTTTTCCGTGACAGGTCTGGCAAATAGTATTGAAAAGGTTTGCTCCCTTCGGATACTGTCGGGCTAGCAGGGCCGGATCGCGGTTGGTACGGGTGCTGGCGGCATTCTTCAGGGCCACTTTCAGGCTACGATATACGGCCAGATTGGAATCCGGTAAACTCGCTCGGAGTCGATTCTGAAATTCCGCTTCCTGATTTGCCAGTGTACTCACCACGGCCGCTGCTAGGTAACGATCCCGGGGCCGTTTTTGTAAAATCTTTTCCGCCAATGCATCGGCGGCCGTAGCGTTAAAGCGACGCAGAGAGCCGCTCAAAAAAGCCAGGTACGGGTAGGCCAGCGTATCGTTCGTTCTTTTTTCCAGCTCGACCGCGTAGAGTTGCCAGTTGCTGGCTGATAGTTGCGAAGGAATCACGCCTAATCCCTGCCGACGAATCGGCCAGGAAGAATCCCGCAGGCAAAGCAGTACGTCCTGCGTCGACAAGGCTCCTAACCCTTCCAGCGTCCACAGGGCGTGCACCCGAGCCAGTTCCTGCGACCCTTCCGTCAGGAGTTGTCGCAGCCGGGGGACCATCGTCGTGTATTTGCCATCGATCAGGGCTTGCTGAGCATAATCCCGTAACCAGCCGTTCGGACTTTCCAATAAAGCTACTAGTTGCTCGGGTTGCTGCGGCAAGGGCCTTTGGGCGGCTGTGTACGGCTTTTGTTTGGAAACGATGCGATAAATCCGGCCGCAATTCAAGGGTTGCGTAAGTTGCCGTTTGGCAATCTGTCCTTTCAGATACGTAGTCAGGTAGGTTTTGTGCTGAATGATACCCCGGTACATGTCGATCAGGTACAGGGCTCCGTCCGGACCGTTGTTCAGACTTACCGGCCGGAAGCGTTCGTCCGTACTGGCTAAAAATTCACGTTTTTGATACGCCTGTTTGGCCACTAGAACATTCCCCTGCTCCTGCACCAGATTCCGTTTCACTAAATTGGCCGAAGGTTCGGCGACGAATACGTTGGAAGCATACGCGGCCGGAAATTGTTCGCCCCGGTACACGACGGGTCCGCAGGCTGCCGTGAAACTACGGAGTCGCAAACTATCGTCGAGCGTTTCTTTCATGTACCCCCGGTTTACGCCCGGCGTCGCGTGTAGCGGGTACACCCGGTTATCGGTGGTGATGTTGGTATTAAAGCCTGCTACGTCGTTGCGTTGATTGGCGTTTCCGGCTCCAAAACCCGGCAAGTAATAATCAGCAATGACATTCTGGGAGTTATGATTATAGTACAAACGCCCCGTATTATCCTGAGCTATACCCCACTGACCCCGATAATGCGTCTTTTCAATGAGCCACTTTTCGCCGACTTTGCGATACCGCTTGTCCGATTTGGCATTGTAAATCCAGTTATCCAATGCTCGTACCAACCCATTGGCCTGATGTTCGACGTTCCCCCCCTTGGCATACGTTGAATCTACGAGGGTTTTCTTCCCCGGTTTATCATTTTTGATTTCGTAATGCCACAGGTACGGCGGCTCGGCTACGAGGATGCCATTTTCGATGAAACAGATGGCCCGGGGCAAAATGAGCGAATCCAGAAACACCTTTTTGCGATCCGCCTGACCATCCTGATTGGTATCTTCGAGAATGACAATTTTACCGGTGGGAGCCTCTTCATTCGAACCCAGCGTATCGTTCATGTACCCTGGCATTTCCACCACCCAGATGCGTCCTTTAGGGTCGAAGCTCAGAGCAACCGGAGCTTCAACAAGGGGTTCAGCCGCTACCAGCTGTACCTCAAATCCATCCTCGATGGTCATGTATTTCAGGGCTTCCTGAGCGGACACCACCGCTACTGCATCGGTACGGACGTTTTTTTCTTCAGCGGTCTGGGTCTGTGCCGCTGGGGGCTGACTGGTTTTGCAATACCATAAGATGCTGGCCAGCAGGAGGAGTATGAGGGGGACTTTTAATTTCATAGCAAGGTCTAGAGTATAGGCATATTCTAGATAATGACCCATAAAATTAACGCATTCCCGTATTTCTTTCCTACGGGAGTTTCAAGTATTCTCTGCAACAGCGGTGGATAATCCATTTTTTCACGGATAAAGCTGGTTTTGCTTCGTCCCTGAGGGTTCATTAGGGGAAGCTTTTCCCGCCTACTGCCCCGCCTTCGCCTTTGCCCCTACATTATTAACCTGCATACTATTTGGAATCATTATAAATAAAACTCTATATTTGCCCCATCCTGTTCAGAAGCGAATCGATTGCCCTATGTCTACTCTGTCCTCGGCTTCAAGCCCTACGCGAATTACTGAAGATTCCTTTAAGGAAATCTATCAGTTATATTGGCGAAAGGTATATACGGTCTGTTACCATTCCATTGGCGATCCGGAACTGGTGAAGGAGATGGTACAGGATATTTTCAAATCGCTTTGGGAGCGAAAAAATGAACTAGAGATTACGCAGTCCGTTGAAAAATACTTGGTCCGCTCGGCCAAACTGAAGGTATTTGAACACTTTCGCAACGAAAAAATCCACGAGCAACATCTCCAGCACTTAGGTTCCCGGCAGGTACAGGCCCAGAATTATACCGAGCATGAAGTATTGGCCCAGAGTTTGTCAGAACGGCTCGCTTCCCTCATCGAACGCCTCCCCTCCCAGTGCCAGCGGGTATTTCGGATGAGCCGCGAACAGGGTCTCACCAATAAAGAAATTGCCTCTCATCTTCTGATCTCGGAACGGGCCGTAGAGCACCACATCTCCAAAGCACTCTTTTCCCTGAAAACGAACTTACCCGAATACGCCCTCTGATTTTTTCATCCGACTGGTACTGCGGTAAGACCTTCGATATGCTACTTTTACCGAAAAGAACCCTGGCTTTCGCTAAAAGCTATCATGAAGGTTACGAAGGAACTCCTTGAAAAATACCACCGTGGACACTGCACGCCCGAGGAAAACACAGCCGTAGAAAACTGGCTGCTGGACGACTCGGACATGGATGATTCGTTCCCCGCTTTCGTGGACGAAGCAGCCATCCAGCAGGAAATGTGGGCGGAAATTCAGCAGGAGTTACCTTCGTCGAAACCGCGTCGGCTTTCCCGGTGGTCGCTGCCCGGCTCCGTCGCCACCGCGTGCTTGGTCGTACTGGGTCTGGGCTGGTTGCTGTATCGCCCGCACACGCCCGCTACCGCTCCGTCACAGGAAATTTCTGCCCGGGACTATACCCTGGCGGCGGGTCCCGAGAGCAAGGTTCAGGTCACGAAGGCGGGCATCATTAACTTCTGCGGACGGTTAGAAATTCAGCCCAAAAAAGACGTGCAACTTTCGTTTATCGAGCAATCACCCGAGCGTTTTTCCTTCCAGAAAGGGGAAACGTACTTTGCTTTTCATACCTGTCAGAAAGCCGATCACGAAAAGATATTGGTCATTAAAGAAAAATCGCTCCAGAGCCTTCCGCCCGTCGCCAAACGGCAATTGATGGATGAATGGGGTATTTGAAGTAGCTGTATGCACCTGAAGTTTTTACTTGTTTTCTGGAGTCTGCTTGGTCTAATCGGCTGTCAACAATCCCACCCGGAAGGAACGTACGGAATTTATGTCATGAGGTCCGGAGATGCCCGGGAATACATCGTACGTACGGATCAGTTGGATTCCGGCCGTATTGATCCTATCAGCAAAGGCGTTCCGGTCCCGATTCCCCAGTTTTGGGCGGAGCTAATCGAACGGGATGGGAATTTTTACCACATGAACCGAAAGAGCGGCTACCTGGTCCGCCATCGGCTGATTGATCAGCACTTTACGGCTCAGGATTCCGTAGCACTACCCGATGTTTCTTTCATTGAAAACTATAGCTGGCCCAAGCCGGATTCGCTTTTCCTGATTTCGTACAATCGTAAAATTTCCAAATTGCAGTACGCCCGCGTCGATGTCCGTACGATGCAGGCCCAAACGGGAAAATTACCCCTGCCCCTACCTTTTGGGCCTTATAATTCCATGTCGGTGGGGTTCAGTCACTTTCGGGGTTCCGAGCTCTTCGTTGGCTATACGTATCACACGGTATCCGGTCGCCCTGGTCAGTATACCACCAGCGATACACTTTACGTGACTACGCTGGCGTATCCTTCAATGCGACTCATCCGTACACAGAAAGACACGAAATCGACGTATCCGGGAAGCGTCAATACGGAGCAGCCCAGTACGTTCGCTGACGAAAAGGGAGATTTTTATTTTCTGGCCTGTCCGGGCTTTGCGTTAGGCAATCACCCCCAGAAACCAACGGCTATCTACCGGATCAAAGCGGGCGAAGCGACCCTGGACTCTACGTACTTTTTCAATATTTCAGTCTCCGCTATTCACAATCACGCGTATGGGCTCTGGTACATTGGAAAAGGTCAGGCGATCGTCCGGAGTGAACGACGGGAGCTTTTTAAAACCATGGAAGACCATTATCAGGTACCACATCTGGAATTTTACGTGGTAGACCTGAATCAAAAAACGACCCGTAAACTGGCTTTACCCCTGGACAAAGGCAGTGCCCGTAGCTGCGTACTCGTGGATCGGGGTTTGGTGTATATTTCTGTCAATGCCGGGCCCGACAATAATTACATCTGGGTCTATAATCCAAACGATCAGAGCCTGAGAAAAGGGCTGAAAATCGAAGGCTCCGTGGATTATCTCTTACGGCTCGAAAAACTGAAGGAAGCGTCCGGCCAAACGTCTGACTAAGGCTGCCGCGTTTCACGGACCGCATTTTATTTCTTTCCCAGCTTCGGTATAGTCGGGTTTATGCAACTAGGAGATGAGAAGGCGTTGTTTCCCCTTCTCGTTTCCCCATGCAAGCGTCTATTTCTACCTCTTTTTTCCTTCTTTTCTTCCTAACTCTCCGGTCGTTGGCCCAGACTGGACCGACCGTTTCGGGTACGGTTCATTCCGAAGACAAGCTGCCCCTCGTGGGGATCAGCATCCGCGTAAAAGGCTCTTCCCTCGGTACCACGACGGATACGACGGGGGCCTTTCAGCTTCGGGTAAACCGGACGGAATTACTGACGATTACGGCTTCGGGGGTGGGTTTTCTGCCCCAATCCAAGGAAGTTCGGGCCGGACAATCCGTTACGTTCATTCTCAAAGCCGATTCCCGCACGATGAACGAAGTTGTCGTAACGGGCAAGACCGAGAACCAGCAGGTCAAGGAACAGGCCTTCGCCGTCAACGCCATCGAAACCCGCCTATTTGCCAATACCAACGTGGATATGAACCAGGTACTCAACCGCACAACGGGCGTTCGGGTACGCGAGCAGGGCGGTCTGGGTTCGGATTTCAACTTCTCAATCAATGGTTTATCGGGGAAGGCTGTCCGGTTTTTCATTGACGGTATTCCGCTGGAAGTCATGGGCAGTTCGCTCACGCTGAATACTATTCCCGTCAATCTGGCCGAGCGTATCGAAGTATACAAAGGCGTCGTGCCGGTATCGCTGGGCTCGGATGCGATGGGCGGGGCCGTGAACCTCATCACGAATCAGCAGATCCGTAACTACCTAGATGCCAGCTACAGTTACAGCTCCTTCAACACGCATCGGGCGGCTCTTACGGGCCAGTACATTCACCCCCGAACGGGCCTCACGCTACGGGCCAATGCCTTCTACAATTACTCCAACAACAATTACATCATGCGGGGCATCGAAATATGGGATGCTGATCGGGAAGTCTACGTCAAGAAAGACCTTCGTCGTTTTCACGATACATTTCAGTCGGCGATGGGACAGCTCGAAGTGGGGGTGAACAATAAAAAGTGGGCCGACGTCTTCTTTGTGGGAGCTTCGTATAATACGTCGGCTCAGGATATTCAGACGGGCACCCGGCAGGAGGTCGTATACGGAGCAGCGACCCGCCACGGCGATGCCTGGAATACGTCGGTTCGGTACCGAAAAAACAACTTTCTGGTCCAGGGTTTGGATGTAAACGCCTTTCTGTCACGTTCCGTGGATAATTACGTAGTGGTCGATACGGCGGGTTATCAATACGCCTGGGACGGTTCGCGGGTGAAAACCAATCAGGCGGAAATTGGCTATGGCCGCTCCCTGAATCGGGTGATCCGACCCAAAACCTTTGGCCGGGTCAATGCGAGTTATGCCCTGACGGATCAGCATTCAATCAACGTCAACTACACCTTCGATCACGTTAAAAACAAAATGTATAACGAGTTAGTGGAGGAAGGAGACGCCAGTCCGGGTATACTCGGGAAACACCTGCTGGGACTCGCCTATCAACAAAATCTGCTTGATCAGCGGTGGATGACGACGTATTTCGGCAAATATTATGGCATGTCCATTGCTCAAGATCGGGCCTTGGATACATCCGGCGAAACGTCCAGCGTACAGGATTTCATTCACCGGCTGGGCTACGGTATTGCCTCGCGGTTCCGGATTTCGGAATCAATCGGCGTGAAAGCTTCGTACGAACGCTCGTACCGCCTGCAGGAAGTGGGTGAAATGTTCGGCAATGGCTACACGATCATTGCCAATCTGGATCTGAAGCCGGAGGCCAGTCATAACGTGAACGTAGGAGCTTTCCTGAATAAACGCGTACAGAAACACCACTTTTTTGCCGAAGCCTCCTGGTTTTTCCGCGATGCCAGCGATTTCATTTACGCCGTTGTCTATCAATCCAACCGGGCCGTAAGCCGCTATGCCAATACGTCCAAAGTACGCGTGAACGGACTGGAAGCCGAGTTTCGCTACGATTACGATCACCTGCTGAGTATTATGGTGAATGGCAGCTACCAGAACGCCATCAACACGACCAAATACGCACCGGGCTCCACGGGTACGCCCGAGGCTACGTACCTCAACAAAATTCCTAATCAGCCCTGGGCCTTCGGTAATGCGGACATCAGCATCGGGAAAAACAATTTACTGGGCAAAAACACCCGACTTCAACTGAACTGGGGGGCTCAGTACGTCCACTGGTTTTACCTGAGCTGGGAAGCCTTCGGTACCAAGGCCAGCCTCAACCGGATTCCGACCCAGTTCATCCAGAACGCCTCCCTCACCTACTCCCGCGAAAACGGGAAGTACAACATTTCCTTCGAGAGCCGGAATCTGGCAAACGCTCTGGCCTACGACAATTTCCGGCTGCAGAAACCGGGTCGGGCCTTTGGGGTGAAGCTCCGCTATTTCATTCAATAACTCCTTTCGTTCCTAATCCATTTTTACGTATGCGTTTGTTTCACAAAACTCTTTCGTCCCTTTTGTTGCTGACGGCCCTGGCGTGTTTCCAATCCTGTAGCAAAGACAGTCCCGCTGAAGAGCCCGCTAACGATCAGGCTCCCGACTACGCCGTGTGGCTTCAGGTGGGTAGCTGGCCCAATACCTTCCAGTACGTGGTCGGCACCAATTCCCTCCAAACGGGCGTGCTTAGCCTGTCCGGAAATGGCGTGGAAGTGACGGGCAAGGCCGATTACGGCATCATTCCCCACGGTGGCTTTTACTATTACCCCAGTACCAGTTCGAACAATGGGAAATTTTCAAAATTCAAGTTTGAAAACAATCAGCTGACGGCCGTGAAGGAAGTGCCCTACACCTATCAGAAAAACGTTAGTAGCTACACCTGGGTGGATGACAATACGCTGGTGCTGATTGGCGTAAACGGCGACAGCAACAAGATTTTATACTCGGTAGTCAATGCTACGACGCTGGCGATTACCAACGGCGAACTGAGCGTACCCGCCAGCCCAACCGGGTATCCGTACCTGAGCATTGGTACGACGGAGTACACCAAGGGCAAACTGTTTGTAGGATTTATGTATACAGGCAACTGGCCCGCGGCCTACCGCCAGGTTAATGTAGGCGTATTCGATTATCCGGCCATGACGCTTTCTAAAGTGGTACAGGATGACAAAACCACTGGAGCCGGCGGGATCAGCATGTGGGAACCAGCTTCGTTCGTGACCAGCAGTGGTGATCTGTATCACCTGGCTACGCCGGGTTCCTCGCGAAGCAGTATGAAACTGCCCTCGGTGTTGTACCGTATTAAAAGCGGTACGACCGAGTTTGATGCCAGTTATAAAATCAATCTGAGTGATGCATTAGGCGGCTCGGTATTTGCGATGTGGAATATCGGCAATGGTGAAGCCGTCGTGAAGTACGAAGATCCCAAGATCGCAGCCAGTGGTTCACAATCCAGCCATATCTACGGTTTTGCTATCGTCAATCTGAGTACTGGAGCGGTGACGAAAAAGCTCACCGATATTCCCTACGACAACTCCGAAACACTCGAAAGCGTAACCATTGACAACGGCAAAGCCTATATCCTTTCCAACGCCGAAACGGGGAAGGATTACGTGTGGGAATACGATCCGGCCACCGGTAAAACCACCCCCGGGCTGGAACTCCAGGGCGGGTATAACTATATGCTACGGGTAGACAAACTTAAAAACTAAGTCTTCTCTTTAGTTAAGATAAGATAAATACCGAAAAGGTCCCGTATAACTCATGTATACGGGACCTTTTCAGTTTCAATACGCTTCTATTTTAACTCCTTAAGCCACACTTGAGCGAAATCCCGGACGGCCATTGCGGGCTCCTGTCCCATCCGGAATACCGTTTTCCAGGCACTGGATTTACTGCGGTAGTCGGGATTTTCGAACTCCAGTCGAGAGCCCTTTTTGATGAGTTTGGCATTAAAGTCTACACTTTCGATGAGGGCAATACATTCCCGCAACCGTTCCTTCAGAGCAAGCTTCGGATTGGCGTTAGCTTTATATTCAGCGAGGCGTTTCTGATAGTCAGCGGCTTTCTCCTTTGCTTCTTGCTCATCTTCCACCATTCGGGCATTTCCTTCCTTGATTTGCTGGTTCATCCATTGGGTATAGTAGGCTAGGTACTGTTTCTTAAATTCTGCGGGATTGGTAATCGCCTGTAACTTTTTAAGCTGGGTCAGCTCGGCGGCCCCTTTGGTTTTCGTCTCTCCTTCAGCTCCGTTCAATCCTTCTACTAGGCCTTCAATCTGGGTTTTCAATAGCATCCGTAACATCGAAGGTTCCATTTGAGCCATCGCCTGCGTCGATTGACGAACCATCTCATCGTACGATCCGCCCAGTGCCTCCGACTGTTCGCTCATCTGCTGACGAGCGTTTTGATCCGACTGAAGCCGTCGTGTTTGATCCGTACTCACGTCATACTTTTCCTGCATATACTGATCGTATCGTTTGCGGAAATCTTCCGTTTCCGTATAGGCCCGTACTACCCGCCCCAGGGCTTTTACCGCCTCCACTTTAGCGGGAGCCGACAGGGCTTTCGCCCACTGCTTGCCTTCATAGGGTACGTAGGGTACATTCAGCCCATCGGCTGTGACGGCATCTATACTAATTTCCTGAATATTTTCAGTTTTTAACCGTAGATCGGCGAGGATGTCGGCCGTACGGGCGGCCATCCAGAAACCCGTGGTAGCCAGCAAAAGGGTTAAAGCAAAACGTTTTTGTATCATGGTTGATCAGTTGAAGATTCCTGATTGAGATGATACAAAATTGTTCGGCGTTTAACTCTCTTACTACCCAATCTGGCTGACTTGTGCTTTTGACTTCTTCGGTTGAGGAAAGTACGTCGTGAACCGGCTTGGCCTCCTGCCATAAAAAGATCCGGGTCTTCCCTTCATGAACGTTTCCATGAAGGGAAGACCCGGATCGGAGAAGCGTAGGAACTATCTAGAACTCACCCTGGCAAGGCTATACCGCCTTAGCCATTTTTGCGGGTCAGCTTTTTATCGAGTTCCAAAGCGGCACTGATGAGGCCCAGGTGCGTGAAGGCCTGCGGGAAGTTGCCCAGGTGTTCGCCTTTCTTACTGATTTGTTCAGCAAATAATCCCAGGTGGTTGCCGTACCCCAGCATTTTCTCGAAATTCTCAACGGCTTCATCCAGTCGACCAGCCTTAGCCAGACATTCCACGTACCAGAATGAACACATGGTAAATGTACCTTCTTCACCCTCTAAGCCATCGATTCCGGAGACCTCGTTATCGTAGCGATACACCAGTACATCTAGTCGCAAATGCTGGTTGACGGCTTCCAGCGTGGAGATCCACCGGGGCTCGTCGGGCGTAATGAAGTGCACCAACGGCATCAGCAATACGCTGGCATCCACGGTTTCGGCTACTTTATCTCCATCCTTGAACTGTACCCAACACTGCAGTTTTTCATTCCAGAAGTTATGGTAAATGTCCTGGTAGATTTCATCGCGTACCTGTACCCATTCCTGCTGCGGGAAGGGGAACGATCGGTGAACCCCGATTTTGATGGCCCGGTCCATGGCCACCCAGCACATCAGGCGAGAGTGCAGAAATTCGTGCTCTTCGTTCCGGATTTCCCAGATGCCATGATCAGGTTCCCGCCAGCGTTCCATTACGATTTTGACTTCCTTGCAGATGATTTCCCACAATTCGTACGTAATCGGCTGGTGGTAATTATTAAAGATGTAAATCGTATCCAGGAGTTCACCGTAGATGTCCAGTTGCAACTGACTATTGGCTTCGTTTCCGATGCGAACGGGGGCCGACTGCTTGTAGCCTTCCAGGTGCGTCAGTTCGATTTCTTCCATGTCGGCCGTACCATCCACCTTGTACAGCAAGTGCAGATCGCGATTTTTATCCTGTTCGATGATCCAACGCAGAAAATCAGCGGCTTCCTGTTTGAAGCCCAGTTTCAGAAAAGCGTACATGGTAAAGGCCGCGTCCCGAATCCAAGTAAAGCGATAATCCCAGTTCCGGTCGCCGCCCAGTTCCTCCGGTAAGCCAAAGGTTGCCGCCGCTACTACCGAGCCAAACTCTACAGAAGTGAGCAATTTCAGCGTAATCGCCGACCGACAGATCATTTCCTTCCAGCGGCCTTTGTAGGTCGTTTGGTTGACCCACTTACGCCAGAAATTAATCGTATCGAAATACGTTTTTTCCGCATAAAAAGCCAGATCGGCGAGGTCTTTTTCTTTACCTGCATCAATGGATTCCAGGACGATCAACGCCCGTTCCGATTCCTTCAGTTCAAACTCGGCGTAGGCATCTCCATCGCGTACCTCCAATGGAAAACTGGCCTGTAAACGAAGTTCGGTTTTGGTACCGTCGTCCGCTTTAAAATACAACGCCTCCCCTTTGGGCTCGACGGAATGCTTTTCGCGGGCATAATCAAACCGCGGCTGCATCTTCATTTTGAACTTGATGGTCCCCCGCACCGCCTTGATCTTACGAACGACGGCGTTATAACTCCGTTCGGATTCATTTCGGACGGGCATATAATCCGTTATCTCGGCGATTCCTTCTTCCGAAAAAAAGCGGGTAATCAGCACGGCCGTCTCGGGCAGATACAGCTGTTTGTGCTGCACCTCCTTCATCTGAGGCTCTACCGAAAAATGGCCTCCCTTCTGGTGATCCAGAATACGGGCAAAGACACTCGGGGAATCGAATCGGGGAAAGCATAAGAAATCAATCGAACCATCCATGCCGACCAAGGCGGTCGTTTTCATGTTGCCGATGATTCCATAATTTTCAATGGGTTTATAGTTTTGGGGCGATTGTCGCATAACGTATCGGGTTAACTCTGATTGTTTGTTTTTGAAGTGATTTAAAGGGTACTCTCGGTTTCCTGGTCGACTTCCGTCAGGGGATAGCGGAACATACCCGCGAGCATGGAATCGGTAGCTGGCATTTCATCTTTCTCGACCAGATACACTTTCCCACCGTACGCGATGGTCTTTTGAGCGGCTTCATTGATTAGTGAATAACTGTTGCGGCTCGGCGATTCCTCTACGGTAAGGCTAAACTTTTCCGCGTCGTACGTTCCCCATAATTCTTCCTGGGCCTGAACGAATAGGGTATCGACCCCACCACTGAGAGCAGTTAGGATCACGGTATCCACATCATCCCCACCCTGTCCTTTCGCGGCAAAAAGCCCGTAATCCTCTTTTCGATCGAGACGGTCCTGTACGAATTGAGGTTCCATCAGTTGCCAGGCCTCGGTCGACAGTGTTAGGGTATCGTCTTCCGAATAACTGCCCGTTAAATACGGCTCGACCACGTGGATATAGTTGCTGGCCTGTTTGTACAGCGGAATCAAATAATCGACCCCTGCCAGTAGCAGTGGCAAGGGATTCTGGTTCAAAATCGTTTCAATGTCCGTACTCAACCGATGGTAATACTGGAGAATCTCTGCTTTCCGGGCTTCGCTTGACCCGCTTCCCTGGCCATGAAACATGGCTCCCGCTTCGCCAATGCCACTGCGGTGTTGCAGGGCTTTCTGATTATCCGCGTCTTCGATTTCTTCGGTGTAAGAAGCCGAAACGGAGTCAGGCAGAGGAATTTGATCAATGGTAGAACGGGTCATCTCAAACAGGCTTACCTGTTTCAGATTTAATACCAGCAGATAGAAGTGTCCGTCGTCGTTTAGCTCGGGAATGAGCGGTAACAGGTAGGGCCGCTGGTTTACCCGACAAATGGGCGATTCGATGGACAAGGGTAGTTTGTAGAACACACTTTCGCCATCAAATATGAAGTACGCTAGCAGGTCTGAACTGTACTTCCAGAATTCCTGATCGTCCAGTAACTGAAAGCCTTCCGCCAAAAATGAATCGGCATCTGATTCTGACATTTCATGGACTTCCAGCAGTTGATTCCGGGCTTCAGTCAACGCGTTTTTGAAGTGAATTTTACTTGATTGGTGCCCATCGGTTGAAATCTTTTCCGTCGGCGTATAAAGGGAGACGCAAAGAGTTGCTTCTTTTTGAGCTAAAGCATTGAAATGATCTACATTAAATCGGGTCATAAGCTTTCTGTTTTGAAGAGTGTATTAGTGAGAAGTTTTCGTGTACGCATAGGTCATCCTGCATCTGTCGAAAACAGACGTTTGAATAGACCTCAAAGAAGTAGGCTTAGTCTACAAACTGACGGCGTAGTTTTTCTCCCGCGTCCCGAAGGCTACTATGCCAAGAAGCCGAGTTGGCTTCCGCGAACAGATCTTTACCCGGTACGCCCAGACGCCAGCGTACCACTTTATTGCTTTCCGGGTTGCGGCCATCCTCACTGAAGTAGAAGTCAGCCGCTACGATATCCTGCCGAAAACGCATGAGGCGTCGCAGTTCGTTTTCAACCTGAGATACAAGCTCGGGAGACTCCTTGAATCCCACCGTTTGCAAGTCAATTTTGATGCCATCCACACTGTGTTCCATGATTCTTTTGTTTTAGGGTTATTAGAAAATTCTAACGACCTGTACCTTAAAATCCGAGTGTACCAGGCGGTCAAACCGGTACGTCGACCAAAATTAATTCACTGTTAATCAGCTACTTGACACCTTAAATTTACGGGTCACTGATTAGATACTTATACTTAAAAAAACCATGCGGGCTTCTTTTACGTATCAATACTCCACGAATGAAGCAGTGCTTTTATTTAACAAGACGATGAAGTCTGTGCATGCCTAAGGTTTTATTCATCTTTCGCGACAAGTGGAAGGGAAGATAGAGTCTTACCGGAGTCGGGTAGCTGATTTCCCCTAGGCAGCGTGGCAAGTAGAGAACCGTCGGGCAAGAAGCGATGAATTGAAAGGTTAGCCATTCATCAAACACAATTCCTAGTTCACGAAAACATATACTATTTTCAGTCGCGTAATCCAGCGTAGTATAACAGACCTTTTAAACACAGAAACGTATGAAACGAGTGACGGGCTTTGGCGGTATCTTTTTTAAAACGAAAGACCCTCAAGCGACGCGGACCTGGTATAATCAACATTTGGGCTTTAACACAGATGAGTACGGGGCAACCTTTGCATGGCGGGACAGTCAGGACCCTACGCAAGAAGGAGTTACTACCTGGAGCCCTTTTCCTGAGCATACGTCTTATTTCGATCCATCTCCGAAGGAATTCATGCTGAATTTTCGGGTTGCTAATCTGGAAGAGTTACTCGTTCTTCTTCGGCAAGAAGGGGTGGAAGTGATCGGAGAAATGCAGGTATATGAATACGGTAAATTTGGTTGGATCCTAGACCCTGAAGGAAACAAAATTGAACTTTGGGAGCCTACCCCCTAAAAAACTAAGCTAAATCCTTCTCATTCAAGCACCTGTACTTACGGTAAACTTAGGAGGTCATAGTAGAAGGAGCTGTCGCTTGGCTACTCTTTAGGGGAAGCATTGTTCGCTTTACTCTAATCCATAAGATTCGGGTTTCTCCCTCACTATTAATGGTACAGATCTGTGCCTATCTCTGTATAACAGGCTAAAAATCAAACTCATACATCCCAGCTTACTTTTCAGTATATGCTTAACAAGGCCCCAGAAAAGTAAAAAGCCTGACCATCTATCTGATAGTCAGGCTTTTAGCAGAGGGGAAGGGATTCGAACCCTCGATACCCTTGAGAGGTATACACACTTTCCAGGCGTGCTCCTTCAACCACTCGGACACCCCTCTGTTTGTTTGGGGTCGCAAGATACAAACAAAAAAGAGCCAAAAGCAAGCGTTTAGCTTAATTCTCCCCGTAAAGATTCCGTCAATTTTTGACGAATCATCGCGGAATCGTTGCCATACTGCCCCAGCAGGAACATCAGTTTGGTTACTGCCGCCTCAGATGTCAGGTCCGCTCCGCTGACTAAACCCATCTCATTGAGGTACTTACTGGTTTGGTACCGTCCCTGTAATACCCGTCCTCCCGTACATTGCGACACGTTCAGCAAGATCAGACCGCGATCGGTCGCTTTTTCCAGCGTTTCCAAAAACCAGGGAGCCGTGGGGGCATTTCCCGCTCCGTAGGTTTCGAGCACCACTCCCTTTAATCCTTCAATCGAGAAAATACTGTTCATCACGGAAGGTGAAATTCCCGGAAAGAGTTTTAAAATCACCACGTTCGCATCCAGCGTTTCGTGTACAGAAAAGGGCTTTGTAGAATCGTAGGCACGAATGTAAGGTCGATTGTAATCAATGGTCACGCCCGCTTCAGCCAGATACGGATAGTTTTCCGACTGAAACGCATTAAACTGACTACTTTCCTGTTTGCGGGCCCGATTACCCCGTAACAGGTACGAATGAAAATAAATGGCTACTTCGGGCACCATGGGTCGCTGCTGCTCATCGCGGGCGGCGGCAATTTCCAGGGCCGTGATGAAGTTTTCAACGGCATCGGTACGGGCAGCTCCAATGGGCAATTGGGCCCCGGTGAGAATCACGGGTTTATTCAGATTCTCGAACAAAAAGCTCAGTGCCGAAGCCGTATACGCCATGGTATCCGTTCCGTGTACAATCACAAAGCTGTCGTACTGTTCGTAATGCTCGCCGATAATCCGACTGATTTCCAGCCAGTTATTAGGCACCATGTTCGAAGAATCGAGCAGTTCGTCCAGCACGAGTACGGAAATGGAAAACCGCAGGCGAGCCAATTCCGGAATGCGTTCCAGAATCTGTTCGAAATTAAAGGGCACCAGCGTTTCCAGCCGACGGTCGTAGACCATGCCAAAGGTTCCGCCGGTGTAAATAACCAGTACGGAAAGCGGTGAGGAAGCCGAAGCTGCCGTATCTAATTTGATGATTTTCAAGGAAGTAATTGTTTGGGGGGATATGCGGAAAACCTTACTGAATCAGTTGCAAAGCATTGGCGGTCGTCTGTTCGATAATAGTCTGGACGGGTACCTGCTTCAAATCTGCGATTCGCTGGGCAATCAGTGGCAGGTAACTGGGTTCGTTACGTTTGCCCCGATACGGTACCGGAGCCAGGTAGGGTGCATCCGTTTCCAATACCAGATGTTCCAGCCCTACTTCCGGAATTACTTTATCCAGTCCACCGTTTTTAAAGGTCACTACGCCGCCGATGCCTAAGAGGAAGTTTAATTCCACGACTTTCCGAGCTTCTTCTACCCCACCCGAAAAACAGTGAAAAATACCCCGCAGATTCGGATCATTATGCTTTTCGATCAGTTCAACGGTTTCCCAGAAGGCATTCCGACAGTGAATAGCGATGGGTAACTGGTACTGCTTCGCCCAGCCAAGCTGCCGGGAAAAGGCTTCTTTCTGTTGCTCAGCGAAGGTGGTATCCCAATAGAAGTCCAGACCGATTTCACCAATAGCAACAAAGGCATCCGCACTTTTTTCCAGCCATTCCTGCATGATTTGTAATTCCTGCTCCACATTTTCCTTCACGTAGGTAGGATGCAGACCAATCATGGGTCGACACTGGCCCGGGTAGGTACGAGCCAGCTCCATCATGCCGGGTATAGTTTCAGAATCACAATTAGGTAACCAGAATTCCGTTACACCAGCCGCCAATGCCCGTTCAATCATGGCAGTACGGTCGGTATCGTATTGCTCATCGTACAAGTGAGCGTGTGTTTCAATGATTTTCATAGGGTACTAAATTCCCGCAAAAGTAACAAAACCCGAACCAACGGCCCGGGTTTTGTGGAGATAAAGGTTTGTTTCGGTCCGAAAGAAACCTTTTATAGCGTATCGTCCATTTTCCGTTTCCGGCGTTCATTTTCGATGGGCTGGTTCGTTTTGGCAAACGAGGGATTCAGGAAAAAAACATCCATTACCGCTCTAGGTCGGGCCAGATATTCCCTAACCAGCGTTTTCAGTGAATACCCGTTCGGCACATCCTGAGCCGCAAAAGCGACCGCATCTACCCCCAGTTGATCGGCTAAGAATAAGGCCCGGGCGTTATGAAAAGGCTGTGAGATCACGGTAACGTTTTTGTGCTTAAACACTTCCCGGCAACGCACAATGCTATCGTACGTGCGGCGTCCCGCAAAATCGTGCTGAATGATATTGGCTGGTACGCCCAAATTCACCAGAGCGTCCTCCATATCCCGGGGTTCGTTGTAGTATTCCGAATCGTTGTTACCGCTCAGAATCAACACTTTTACTTTACCCTCGTGATACAGCAGGGCCGCCGCTTCCATGCGATGTTTGAAAAACAGATTTTCGCGACCGTTGGCAATGTATTTACTCGTACCTAATACCAGCCCCACATCGTTGGTGGGAAGCTGTTTGATAAAGTAATAATTCTTTCCCTGCGTACTCAGGACGACCCAGGCATTACAGAGCAAAACCAGCATTAAAACCGCAAACGCTCCTTTCATCGCCCACTTGGTAATTCTGGCTACCCAGTAAGCGGTGGTATTCACGCGACGTGAAGCCCGGAAAAGAAGCGTTCGGTCTACCATACGAAAATTTGTCTAGCACCGGATCTGGCTGGCTTGGCTTCCCTAAGCTCGGAAGCTTTGCCTAACCAAACAAATCTAATTGATTAATCGGAGCCGTGTCATCCTGTTCTTCAGTAACTTTTTCTTCGGAGGAATGTTCAGGTTCCGCTTTGGTTTCAACCGGAATCTTTTTCACTTCCTGAGGCTTTTCCACCGGCTTTGAAGCCAGCGTTTTCACCTCGACCACTTTATGGGACGAAAGCTTATTTCCCAAGGCTTTCCAGCCCCGTACTTCCACGAACTCATCCACGGCCACTTCCTCTTTCTCGACAGGTCCTTTATCTTTCTCTTTCGTAGCTACCTCGATCCGGGGATGGGCGTCTACGCTGGCCATCAGCAATTTAGAGCCTTTCGCCTCACTGATAAACTGGAATTTCTTATCGATCGTAGTCGTTTCGATGTGGAAACGCTTCACAAAATGATTCTTCTGAGCAGCGTCGTAATGAACCGCGGAGATCACCGTTTCCGGGGTGTATTTGGTCAGCACCAAGATCTGATCCTGCTCGTAACGATTCGTCAGCTCAAAGCTGGTCAATTCGTAATTGCCATCTTTGTACACCACCAGGATGGAGTCTTTCGCTTCGAAATTCCCCAGGTACTGCCCCCGGTTATCGCGGTTGAGGCGGCTGATGGTCGCATCGTACCAGATGTCTACGCCACCCAGCGTGGATACTCCCGTACGCTTGAGTTCAACTTTACGAACCGGGAATTTCGTCACCTGATTTCCCAGTGCTTCGCGGTTTTTGATGGCGAGTTTAGCAAAATCCCATTCAAACTGCTTCACCTTGGCCGTACAGGAAGCCGTAAGCTTGATCTCTACGGTTTCCGCTTCTCCGTTGTCGTTAGCCGTAAACCAGAGCAATTTAGACTTTGGATTACCCGCCGTCAGGTCATATTCCCGATCACGGGTTACGGCCGTTACACAGAACCGTTTCGCATAGGTAACTCCGGATTTGGAATCGCTGTAGATCAGATTGTATACCCGGCGATCATCTCCTTTGCGGAATATACTGCAGAAAATAATGTCTTTCCCGACGAATACTTTTTCCTGTATTTTGGTCACCAAGCACTTTCCGTCGCGGCGGAAAACGATGATGTCATCGATATCGGAACAGTCACAGACGTACTCGTCTTTCTTGAGTCCAAAACCGATGAACCCATCTTCACGGTTGACGTACAGCTTGGCATTCGTCGCCGCAACTACGGCTACGGATACGGTATTAAAGTTTTTGAGTTCGGTTTTACGTTCGCGACCTTTCCCGTATTTCTTGAGCAGGTTTTTGTAGTAATCGATCGCGTACCGGGTCAGGTGTGCCAGGTGATCGAGCACTTCCGTCAGCTCATCATTCAGTCGTTTCATTACTTCGTCGGCCTTGAAGGCGTCGTAGCGGGAAATACGTTTGATGCGGATTTCCAGCAGTCGTAACAAATCGTCCTCGACAATCTCCCGATAGAAATTCTTTTTATAAGGCTTGAGCCCTTTGTCCACCGTGGCAATTACCGCTTCGAAGGTTTCGCATTCCTCGATTTTACGGTAAATCCGGTTTTCGATAAAGATTTTTTCCAGGGAAGAAAAGAGAATTTTTTCCTGTAGTTCGTTCTTCCGGATTTCGAGTTCCTGCCGTAGCAAGTCCTTCGTCTGCTTAGTATTAATTCGCAGAATATCCGTCGCGTTGGAAAAAACGGGCTTATCGCCGATGATGATACAGGCATTGGGCGATATGCTTACTTCGCATTCCGTAAAGGCGTACAGGGCATCGATGGTAATATCCGGGGATACGCCCGGAGCCAGATGCACGTGAATTTCCACGTTTCTTGACGTCAGATCTTCTACTTTACGGATTTTGATTTTGCCTTCATCGTTGGCTTTGATGATCGAATCTTTTACGGAAGTCGTCGTGGTGCCGTACGGAATTTCGTGAATGACGAGCGTCTTCTTATCCAGCTCGCGGATTTTTGCCCGTACCCGAACCTTGCCTCCGCGTTGCCCATCATTGTAATTACTGGCATCGATCATACCTCCCGTCGGAAAGTCCGGCAGTAAGGAAATCGAGTGCCCTTTCAGCACTTCAATGGAAGCTTCGCAAAGTTCAATGAAGTTATGGGGCAGAATTTTGGTGGAAAGCCCGACGGCAATCCCTTCTACACCCTGGGCCAGCAGTAAGGGGAATTTAACGGGTAGCGTAACCGGCTCGCGTTTCCGTCCATCGTAGCTCAGTTGCCATTCGGTAGTATCTTCGTTGAAGACGACTTCCTTACCGAAAGCTGACAGACGTACTTCAATGTACCGGGCCGCGGCTGCACTATCACCCGTATTGATATCGCCCCAGTTTCCCTGGCAATCAAACAGCAGGGACTTCTGACCAATGTTTACAATGGCATCGTAAATCGAGGCATCGCCGTGCGGGTGATATTGCATGGCCGCCCCAACGACGTTGGCTACTTTATTAAAACGGCCATCATCCAGCTCGCGAAGGGCGTGCAGGATGCGACGTTGTACGGGCTTAAATCCGTCTTCAATAGCGGGGACAGCCCGCTCCAGAATCACATAGGAGGCATATTCCAGAAACCATTGCTCATACAGCCCATCGACGGACATTTGCTGATGCAAGGATTCTTCCTGTTCGAGTGCTTCGGACATGGGTAAAAAACGGGTTCAAATCGAATGGGAAGCAGACCCCATTCGTGGGGTAAAACACTTGGTATTTTGAAGGATCTGCCCTGTTCATTCCATGATCCTTAATGTAACCATAGATGCTATCAGTAATTCAGATGAATCGTACCTTTTTTGCAGCAGACTGCTCTGCTCATGGGTAAAGATAGTGAATTTTAATGAATATTTTACGCCGCCTAACGCTTATCTCTTTAGAATTGTATACAAAATTTACTCATCTCCTACTACTGGGCTTCATGTACAACTACCAATAATTCGGCAATCATCATGGCCGTAGCACCCCATACTTTATTCTCCTGCAACAGGTAATAAGGAGCGTCGAAAACGAAACCTTTGGATTCGCGTTTTTCGGTGCCGAGAATGCCTTCATTCATCATCTCCATTAATTCTACTTCGAAGATCATATCGACTTCTACGGGGTCTGGATAAAAATCAGGGCGATACGGCAGGGTTCCGACGACCGGTAACACCCAGAAGTTACTGGGTGGAATATACAATTTGGTGAGTGAGCCCAGGATCTTCACGTCACTGGCTTTGATTCCAATTTCTTCCTGAGCTTCGCGTAAGGCCGTATGAATCAGACTTTTATCGGTTCGTTCCATGCGTCCACCAGGAAAAGCCATCTGACCGCCGTGCACCCCTTCGTACTTAGGCCGAAGAATCAGAGGCAGGTAGATATTACCCAGATACTGGTAAAATAAGATCAAAACGGCACTTTGCCGCGTACGTTCATTGGGCTGGATTTTGAAGCGAGTCCGGCTGCCGGAAGCCATTTTCTGATGGGCCAGTTCACCCGGCAGCGGCTCTTGCAATCGCTGGCTGAGTGACTGGGAGAATTCAGAGAAGGTTGCCGTAGTCAGATTCATATTGGTGAGGAAATTTCGGGGTGTGCCCTGCAAGATACGTCTTCCTGACTGAAATCAGCACATACTTTGCGGAACTCACCCGTGGTTTGGGTACATAAGTTACTGAAACTGTTCGGATTCGGGCACTCATTTTTTTATCTTGACTTTTGATCCCCGAAAACCATTCCCCGCCCGTTTTCCGGCTTAGCGGCGGTAACGATCGACCAGGGCTTCAGCACAACGTTCGCCATCTACTGCCGCCGAGACAATCCCTCCGGCGTATCCGGCCCCTTCTCCGCAAGGATACAGTCGTTTAACCTGTACGTGTTCATAACTTTCGCGATCCCGCGGAATCCGTACGGGTGAAGACGTTCGGCTTTCTACGCCAATGAGCTGACCTTCGTTGGAGGCATAGCCCCGCATGCGTTTGCCAAATTCCTGTAAGCCCAGCTTCAGGGGTTGAGCAATGGTTTCGGGTAACAGGCTCGATAAATCCAGAGCGACCAGTCCGGGCTGATACGAAGTCTCGTTCAGCGAGGACGATACCTTACCCGTCAGGAAATCCTGTACCCGCTGGGTAGGTGCCAATTGTGTTTGCCCCGCCGCCTGACAGGCTTGCTGCTCCACTTCCTGCTGATAGCGGAGTCCGGCCAAAGCCCCGTGTTTACTGTATTTTTTCCAATCGGGCTCGTTGACGGCTACCACCATGCCTGAATTGGCGAAGTAGGAATCGCGGCGGGAAGGCGACATGCCATTGACGACCAGCTCGCCGGGAGCCGTAGCCGCCGGAACGATAAAACCACCTGGACACATACAGAATGAAAATACGCCCCGTTCAACACCCTTGTACTGCGTTTGAGCGACCAGACTGTACGAGGCAGCGGGCAGAATGCCCCGATCGGGCCGGTGGTACTGCAACTGGTCAATCAGTGACTGCGGGTGTTCGATCCGCACGCCCATCGCAAAGGGCTTGGCTTCCTGCAGGATGCCCCGTTTCTCGCAGAGTTCAAAAATATCCCGGGCAGAATGTCCCGTTGCCAGAATGACCCCCAGGCCCGTATAGCTTTGCCCATCAGCGGTAACAACGCCCCGCATTTCTCCTTTTTCCAGGACAAAATCGGTAACCTTGGTTTCAAATTTGATCACTCCCCCCGCCTGAAGGATTTGCTCGCGAAGGGCGGCCACGACGTAGGGTAACTTGTTGGTACCAATGTGCGGGTGGGCCTCCACCAGAATATCTTCGACGGCCCCATGATTAACCAGAATTTCGAGGATACGCCGAATGTCCCCACGTTTTTTGGATCGGGTATAAAGCTTTCCATCGGAATAGGTGCCCGCCCCGCCTTCGCCAAAGCAATAGTTGGATTCGGGATTAACCAGATGCTCTTTATTGATTGCCGCCAGATCCCGGCGACGAGCCCGAACGTCTTTGCCACGTTCGAGTACAATCGGACGAACGCCTAGTTCAATGAGCCGCAAAGCTGCAAAAAGTCCCGCCGGGCCTGCCCCCACGACAATTGCCGTTGGAGCCTGGCTCACATTACCGTACGAGAATTCGTACTGACGTTGCGGTTGGGGTGTTTCGTTGATGAAAACTTCGGCTTCGACGTTGATTTTCACCTGTCGACTTCGTGCATCGACGGACTGCCGGGTCTTGCGTACCTGCCAGTCGCTGGCCTCCAAGGGTAAGCTAAATTCATCGGCAATGAACTGCCGAAAACGGTCCGTATCCAGAGCAATTTCGGGCTCTAGTACGTAGGATACTGTTTTTTTCATGTGTTGGTAAGGTAGTTAACCTTAAAAGGGTTTTGGGTTTTGATTTGGCTTCCTTCGTTGTTTCTCTTCCCCGCTGCTTCAGATTTGTAAGCCGGAAGAGCGGTCTAAGCAAAGAGCAACAGTAACGCTACACACAAAACCCTATACTCAAAACTCCACTAAATCAATTTTTCTATGCTTTGATACGCCTGATCGACCATTTCGTTGAGTCTGCGGGAAACGAGTCGGGCCGAGCGTTTTTTATCTTCAATTGCTGAATGAGTCAGTGAATCTAACACCTGTTTCACCTGAGAATCCAGATCTTCGTCGGTATTGATTAACCAGGCAGCATCCCGAAGAAGTTCCCAGGTATCCGCTTCTTTACTACCGCAAAAAAGAATGGGTGAACCCGAACAAATGGCACTCACGGCTTTGGACGGTACGGCAATGTGCGTCCACTGCGGCAAGAGGCTCACCAGCTGTACATCCAGCCAGTGTAACTGGGCCCGGGGAATGTTTTTTAGCAGGGTAATGCCCGGTTTACCTCCAGCTAGCTTCAGTAAGCGTTCGGCTTTGGTTCCGTACAGAGCCAGGATGAGTTGCTGTTTCTCCGGATTAAACTGACGAATGACACTTTCCAGAAATTCTGCCGAATGAGCCTCCCCTACATTGCCAGCGTAACCCAGGTAAATTTTGGTAGCATCCGAATGCCAGTCGGGTCGGGTTTCATCCCTGGACTGATCCACCAGTACGCCACAGGGTAACAGGATGGTGGGAATGGACTGCTGGTAGTTACGCCGCAACAGCTCCGCCTGATTCGGTCCCAGAGCAATCAGGGCTTTGGGAGCGTTCTCATAGGTTTTCTTGAGAATCCAGCGGTACAGGCGGTTGGTTGGTTTGATTTTCCCGTCGGCGGCAAAACCTTCCGGAAATAAGTCCATACTCCACAGAATCCAGTTTTTCCGCTTTAAAAACAGCGAAGCCCAGAACGGAAGCAAAGGCGGACTGGTCATAACCAGCAAAGGCCCTTTCTTTAGCTTTCGTGCTTTTCGAATTAGCAGAAACCCATCGAGCGGTCCTGCAATAAACCGGAACAGTGGGTTTTTCCCTTCGTAAATCGTCGATACGGCGTGCGTATGGCCGACGGGTTGCCGGACGGCTCCGCCCCCGTCGTACATACGGTCAATATGAACAATGTGTACCTCAACGCCATATTTTTCAATCAGTACCTGAGCTAAATCCCAGGCCGATTCGCCCGTTATCCCGGGATTGGGCGGATAATGGCGGTTGACAATGGTAAGTGACTTCATGCTGGGGAAAAACCATCACTGCCGCGTTTGTTCGGCAGACGTATGATTTGCAAAAATAACAGCTTCCTCGGTTTCAGCGGAGATTTTCCAGTCAAAGCCCGCAAAGGCGGTCACTTCCTGGTCTTATTTCGTAATACAATGAAGGGCAACTGCATATTCCAGTTAGGCTTATAGTCATCCTGATTGTTGAAGCCACGGCTATAATTGCCCAGTACAATATCCAGATCGCCGTCACCATCCCAGTCCTGAGCGTCCATACAAATCCAGCGACCGTAGGCGTGAGCGGGTACCGCATGCGGCACGAAATGGCCATTGGCCTCCTGCTCAAAGTAGATGAAACTTTCTTCAGGCGTACGTTTGAAATCGGCGAAAAAGGCAATGGTCGCCAGATCCATGTCGCCATCCTGATCGAAGTCGGCGGCTATCACCTTGGTACTGCCGTTAACGGGATAAAACCACTGCTGTTTAAATTTGAAATCCCCCTGATTGATGAAGGTATATACCCCATGGTAAGGTTTGAGTATCTTGGAGTAATCGCTGTTGTCACCGCTGGTGTACACTAAATCTAACTGACCGTCTTTGTTCAGATCAATCAACTGAAAACTGGTTGACCCCGCCAGGGGTAAAAATCGCTGTACGTTTCGGGCTTCAAACCCACCTTTTTGATCGTTCGTAAACAACCAGAGGCCTTCGTCCCCGTGGGCAAACAGGGCCATACAGTCGGGCCAGCCATCTTTATTAAAATCATCTACAACGACCTGCGTAGCTCCGGCCTCCGCCCGAATCGGCTGGGTTTGGTACGAACCATCGGCTTGTTGTACGGACAGATACAAACCTCCCTGATTGTGACCAAATCCGCAGATGATCCAATCCGTACGACCATCTTTATTGAAATCACCGGGTACCGATTGAATAGGCCGAATCAAGGCATTCGCGATGACCTTCGTCTTCTTCGTCCGCAAATCGACGTTCACCACCTCTCCCACGGGCTGATCTACCGCCAGTAAGGTACCAATCGTCGTAACGACTGCTTCCGTCGGACTCACAAAGGCCGCATTCACAACGGGAGAGTTCAGCGTCGCTGCTTCCGAACGACGCAAGGTTTTATCCCAGGCATACAGCGTTGGCTGCCCATTCTGCCCTGAGTAGATTTTTCCTTCGTGAAACTGTACCATAGTGGTCAGTGCCGATTCCGGAGATTCGCTGGGCTTTTCCAAAGCAAAAATGGACCAGTCCTGCTTTAACGCTTCTCTCGGAGCAGCCTTCAGACTATCAGGAGCATTTTTTTCGAAATAGGCCACCAGTTGCGTCCATTCGGCAAACGACAACGCTGATTTCTGCTGATTATTAGCCACCTGATAGTACTCGCCATTGGCCGTTGTAGGAATACCCAGTTTTGGAGCCATCGCGGGCAGGACGTGCTTGAGCCAGGTTTCTTTATCCAGTTGTTCAGGTTTGACGGGCAAATGACAACCCGAGCAATGGGTTGCTACCAGTTCGGCTCCGTCGGGTTCTTTCTTCGTTTCCGAAGTCGGACCGCAGCCCATCAGTAAACTCAAGCCTATCACCCAGAAACGGTGTACGTTGTTCATACGGAAAGAATAGCATTTGTATTCATTGAAAAATCCCGCCTACCCGAGAGGTTAGACGGGATTTCATAAACTAATGTATCTAAGCCAAAATCTTCGATAAATGCTCGTAACTGGTTTTAATACTATCCATCGATGGAGCCAGATCCTGCTCAACGAAGAAGTACTTCAATCCTGCTATTTTGGCCGCGGCGAAGGCGTGTTTGAAATCCACGACACCATTTCCTACTTCGGTAATGGCGTTTAGATCTTTTTTGATGTCTTTGATGTGCCAGAGCGGAAAACGGCCCGGATGCTCCTTGAACAAAGCCACCGGATCTTTACCCGCTTTGGTCGCCCAGGCCAAGTCTAATTCCATTTTTACTAGATCCGGACTGGTTTGTTTTAGAATGACTTCGTAGGGGGTCTTCCCTCCTTCAACCGGATCGAATTCCGTCGCGTGGTTGTGATACGCAAATTGCAGACCCGCCTTTTTGCTGGCTTCTCCCGTTTTTTGAAATACTTCGATGGAGCTATTAATCTCGTCCATTGTGGCGACGGGCGTACTGGCACACACCAGGTATTTGAGGCCCGCTTCGGCGGCATCGTCGACGAGCTGCTGGTAGTTATCCCGCAGGTTTAGCATCGGCGGGATGGTCATGGGTTTTCCATCCGAGCCCGTCGGTAGTTTCATCCCTGGACGCGGCTTGAAGGGTGCCCCTACGGCGTGGTGTGAACGCCATTTCATCCCTAGATCTTCTACTAATGCTTTAAATTCTTTCGGTTTATAACCGTAATAACCACCCCGACTACTAAACGCCGACTCGATCTCTTTGTAACCGATGGCGGCGATTTGCTTGAGCGTACCCTGAGGGTCTTTGTTCATCGGTTCAAATACCGTAAAGAGCTGTATGCCGATAGGCTTGGCGGCTAGGGTATGCTCTTTTGCCTGCGACAGAAACGGATAAACCGTACTACCAGCCAGCAAAAGACCAGCCTGTTTCAAAAAGTTACGACGTGCCTGCATAAGTGTTTGGGGTTTAAAGGATTCCATTACAAAATGGTCTATTCAAGTTAGACTTTTTGTTCTAATGAATACAGGTCAGTTATTTTTTAAATGAAACTTCCCGAAAGTTTTAAAGCTTTCGGGAAGTCTGTAACGCAGGTCCGGGATGGGCAACTCAAAACTCCCAACTCAAAACTCGCTAGTATCCCTGATTCTGTTTCAGCGTGGCCTGTCCATTTACTGCAGAAAGGTCAATTTGTCGCTGCGGAATCGGGAAATAATTGTTTTTGGGAGCTGTAAATCGGCCACCGATCAAGTCCGTAGTGATTTTGCTTTCGTACTGGATGTAATTATTCAGCGTTTGCTCCGCAATACCCCAGCGAGAAAGATCGAAGAACCGGTGACCTTCCATCGCAAGCTCCAGTTTTCGCTCGAAATAAATGGCTTGCAGAGCTTTGTCTTTTCCGTAGCCAGCAAAGGCTCCTGCCGGATACGGAGCTACTTTATAATTGGCAGCAGGAGTCGTCGAGAAACCAGCGGTTGGTTTACTTTCGTCCAGATACTTATACACTAGGCTTTCTGGCTTACCAGCCCGGCTCCGTACCTGATTTACGTAGTCCTGAGCTTTCGTAAGATTACCCAATTGGGCTTCTGCTTCAGCGGCCATCAACAAGACATCGGCAAAACGAATGATCAGTACATTGATCGCAGAACCGGGAGCCCAGGAACTCTGATCTGCGTATTTGTCCTGATTAGCCTGCCAGTACACGTTTTTTTTCGGAGAATATGGGCCTGCGTAAGGCTGGCTACGAATCCAATTCTGACCTGGGTGATTCTGCCAGTCCAGGTAGGGAATGCCCCGACGACCAACCGTCCAGTCTAGCCGCGGGTCGAGCGACGTAGCATCTGGAGTAAAGGGCTTATCGGAATCAATACCCATATCGTTCTTCACGGGCGTACTGTTGTAGCTGTCAACATAAGGTAATCCTGAAGCATCCGTACGGTAAGAATTCACCAGATCCTGACTGGGCTGGTAAAAGCCGCAGCAACGGAAGGGGCTATTATAGGGGAAATTCAGCATTTGGCCCCGGTTGGAGTTATCGATGTTATTGGTACCATCTTTAGCTACCATTTGTACAGCGAATACAGACTCCTTGTTGTTTTTTACAGCTGCATCAAAATTATCCTCGAAACGATCTGTCAGGCCGTATTTTAAACCATTTGAAGTTACTCCACTCGTTATTACCTGATCAAATACCCCCTTGGCATCCTGATACTTCTTCTGGTATAAATAGGTTTTGCCCAGATAAGAGGCAGCGGCCCACTTGTTTACCCGACCTACATTCTCCTGCGTGTTAGGCAGGTTTTCAAAAGCAAATTTGAAATCTGCTTCCATCTTCGGCCAGATATCCTCGGTATTAGGTTTGTAAAAATCCGCTGGATTCGGAGCCGTGTAGTTGGTGGTCGTCTCATCAATCCAGGGCACATTATTGAACATCTTCTTCAAATCAAAGTAATAATGGGCTCTCAGAAAGCGAGCTTCGGCCTCAATGGTTTTAGCCTCTGCTGCAGAAACGTCCGTGGCTTTTTTGAGATAATATAAGGTGATATTCGCCCGGTTTACTCCTTCGTACGAAGCCCGCCATTTACTGTTGAAAAATCCATTACTCGCGTTTTGGGTGTACTGCATGATGTCATTCATGCTACCCTGGTCAGCCCCATCACTACCTTTATGGGCATCGCCACCCGCTACACTGCCGTAAATCCAGTTGCCAGGAGCAACCTCCCAGGCACTCTGATCCGTGGCAGTGATACCATCCAGAACCGCGTAAGCTCCAATTAGCAGCGTTTGTACACCTGCCTTATTTCCCAACTGGGTATCATCAACAACCCCCAAAGCTGGCTGGTCTAAAAAACCTTTATCACACGAAAACGTGGTCAGACAAGCAGCCAAGACAGCCGTCATCTGGATATATCGCATTGATTTCATTGACTTTCCGTTTGTTTAGAATGACAAGTTCAGACCGAACAGGAATTGACGCTGGTTAGGATAAACCCCTTCATCAATGCCAAAAGAAGTGGTAGTAGCGAACGACTGATTTAAACTACCTCCCGAACTGTTGTTGGTATTGGCAGTGGTTCCGATTTCAGGATCCAGGCCCGAGTACTTCGTAATAGTGAAGAGGTTGGCTACCTGTCCGTACACGCGTAGACGGGATACACCAATTCTCTTCAGAAAATCGCCGCCGAACGTGTAACCGATCTGGGCGTTTTTAGCCCGCAAGTATGAACCTTTCTCTACGTAGTAAGAGTTGGGCACCTGGTTCGTACTGAAGGATCCGTTGTTTTCCTGAATAGGAGCTTTTGCATTGGTATGATCGGGCGTCCAGGAATCGTAGTAAGCCGTGTGGCTCTTCGCTCCTACGAAACTGGGATAGAAGTCCGTCCACCAGCGTACGTTGTTCCAGATGTCATTGCCCTGCACCCCGTAGAGGAACATTCCAAAATCAACCTTTTTGTAGGTAAATCCGATATTCAAACCATAACTGAATTTCGGATTAGGGTTACCCAGGAATGTACGATCGGCATCGGTGACCTGTCCATCGCCATTGATATCCGCGTACCGGAACCGGCCAATCGCCACTGCATCCTGGTACACAGCACTACTACTACCGGTACGCTCCCGAGCTAACTGATTAGCCTGATCGATTTCATCCTGTGAATCCCAGAATCCATCAATTTTGTAGCCGAAGAACTGACCAATGGAATGACCCGTAGCGTTGCGAACGATGTTACTACCATTGAAACGACGAGCTTCCTGATCAAAGTAGCTGGAGCCGTTTGATACTTTCAGGATTTTGTTATTGTAAGTAGTAAGGGTACCCGTCAGGTTAAATTTGAAATCGCTACTAATGGTACCATTGTAGGTGATAGCCAGATCAATTCCTTCGTTTTTCATGTTAGCAATATTCACGAAGGGAGCACTACCCATACCGACGGTTCCCGCCAGTTCGGGGTTATACAACAGATCCCGAATATCCTTCCGGTAGTAATCCAAGGTTACATCCACTTTGCCTTTAAATAAGGTAGCGTCAATACCGATGTTTGAGTTGATATTACGCTCCCACTTGGCGTCGGGGTTTCCGACCCGAGTGCGTTGGAAACCCAGGTTAATCGTGTTTCCACTACCGGTAATGTCATAGTACGATTGGCCGCGAATACCGCCGTAAGCCGTGTAGGCGTTTGCCGGATCTACGTTCAACTGATTACCCATTACCCCATAGCCTCCGCGAATTTTCAGATCAGTAATCCAGGGAATGTTTTTCATAAATTCCTCCTGGGAAATACGCCAGCCCGCACTAAAGGCCGGGAATACGCCATATTGCGTAGTCTTGAAACGCGAGGAGCCATCCCGACGAACCGTTGCGCTCAACAGATACTTACTCATCAGATTGTAATCCACGCGGCCAATTAGCGAAAACAGGGCATCAGCATAGCGGCTGCTATAGTTGGTAATGGTACCCGCACCCGTCGTAAGATTGGTGTAATTGGGATCAAACGAGAAATAACCCGTTGTAGTACCCCCTACATTACGGCCACGGTTAGCGTAGGCTTCCGTACCAACCAGCACTTTCAGCTCGTGCGTATTATTGAAATTATGCGACCAGGTCAGGGTATTCGTCCAGGTCCAGTTAAAACCGCTGAATGTGTTCTCAGTATAAGAGTTATTCGTTACGTTCTCTGAGTTTTCATATTCAGGAAATGCAAAACTATTGAACGCTCCCGAGAAAATTTCACCCCCGAAGCTACTCCGGGCTACGAAATCTTTCAGGAAATCAGCTTCAATGTACATGTTCCCAAACAAGCGATTTGACAAACCTTTGTTGTTACGGGCCCGCTCCTGAATAGCTACCGGGTTTTTAGCATTTCCTAACTGATAGCCATACGAACCTGCATAGTTTCCACGAATATCATACACTGGAATAATGGGCTGCATCCGGAACGACATCCCGATGGCACTTCCTTCCGTGAGTGCGTTTACCCGGCGGTTATCCGAAACCGAAAAGGCCAGGTTTTCACCGATCCGAACGTGATCACTGATGTTAAATTGACTGTTGGAACGAACGGTATAACGCTTGAGGTAGGTATTCAACAGCGTTCCCTGCTGATTGAAGTAACTCATCGAAAACAAGTAGTTCCCTTGAGCTCCTCCTCCACTTACGGCCAGGTTATGATTCTGAATCGAAGCTGGATTAAAGATTTCGTCAAACCAGTCGGTACCTTGTTTGTTAGCTTTAACGATTCGTTTAAAGGTATCGTAATCGTCCTTACTCGTATAATTTGGATTTACGTAGTACGTAGATTCATCCACCGTATTGGCTCCGGTTGGTTCCAGATAATTAGGTAATACCGGCGTAGCTCCGTTACCATATAGCTTATCATCAATGGCATTGCTAGATGTATTTCGCAACGCCCGGAATTTCAGATTGGCCATGTCCTGGGGTGAAAGAATATTCCAGACATTACCACTCTTCGGTGTTTGTACACCGTAATACGCATCGTACGAAACCTTGATTTTTCCGCTGCCGCGTTTCGTCGTCAGAATCACTACCCCGTTGGCCGCCCGCGAACCGTAGATCGACGCCGAACCGGCATCTTTCAAAATCTGCATGGAAGCGATGTCATTAGGGTTGATGTCGTTGATGTTCTGCGTCGGCACGCCATCCACTACGTACAAAGGCGAGTTATTACCGAAGGTGTTGATCCCGCGAATCCGGATTTGCGGAGCTTCCCCCGGCTGACCTGAACCCAGTACCGTCACCCCGGAAGCACGACCCTGTAACTGACTGGTAATTTGCGGCGAAGGCTGCTCCGTCAACTGTGATACGTTGATCACGGATACGGCACCCGTCAGATCCTGTTTCTTTTGCGTACCGTAACCCACGACAACTACTTCCGTTAGTTGCTTGGTATCGGCCTCCAGCGTAACGTTAAGAGAAGTCTGGTTCGCGATTTCTACTTCCTTGGTGGCATAACCGATGGAAGAGAAAATGAGCGTTCCCGATCCGTCCGGTACATTGAGCGAAAACTTACCATCCGCATCCGTACTCGTACCCGCCGAACCACCTTTCAGGCGTACCGTCGTACCCGGAATACCCGCACCAGCGGCGTCGGTGACGCGGCCGGTGATGACTACGGCCGGAATCGACATCAAACTACTGCTCCCCCCCATTCGGGTCGGAAGGGTGGTGATGTTGCGGCTTAGAATGATATTACCGCCCGAAACTTCATACGTTAATCGGTACGGCTGGAGTAATTGAGCAAGAACCCGATTCAGCGATTCATTTGTTACGGAAATCGTCACCTTACGATCCGCCTGAATGAGCTGGGAACTGTAGACAAACTTTACGTTCGCCAGGCGTTCCACGGCTTTCAAAGCTTCTTTGATGGATTGTCCCTGTATAGATAAGGTTACTTTCTTATTGAGCAGATCCTGGGCCTTGCCGTCATAGGCAAAACTCATGGTAAACAGGGACGTAGCCAGTACTAGTTGAATGACCGTGATTTTCATGAGTGTCAACAGTACCCTTTTCGTTTTTTTCATACATTTGAGGTGTTTTGTTGAAATGCGATTCGACAAAAAGAATCCACGGGCAACTCTTGCGGAGTTGTCATCACCTGGTAAGTGAAAGCGTGGAAAAAGTAAGTCGGCGGTGCTGGTAACACTGCCGATTTTTTTGGTAGGCGGTTAAGCTTTAATCATAGGCACGGGCTGGAGGTTTTCGTTGTGGGATAATCGTTTTAGTACTCGCGGAAGTCTGTTGGTTTATTAGTTATTCAGCAGCCTTTGCCGTATACGATAATCTGTCCATCCAGAATTTCGTAGCGGGCTTCAACTGCTTTACAGATAATGGTAAGCATCTCAAACAACGGACGGTCGGTAAAAGAAGCCGTCAGCGGGCATTTAGCCATTACTTCTTCGTCGTAGATAATATTGACACCATACGCCATTTCCAATTTACTAAACACTTCCCTCAACGCCGTATCACTAAATTCGAAATTGCTTACGGTCGCCTGCTGGCTAATGAGTTGAGGTTTTTTTACGATCTCCTTGACCAACTGAGGGTCCCCTTGCTGAAAAACAATTTGCTGGTTAGGCGCCAGAATGACGGCTTTGCGTTCCGTCTGAGGTGAAATTCGTACTTCTGACCGATTACGATGAAATACAGAAACTCGACCCGATAATACGCAAACGCTGGCTCGGTCGCCCTCGGCTTGGGCATTTACTACAAAGCTGGTTCCCAGCACTTTCGTTACTAAATCATTGGCGTATACGTAAAACGGACGATCCGGATTCCGTTTCACTTCAAATAAAGCCTCTCCTTGTAGATACACGATTCGCTTAGTTCCGCGGAAGGCGTGGTCGTAGCTCAGTTTGGCACCGGATTTGAGCACCACAGTACTGCCATCGGGTAAACGGATAAAAATAGGCTGAGTGCTCGTATTGACCTGTTCAGTCAGCGGACAGTGGCAGGCTTCTGTCAATTGCTGATAGGGAGTCACTTGCTCCTGTTGACATTTGTACCACGAAACACCCCAGCTAATGCCCGCTCCCAACCCGGCCAGCAGCCCAACTCCCGCCGCTATACGACGAAGTCCGAAGCCAATGATCCTTCGCTGGCGGGGTAATCGTTGCTGTACTTCCTCGACCAGTCGTTGTACCTCCTCATCCCTTAACTCGCGGGTAGGTTTCACTCGAATGGCTAAGGCCAGGGTCCGAGCTTCCTCCACCAGCTCTCGCTTGTGCGGATACTGATAGAGCCACGCATCCCACTGGGCCGATGATTCATTAGGAACTCCTCGTACCCAATCCAGAAAAGAATCGTCAGCCAGAAAATCTTCTATTTCATAATGACTGTATGATTTCATTGTTTCGATAGATTTTTTTGCTGGCTTACATGACTAGTATGCAGAAAGGCTAAAAAATCTACTGATCACAGTGTAAAAAAATATATAAAAAATTACAATTACAGTTCAACAATCAGTCAACCGTCTGATTATCAGTATTATTTAAAATGAAAAAAATTATTGAAATAATACAGTTAGAAGCAATAAGCCCAGACTTAAATAGAAGGGCATGTCATACCAGTTTTTGCGAAGACGGGCAATAGCTTCGTGGAGTAAATTGTAAACCGATTGCCGATTCATGTTCATGATAGCGGCAATATCTTCGTGAGGAAGCTCCTCGGAGAATTTCAAATATAGAATTTCCTTTTGCCGTTTCGGCAGGGTATTCAGCAGCTTTTCAAACTGTTCACGGGTTTCGGTAGCGTGCTGCTGTTCGACCCAGTGGTTTTCAACCGAAAATTCGAAGTACGTTTCCGGCTCCACGTTTTCCCAGCGGGTCCACTTGGCCTGCTCCCTAAAAATGCGTAAACGTAAGGCTTTGTAAAGGTAAGGTTTAATGACCGCCGGCTGACTGATGGTCGAGCGGTGCTCCCATAAATCAAAGAAGACGTCCTGAATACAATCTTTGATTAAGTCTTCGTCTAGTGAAAGTCGACTCCCGTATCGGAACAATATGCGGGAGTAGCGTTTCATGAGCTCCGAAAAGGCATGGGCGTCACCCGCTCTGAATTGACTCCAGAGTTCCTGCTCCAATAAATCGAATGGCTTTTCAGAGGAAAACATCGGGCACTTTTTGAACGAACAACTGAGCAAATGTAATTTTTTTCTCCAATCTCCATTCTTGAGACGATTATAAATTTACAATATTTTTTGTAACAAAACGATTATACGATATGCGTTACTTAGACACAATTCCTAGCCAATTGAACTGAGTAAGATTTTAATGCTTGAGTAAGGCTTAGAATTGATTCCGTACTTATTTAACAAAAACTAATACAAGTTGCAAACGCTGGACCGTATACGCTGTTTTACGACTTGTTAAAAATTCATTTTATTAAACAAACTACTCCGATTAACTTTATAATCTATACGCTTATATTGGCGAAAATCAGCCTTTAAATAATGAGTACTAGACTAATATTTACTGAACTAAAGACGCTCGTTTATTTAGCTTATTATGGGTCTTATTTTCAAGAATGATAAAAGGAATTTTTATACTCCAATGCGGTTGAATGTGGGGTAAGTTACGAAAACCTTTTGAAAAGTTACCGAGCACTAAATCCGTATCGCCGTCACCGTCCCAATCTTTGGCATCCATACAAATCCAGCGACCAAAAGTAGTAATCGGTGGCGAGTAAGGTTGAAAATGTAAGGGTTGCGTTTGTTTGAAGTACAAAAAGTTCTCCTGTGGGTGGTGTTGAAAGTCCGCAAAAAAGGCAATCGTAGCCAGATCGACATCGCCATCCAAATCAAAATCTTCGGCTAAAACTTTGGTAGCTCCGTTGATGGGATAAAACCAGTGTTTCCGGAATTTAAAATTCCCTTCATTCAGATAGATATACAGCCCATGATACGGCTTTAGAATCCGGGAATAGTCACTATTATCACCACTGGTATAAATCAGATCTAACTTTCCGTCTTTATTAAGGTCCACTAACTGAAAACTACTCGATCCGGCCAGGGGTAAAAATCGCAGCAAAGGAATTGATTTAAACCCACCCTTCTGATCATTTTGAAATAACCACAGGCCTTCATTGGCATGGGCAAACAGGACGATAGCATCGGGCCAGCCATCCGCGTTGTAGTCTCCCACCTCAATCTGCGTAGCTCCGGGCTGGGCCGTCAGTAGTCGGGTTTCATAGGTTTCGTCGGCTCGTTGGCTAGTCAGGTACAGCCCCCCCTGCGTATGTCCGAAGCCGGCAATCAGCCAATCCGTACGTCCATCGCGGTTGAAATCGCCGGAAGCTGTGTGAATAGGTCGGGGCATTTGTGGGGCTAGTACGGTTTGGTTAGAGCCCTTTCGGTGAATCAGACTTCCCGCCCACTGATCCTGAGCCCGCATGGTACCGATGCTGGTAGCGAACATTTCCGAGTCGGAACGAACGTGCAACTGTACTACCGGAGCCGGAAAACGAACCGAATCGATCCGATTCAAGTGCCGATCCCATTGTACCAGCATCGCATTGGTAGCCTGAGCCGAGTACACCCGGTCTTTTTCCAGATGTACCATCAGCGTGAGGGCCGTCGCGGAATCGGCGGGAGCGGGCTTGATGGCGAACAGGGAGTAGTCATTGCTGACCGGAACTCGCTGAGCGGGCAGTAGCGTATCGGGAGCGAACTGCCTGAAATAGTCTACCAATGTCAGCCATTCTTCGAAAGGTAAGGCAGCATTTGTTTCCGGGTAATATTCACCACGGGCGGTGGTGCCAATTCCTAATTTGGGAGCCATGGCGGGCAACACCTGCTTTAACCAGGTTTGTCGATCGAGTAATACCGGGTGAACGGCCAAGTGGCAGGAACTGCAATGCTGGTCCACTAACTGAGCCCCTTTTTCAGCCAGCAAACTAGAGCCTGGTCGACAGTAACTGAGAATCAGGACCAGGCTCAGCCAGCTCCCTAGCCGCATAATCCATTGAGTAAGCAATCGAATCATACGTTATCGCTGGGCCAGCGAAGCCGACAAGCCGGTTTTGAGTAGTAACCAGGAACCTACTTTTTTGCCCTGCTCCATACCGCGTTTACAGGAAAATTCGTAATGAATTCCGCCGTACATCCGGCTGATGCCCGCCTGTTCAGCGGCTTCCATGAAGGAATGGAAGCTGCGTTCGCCGTGGCCGTATTCTTTCTCCGTCGTATCGTGAAAGGCAAAATTTGCTCCGTACAACTGGCTCAGCACCGAAGCCGCCGAAGCAGAGATTACGCTATGGCCGGAGGTGTATTCAGGAAAAGGAGGCGTTTGTAAATACGACTCCCAGCGAGGATTCAGAAACTTATCAATCACGGTCACGGGTCGCAGGTATTCACTGCGGTACTTCTCGTCCCAGCAACTAATGAAACCGTCGAGTAAAGCCGACGCCGTCAGGGCGTATCCTTGAGCCGATTTCACCCAATTGGCTTTGGTCTGGCGAGCCGCCAGTCCTGCAATGGCCATCCAGTGTCCGCCGGGCGTCATCTTTTTCCGGCCAATCATTAAATGGCCCGAATGCTGGGACACAAACGGATTGTCATCCCAGAAACGAGCAATGGCTTTTTTCTCCTCATCCAGTGCATTTCCGGTTTCATACACCTTGACGACCTCTTTCCAGAACGGACTCTGCGGATTGCGGCTGTACGGATAGGGCCGTTCAGGCTTGAACTGACTCGCCGAGTCCATGCCCATTGGTGAAATGAGTCCCCAGTAAGGTTCGACGGCATCGGAATAATCGGGCGGTGTCGGGAGCCATTTGTCTTCAATATCCTGTTTGATGCTGTACCGTTCCATACCGCGGGTTTCCTTGTAATGGTCTTTCGCCGCTCGCTCCATGATCTTCTTCGCAATTTGCTCCCCAAAAGCGATGGAGCGTTCGTAGGTTGGCTTGTCCACGGAAACACGGAAACGTTCCAGCAGCCGAGCTTCAAATTGCCGGATGGTATCTTTGGAAAACGTCAACTTCTCAGCTACGAAACAAAAGGCCTTTACCCCGGCTAGCGTATAAGCGTACGACTGGCCCGCCTCGGGTTTCGGCATGGCCGGAAAATCGTTGAGATGCTGGGTCAGTGAAGGCTGGCTGGAGTCTTCGAACCGTCCGGCCTCGTAAGCGGCCAGAGCAGTATACGTGTAAATTCGACTGGCTACGGGCGGAGAAAAAATGTCGTACACGATGACATCGGTCAGTTTCTTGACGCAGCTATGTACACTTTCCGGGCTTTTGGGATCCAGCGTTTGTACCCGTGACGTAGATTGGCAGGCCGTCAGTAAGCCCCCCAACAGTAGCAACAGAAGAAAGGGTTTGTAATGATTCATAGGTCAGGAATTGAGGGAATTACCAAAGCTTACGGGAGCTGCCTTTGGCAGAAATTGCCTGGGCATGAACCAGTTGTGAATTTTTCAGTACTAAGGCCGAAGACTGCGAATAGAACGAGGAACCCAGCGGCACTTCCATCCGTCGGGACTGCTTGTTTTTCAGCGTCAGTACTACCGTTTCATCCCTGGGAGACAGTCGAACGACGGGCTGGGGCTGACGAAGCCGAAAACACCGCAGACGATCCCGGTTTTGCGTAGCCATCAGGCAGTACTGCCCTTTCGCATCCAGAAACTGAACCAGTCCCTTGGCATCACCCGGAATCAGTAGTCCGCTTTCAGCCGGTGATACCGCCCGCAAGCCTCCCTTTCCGTTACCCAATAACAGTAAACCCTGAAAGGCATCGTAACGGCCCATGGTTAGCTCATTGCCATAATCGTTTCCGGCCAGCAGCACGTCCAGATTGCCATCGGCGTTAAAATCTTCGATAACCAGACCAAATACCGGAGCGATCTGAGCCAGCATGGGCAGTGGTTTCACCACGAACGTACCGTTTCCCTGGTTTTCAATATAGCTTGATTTAGAATAATTTGCCTGCAATACCAGAGCATCTTTTCGTTCCTCGGCACTCAAGAACTGATCCATCGTCAGGTCAGCGTAGGTTTTGTAATTGGGAGCTTTGGCCCGTGTACCAATCAGTTGCTTCACCATATCATCGCGTACGTGGAAGGGATATTCCTGATAAGTACCCCCTTCTTTTTCCGGATAATACACGCTGGGAATTACGTCATAACTACCGTTTTGGTCAAAATCTTTCGCGTACAGGCGGGCGGGTCGCTGCTCAGAAACCCGCAGCAGATTGTTTTCACCCAGATTCCCTGCGATGTAATCGATGTCGCCGTCGTTGTCGAAATCTCCCGAACTTATTGAATTCCAGAAACCTACGTAGGACTCCAGCCCCGTATTCGCCCGAGCCAACGCTCCTTTTGTATTCTTCAGTAAGGTCAGAGGCATGTACTCACCGGCGAGTAATAAATCCGGCCAGCCATCCCGGTCCGGATCAGTCCATAACGCATCGCACACCATGCCGATGTTGACCAAGGCCGGAGCCAGCTGCGGCGTTACGTCGGTGAACAACACCTTACCCTTTTGGGAATCATTTCTCAAAATGCGACTGGAAACTGGTTTCGGAAAGGCTTCCGGTTCAACGCGACCACCCACGAACAAATCCAGATCCCCATCTCGGTCAAAATCAGCGGCTTTCACGCAGGAACCACTGATTCGCTCGGCGGGCAAGGCACGCAGGTTTCGCTGGAAACCTCCCTTGCCATCATTGAGGTACAAGCGATCCTGAAAACTTTCGCTGCCGGCGTGGGCTTCACCTCCCCCACTGACAATGTACAAATCCAGATCACCATCGCCATCCGCATCGAAAAGTAAGGTACCCGCGTCTTCCGACTGCTTAGCGTCACCCCAAGGGTCCGCCTGGAGAGGCATCGGTTGAAAACCGCCCGTGGCTTTTTGGAGCAGGAAGGTTCCCTGCTGTCTTCGCGAACCGCCCATAAACAAGTCATCGAGGCCGTCACCGTTGACATCCCCCACAGCAATGGAAGGTCCAAACTGTGAAAATTTGTGGGGTGCCGTTTTCTGTACGTTGAAGTCGATGTAATCCCGTTCGGTATGTTTATAGGGAATGGCCAGCGTGTCGTCAATGGCTTCAAACAGCGTAGGCCGGGGGGCCGGAGTATTGCGTTTCTGATGAGCATTCCGTATGTCGAGAGTTACGACCTGATCGACAGGCAGGTTACGAAGCGTTTGGGAACGTCCATTGGGCCAAGTAACGGTTAATTCCCGAACGCTGGTCTGCTTGCCCAGCCCGAAATGCCCCGCCGCTTCCATACTCGACAGATAGCCGCGATAGATGGTGTGCTCGTACATCTGCTGCTGATCTTCGCCGTAGCGGATCTCCACCTGGGCTCCCAGACCCATCGGATTCTGGCCTTCGCCTTTAAACTTCACCCGAAGAAAATGATGATCTTTCGTTTTGTTTTCCGTCAGATTGTTTCGGTACACAAAAGCCGAATCGTTGATATTGCTGACTACCCAATCTAGGTCACCGTCATTATCCAGATCGGCGTACGCGGCCCCGCTGGAAAAGGTCGGCTGGGTCAACCCCCAGGTTTCGGCCTGATTGGTAAAGGTCAGGTTTTGATTATTCTGAAAAGCATAATTGCGGATTTTCACCTGCGGGATTTCGTGCAGCAACAAATCCGAACCCGCGATGGAACCCACATCGGCCCGATAGGCCACGAAGTCGTGATCTGTAATGTCTTTCGGATAGCCGTTTGTCACGATAATGTCGCGGTAGCCGTCCTGATCAAAATCGGCCACTAATGGCGTCCAGCTCCAGTCCGTTTCCGCCACGCCCGCCAGCATGGAAATATCAGAAAATACCGGACGGCGTTTACCCGACGCGTCCGGAACCAGCCCTTGATTTAATTGTAAGGTATTGCGAACATATTGGTACTGATATCCAAAGATTTCATTGTTGATGTAGGTCTGGTAACTGGCCGGATTCAGAAACATTTTTTTCCGGTAATTGTCCTCGGGCAGCATATCCAGAGCGATGATCTCGGGCTGACCGTCATTGTTTAGGTCGGCAATATCCATACCCATGGCCGAGGCACTCGTATGCTTCAGATACTCCGCCGAGCGATCCGTGAAGGTACCGTCCTGGTTGTTAATCCAGAACAGGTCATTGCTGATGTAATCGTTAGTTACGTAGATGTCTTTCCAGCCGTCCTGATTGATGTCGCAGATATTCAGGCCCAGTCCATATCCTTCAATCGTGATTCCGGCTTCTTTCGACACATTTTTAAACACGGGATGGCCCAAAACCGGATCCGTCCCTTCGTTTCGGTACAGTCGGTCGGTGTTAGAGGCTGAACCGTCCCGGTGTTTGTAATGAAAATTATTGGGATGCCGCTCGGGCTCCATTTCGTTGGTTAATACGTACAAATCCAGGTCGCCGTCATTGTCGTAGTCGAAAAAAGCCGCGTTGGTCGAATGACCGCTGTCGGCTACGCCATAGGCCTGGCCCATTTCCCGAAACGTAGGCGTCCCCCCAGGCTGACAGGTTTGATTGATGTATAATAGATTTTCCCGCCGCTCGGGACTTTTGCTAACCGTCGCACACACGTACAAATCCAGCCAGCCGTCGGCGTTGATATCTACCACGGCTACTCCCGAGCACCAGCGGCCTTTGCCCTCTACACCCGCTTTTTGCGTAATATTTTCAAAAGTCAGATGTCCCTTATTCAGGTACAACTGGTTAGCCACCTGATTACCCGTAAAGTACACGTCCGCCAGACCATCGTTATTGAAATCGCCAATACCTACGCCCGCACCATTATACGTGTACTCAAAATCGAGCACGTTGATGGAATCATTCTCTACAATTCGGTTGGCAAAGGTGATGCCCGTATCAGCGGCGGGCAGGTTACTGAATAGCGGCTGATCACAAGCCGCAAGGCCCCCCAGCAGTCCGGCTAGTCCTACCCAAACGGATAATTGTTTCATTCGTAAAAAGGTCATTCGGGAAATAGTGCCAGGTTAGGAATGGATAAAACCCCGCGAATGCAAATCCGCGGGGTTAAAGGGTTTGGTCTACTCAATAACCGGGATTCTGCTTCAGTACGTCCTGTCCCTGCAAGTCGATCTGAGCCTGCGGAATGGGCGAGTATTCATCCTGATTGGTGGTGAATTTCGCTCCCCCCAATGCACCCGATAACTTCCGGCCTTCGTAAGTGAGGTACGCATTGAGTTCCGTAGCCGCCGTTTTCCAGCGAACCAGATCAAAGAAGCGATGGCCTTCTCCCGAAAGCTCCAGTTTGCGTTCAAAACGAACGGCGGTACGAGCCGCGGCCTTGTCGGTCCAGGCGGTATCGTAGGTGCCGATTACGTATTTGGCAGCGTCGGAGCCGTTGCTTCGTTTCACAAAACCCGCCGAATTGGCCGCCCGTTTGCGTACCAGATTGACATACTCGCGGGCTTTTTCCAGCGATCCCACTTCAATTTCGGCTTCGGCTGCCATCAGCAATACATCCGCGAAACGGAGAATGGTGAAGTTAATGGCCGTGTAACCGGGCGTCCAGGAGCTGTTATCCTGCAAAGAACCTACGTCTGACTTGTAGTACACGTATTTTTTCGGAGAATACGGTCCGCCGTACGACTGTTCCCGAATCCAGTCTTTGCCGGGAAAATCCTGCCAGTCGAGATACGGAATGCCCCGGCGACCAATCGAGTGATCGATTCGCGGATCGAGGTTGCCCGCGTCGGGTGTAAAGCTCTGGCTACTTTCCAGACCCATGTCCGTTTTCACCTCATTTCCCGCATTATTGTATGATCCATCCAGCAAAGGCAATCCTTGGGCAGTGGTACGGAAAGAGTTGGCCAGCTCAAAGCTCGGCTGGAAGAAGCCGCAGCAATTACCCGGACCAGCCGTTCCCGTATTGTAAGGGAAGTTCAGGTCAAATTCCGGGTTCGCGTTATTGACGTTGCCCGTATTAGCCGCCGCCTGAATAGCAAAGATGGATTCTTCGTGGTTGTCGTTTGAGGCCTTGAAGATGTCGGAATACTTGGCTACCAGTCCGTATTTCTTGCCATTACTGGTTTTCCCATTCGCAATAATCAGGTCGTACAACGCTTTCGCCTCACTGAATTTGGACTGGTACATATACACCTTGGCTAAGTACGAAGCGGCCGCCCACTTGTTGGCCCGACCTACGGCCCCCTGCGTTTCCGGCAGGTTTGCGTAGGCGTACTTGAAATCCTCTTCAATTTTAGGCCAGAGGTCGGCGTTGTTAGGCACTTTTTCGATTCCCGTTCCGTAGTCAATGCTCTCATCGACGTAGGGCGTATTGCCAAATTCCCGCTTCAATTCAAAGTAATAATGGCCCCTTAAAAATCGCGTTTCGGCGGCGATTCGCTTCTGGTCCGCTTCGGGAATGGCGGAACCCGCCTTTGCCATGATTCGCAGTACCGCATTGGCCCGGGCCACGCCTTCGTAATTGCCATTCCATTTGTCCTGTACCGGTACGCTCGTCGTAATCGTTTCGAAGCGTTGAATCGGATTGATATCGGTGTAATCCCCCGGGTTTGTGCCCTTGTTGGCATCCCCACCCCGAATGCTACCCCAAAGCCAGTTGCTGGCACTCGCCAACCGCGTGGACCGTCCGTTGAGCTGAGCGTATACGGCGATGAGCTGGCCATCGAGTCCCTTGGTGGTGGCCAGTTGTGAATCCGTCAGTGCACCCGTCGCTGGAATTTCCAGAAAGTCGTCTTTACAAGACCAAACCAGGGCGGTTGTGGCCAAAATCAGGGTCGCCAGTGCAGTGCGTTTCTTTGTTAAGAGTTGTATGGTATCACTCATCATAGTGTTCGATAAGAATAGTTTTCCTTTTGTTACCAGAAGGCTCCCGATTAAAAAGCAAGGTTGATACCGGCTACCCAACTACGGGTTACGGGGTAGTTTCCAACGTCAATACCGAAATTGGTATCGGCGTTGCCCCCTACGGCTGGGTCCAGACCCTGATACTTGGTTATGGTAAAGAGGTTATTCGTTGAGATGTAAATTCTCAGTTTCTGCATCCGCAGCTTACTCAGCGTGGGTGCGGGCAGTGTATAGCCTAGGGAGAGGTTCTGTAAACGCAGGTACGAACCATTTTCTACGTAGAACGAGTTGGATTGCGTGTTGGTAGAGAAGTTCGAGGCACTTTCGAAAATGGGGATGCTTGCGTTCAGGTTATTAGGCGTCCAGGATTCTTTCACCCGTTCGCTGATGGCTGCTCCGGCGAATGAAGGATAGAAATCCGTAAACCACTTCGATACGTTGAACACTTTATTACCCAGCGACGTATAGAGATAGGTTACAAAATCGAAGTTTTTGTAACGCAGAGTCAGATTCAAACCACCCACAAACTTCGGTACCGGGCTGCCCAAATAAGTACGGTCATCGGCATTGATTACGCCATCGTTGTTAAGGTCCTGGTAGCGGAAGCGTCCGGGACCGGCACCATCTTGTTGCGGAGCCCCATCTACTTCGGCCTGATCGCGGAACAGGTTCGTTACTTTGTACCCGTAGAACGAGGAGATGGAGTAGCCCAATTGGTTACGGATGGGATTGATTCCCCGGAAACCTGGGTTTACCGAAGTAAGGTATTTGAGCCCCTGAGCCAGCGAAACGATTTTATTGTCCAGCCAACCCGCCGTTACGTTTACTTCGTAATTCAGATCACTGGTGATTTTTCCCCGATTGATGATTTGCAGGTCAATACCCTGGTTCCGCATCTGACCCGAGTTTACGTAGGGCAGCTGAGCAGAGGAACCCACTTCGGCAGTAACAGGAACCTGGAATAATAAGTCTTTCGTATTTTTCCGCCAGAGGTCCAGAATAACATCCAGTTTACCATCGAACAACGTAGCATCAAAGCCAATGTTGGAGGTAACGCTGCTTTCCCATTTAGCAAAAGGGTTCCCGATTTGCGAGCGGTAGTAGCCTTCGAGTGTACTGGAATTGGTACCGTTCAAATCGTACGCCGACTGGCCCAGGGTAGTAGCGTACAAGCTATACTGGTTGGTGGGGTTTACGTTGTTCGAGTTACCCATGATACCCCAGCCTCCGCGAATTTTCAGATCCTGTAGAAAGCCGACATTTTTCAGGAAAGGTTCTTCCGAGATTCGCCAGGCAGCCGAGAAGGCGGGAAATACCCCAAACCGATTAGCGGCAGCGAATTTAGACGAACCATCGCGGCGAACCAGCCCCGTCACCACGTATTTCCCTTCGTTGAAGGAGTATTTCAGGCGACCAAACAACGAGTAGAACGTAGCTCCCCGGTACAAGTCACTGTTAGCCACCCGCGAGGATACGTTAGTGATTGTAACATAATTTTTATCAATCGAGAATGGACTCTGACCGGAAGTACGGTTTTCGCGACCCGCTCCCGTATTCAGTGCTTCCTGCCCTACCAGTACATCGAAGTTATGCAGACCGAAGTCTTTTTTAAAGTTGGCCGTGTTCGTGAACGTCCAGGCAAAGTTGAAGCCGTAGGTTTCGTTGTAGCTGAAGGCCGAGTTGTTTTCCGAGTTTTCGTACTGACGACGGTTGTAACCCCAGTTACTATAACCCGTATAACTTCCTCCAATGCTACTCCGCAGGGTTAAATTCTGAATGGGGTCAAATTCAAGGTACGCGTTGCCAAAAGCACTGGCACCAAAGCCCCGGTTGTCTTTCTGACCATCCCGCGAGGCCACGGGGTTACGGGGGTTGTTGAAGCCCTTCGCCGCCGTACCCGCATAACCCCCGAATACGTCGTAAATGGGAATGATGGAGGGCATCCGGAACGCCGAGAGAATATCATTTTCATCCGCGGAAACCCCGGCTCCACCGTTTCCTCCCGACTGACCGAGCACCTGCCGGTAGGTAGCCTGGAAGTTCTGGCCGATGCGAAGGTTTTTCAGCACATCAAATTCCGTATTGGCCCGTATGCTGTACCGCTTGAAATCGTTGTATTTCAGGATACCCGCTTGCGTCTGAATACCCAGGCCTACGTAGTAACGACTGGATTCGGTACCACCCGAAAAACCCAGTGAGTGCCGCATCAGCGGAGCAGTACGAGTAATGGCTTTGTACCAATCCGTACCCTGCCGATTGGTGGCTACCACCTGATAAATATCGCCCGCATCAAAATTGACATTGTATTTGGCCCGTTCCGCATTCAGATCAATGTTACCCACGACGCCATAATTCTTTCCTACCATCAAATAGTCCGGAATAACGGGGTTCGCTCCATTCCCAAATTGCGGGTGAGTCCATTCATCATCGCCTACCTTCCAGCCGTTGTTCCGGTATGCATTCCAGGTCCAGTTGGCGAAATCCGTGGGATTCATCATTTGCTGACCTTTGCCGGGATCCGTCAAGCCAAATAAACCATCATACGTAACGGTTAATTTCCGGGCCTGCCGCTGACCTTTCTTCGTCGTATAAACGATTACCCCACTGGCCGCCCGGGCTCCGTAGATGGAAGCAGAGGCTGCATCCTTTAATACGGTAGTCGACTCAATATCGTCAGGGTTTAGAAACTCGGTAGAGCTGGTTGGTACTCCATCAACGATGTACAAGGGTTCGTTGCCGCCAAAGGCACCAAAGCCCCGTACCCGCACCTGACTGGTCGTACCGGGCTGACCATTGGTGATAACGGTTACCCCCGCTACCCGTCCCTGCAACTGTTGCTCGACGTTACCAGAAGGCGTTACGGTCAGATCTTTAGTTTTTACGGTGGAAACGGCCCCAGTTGTTTCCCGACGGCTATCCGTCGTATAACCCGTAACCACTACTTCATTCAGCGAAGCGGCTTCTTCCTGAAGCGTGACATCGATACGCGTTTGATTGCCAACGACGATTTCTTGCGTTTTATAGCCAACGGCTGTAATCAGCAATACGGCATCCGTAGAGGTAAGGGTTACCGTAAACTCGCCGTTCGTGTTCGTATTGGCCCCGCTGGTGGTGCCTTTTATTAACACACTGGCTCCGGGAATGGGTTGGCCCGATGGCTCTACAATCTTACCCGTCACTTGACGGTTTTGAGCCCAGGCTTCTGCCACCCCACAAAGTAATCCCAGAAGAGTAAGTATAAATACTACCCTTCCTAACTGGTATAAGTGGTTCATCATGGTAATTGTATTAGGTTTTGAAGCTTTACTTCACAATTTTATCCAATTATTCAACACAAGCAACAATACTTTTAAAATATTTTTATAATTAATTATACTATACCAATTTATAATGATTCTTTGTAAGATAAAATCCTATAAAACGTCGACGTTTCGTAAAAAATTAGCTGTCTAACCATTTCTTGATATACTTATTTAACTATAGATAATGTCCTAAAAATCAGAAATTAACGATTTATATGTATGGAATTATTTTATTTGACTTAAATCAATGATCATATACAATGTACAATTTTAGCTTTTATTAACATTCACCTCTACCTCAAACTGGGGGAGCCTATAGAATTCGATTCAGGGTGCTAGGACAATGTCAAGTACACGCTAACTGCTATACGTACCTCGGGTATGAAAGTGAGGAATGAATAAATGAATGGTGCGTAATGCTCATTCCTGACCAAAAAAGAAGAACTTTGCAGCAGGAATTGTACAACCCAGGGTTGTACCTCAATGATCGTTTTATGATTTCTGTAGGAAAAAAAAATACACTGACGGCCCTCCGACTCACCAGCGTAGGAATGTTTTTAGGCAATGGTGAAGATGAATTACTTCTACCCAACAAATACATCCCGGAAGGGCTGGAAGAGGGGGATGAGATCGAAGTATTCGTGTACCGCGATTCGGAGGACCGGCTCATTGCTACCACCTTACAACCGTATCTGGAATTATACGAGTTTGGCGTGCTGAAAGTGAAATCGGCTGGTAAGTTCGGGGCTTTTCTGGACTGGGGACTGGAGAAAGATCTGCTGGTACCCTTCAGCGAACAACTGCATCCCTTGCAGGAAGGTGAATCGGTCGTGGTGGCACTCGTACCAGACGTAGAGACCGATCGCCTCATTGGTACCTGCAAAGTGGGTCAGTATCTGGAATACGAACGCATTCCCTTCGCTCCCGGCGATGAAGTGGACCTGTTGATCTACGAACGCAGTGACCTGGGTTATAATGCCATCATCAACAATCATTACCGGGGTTTGATTTACTACAACGAGGTATTTCAGCCGCTGACCATTGGCGATAAAGTAAAAGGTTATATCAAGCAAGTACGGGTTGATAAATCCATTGACCTTTCTCTCCAACCGCAGGGGTACTACCACAGCATTGACGTCAATACGGAGAAAATTCTAAAGACGCTACAGGACCAAAGCGGCTTTCTTCCGCTTACGGACAATAGTGACCCTGCTGTGATTTATTCAACGCTGCAAATGAGCAAGAAGGCCTTCAAAAAAGCCATTGGAGCCCTGTACCGGGAGCGGGTCATTCGCCTGGAAGACGATGGCATTTACATGAATTGAGTTTTCAGTTGGAGTCGTTAGGGTTTGAGTTGTGGGTTTAGAGTTTCGAGTGGCCGCAGTTGTTTAGGGTTGGTGCGGTATTGCGTTGAGGCATTCGTTTCTACGCTCGTCTACTTCCGAAAGGGGCAACTTCAGGTATCCAGAAAAGTCCACTGGTTTTTTGTGTATGCACTGCTGCACACCTTTTTGAATGACTGGATCGGTTACGCATAAAAAATAAAAGGCTAGCCTGGATTAATCCGGGCTAGCCTTTTTTATACGGCTTGTAACCTATTTATTCTTCGATGACAAACGTATGATCGCCTGCTCCTACTTTGTAGCCTTCGCTCGGCTTTGTTACCGCTACCGGCTTGCCCGCTAAGGTTACTTTTTTCCCTTTCAGAAAAACAGAAGCCGTACTGTTGGCCGGAATACTAACCTTGTATTCGACGGTCTTACCGATCCGTTTCCAGGAAGAAACAATGCGACCATACGGACCCTCGTGCTGAGCTTCGAATTGCTCCAGCCCAGCTACGAAATTGGGATGTAGTAATACATTTTTGAAACCCGGCTGCGTCGGATCGGGCTTGATGCCTCCCAGCCCTTTGTAAATCCAGGCCCCAATTTCCCCGAACATAATATGGTTCAGTGAAATATCGGACTTGGCCTGAATGTCCCAATTCTCGTACAAGGTCGTTGCTCCATTTTTAATCCACCAGCCCCAGGAAGGATACTTTTCGTTGGAAGCCAGCGTGTACGCTACGTCCGCATGACCATTTTCGCTCAAGGCATTCAAAATGGCTTTCGTACCCAATAAACCTACGTCCAAAGCATTGCCATCGGCTTTCACCCGTTTCGCCAGATTGTCGGCCACTTTGGCTTTCAGGTTTTCAGGAACCACACCCCACTGCAAGGGTACGGCCAGTTCCGTTTGCAGGCCTGATCCATAGATACCTGTTTGCGAATTGAGGTATTTAGCATTGATGGCGTCCTGAATTTTCTTTGCCAACGCAGCGTATTTGGCCTGCTCTTCCGTTTTATTGAGTAACCCAGCCGCTTTGCTTAGAATCGTAGCATCAACGAAGTAATAGATACTCGACGTCAGCTCAACCGGCGACTTGGATTTTACCGGTACCCAATCCCCCAGGCCCCAGGTTGTCAGGCCCGAAGGAGCGATTTCCGTAATGTGATCGACGTATCGTTTGATGTTCTCGTAGTTATCAGACAACGGCTTGGCATCTCCGTAGAAGAGATACAGGTTCCAGGGAATGACCGCAATGGTACTCGTCCAGTCCGGACCGTTGGCCCAGTCGTAGCCCCAGCCGCTGGTGGGGATGATGGCTGGTAATACGCCATTGGACTGCTGCTCGTCGCGGTGGTCGGCCAGCCATTTTTCGTAGATGGTAATGCCATCGAAGCTGTACAATCCCGTTTCGATAGCAATTTGTCCGTCGCCCGTCCAGCCGTTTTTCTCCCGTTGGGGGCAGTCGGTCGGATACCCGAACAGGTTGGACAAGTACGCATTGTTCGTGGCCGACCAGATTTTATCCAGCGTCGGATTCGAGGATTGCACCTGCCCTATCGGCGGCACATCACTGTGCATGAAATAAGCCGTCAGGCTGGCTGGCGTCAGTTCGAGATCCCGATCCTGCGACGTTACTTCCACGTACTGAAAGCCCTTATAATTAAAGCGGGGCATGAACGTATCTTCCCGGCCACTCAGGGTTACAATATCGGTCTGGAAAGGGTCCTGATTATCGGTGGGTCGATAGTGGGCGTCAATATTAGACAGGTCAACCCGACCGTTTTCGTACAAACGTTCGCCGTGTTTCAGGCGGACAACCGTACCCGATTTTCCCTTCACTTTCAATTCACTAACGCCCGCAATGTTTCGACCCATGTTATACACCCAGGTCGTATCGTTGAGCCGTACCAGCGAGGCCGTCCGGATTTCTTCGACGTTGCGAATCGGGTGCAGGGCCTGAGCGACAATATGTTGCGAAGGAGCGGGTCGATTTATTCCGTTTTTCCACTTCGAATCGTCAAAATCTGGCGTATTCCAGCCAGCCTGTTCCAACCGGGCATCGTAATGCTCGGCGGTGTAGATGCTATTGAATACAATCGGACTCAACGCCGTTTTCCAGGACGTATCACTTGAGATCGTTTCGGTACTGCCATCTTCATAGGTCACCCGTACATCCAGACAAAACGAGGGACGACTCCGCCAGGGAGCCTGATCGAAATACCATACCGCCGTTGACTGGTGATTGTACCAGCCATTTCCGAGCAGGATACCGATGGCATTTTTCCCTTCCTGTAGCTGTTTGGTTACGTCATAGGTCACATACAGGGTTCGGCGGTCAAACCGCGTGTACATGGGATCCAGGCGGTGATTACCAACTTTTTGACCGTTAATAAAGAGCTCGTACAGACCAGCGGCTGCCACATACGCCCGGGCCGAACGAATTTTCTTCGTCGTCTGGAAGGCTTTCCGAAAGTACGGGGCGGGCTTGATCTTACTATCGCGGGAATCCGAAATCCAGGAGCCTTTCCAGTTAAGCTGATTCATCAGGCCGGTTTCAAAACTCGCTACTGAGCTCAGGGGAGCAACTTTTCCGTCCTGATCCCACAGCACTACGGCCCAGTAATATTTGGTGTAGGGGTTCAGAGCTGGCCCCTTGTATACGGCCTGATTCAGACCAGAAGTAATTTTGCCCGATTGCCAAAGGGCTGCTTTCTGTACTTGCAAAGAATCGGTGCTCACAAAAAGCTGATACGCCGTTTGTCGGGCTCCGGGCCGTGAATCCTGCATGTGCCAGTTGAAGCGGGGTTGCGGAGCGTCAATGCCCAGCGGGTTTTTCAGGTGCTCGCAAGTCAGGTTTCCGCCTTGCTGAGCGTACAGAAACGTAGAACTACCAACCAGAAGGGTTGTTAAAAATGATTTCATAGGCAAGAGGACGTACGATTAAACTTCCGCAAGGTAACGTGTTTTAGGGGTAAAGCCGTACCGTACTTTCGGCCCGGCTGGTTATAGGAAAGCCCGAAAACGAATTTTCGGGCTTGGTAAATGATTCAAGCGACAATGTTCTATTTACCAGGAATAAATTCCAGATTGGCGGCCTGAGCTTTACCGTCCACCTGTACGTTCGCTTGCTGTAACGTCAGGCTGTTGCTGCTTAAGGTAACGAGTTTAAAGGCTCCGGCAAAACCACTGACATCAATATCCACTACCGTTTCGTCGGCATTCAGATACCAGGTTCCACCGTTGAGTACCTGCCCGCTTTCATTAAGGGCCCGTACGCGGTTATTGGTCTGAAACTGAATGGACATGGCATAAATCGCATCCGTAAATACCCCCAGACGGCTTCGGTCGATGACTTTACCATCCACGTCGGTCACCCGGTTGAGTTTCCAGGACGTATTGATCAGCATGTCTTCTTTAGCGGAAGTTTTTGGCTGGTCAGGGTCTTTTTTGCAGGAAGCAAACGTAAAGAGCACCAAGCTCAGTAATCCCAAAACGAGTGTTTTCATCATGAGCGTAGGAAAGGAAAGACGGGGACAAACTCCGTACTAACGTTCAGTCAAAAGTAGGGATTGCCTTTCCACTCTGCAAAAAGTGCCGTTATTTTGTTGCATTGAACCTAAATCTATCGGCTTGAAATCCATTTACGTTATTCGTCTGATTGCTTTTTGGGCCCTGCTGAACAGCTGCTTTCTTTCCGCCTTCTCGCAGAATTGTCCCGCTCCCACGTTTCAGCCTTCCACGCAAAATGGAGTCATCAACTGGCAGCAGTTCCCGGATTTCACCTTGCCTTTTACTTTGATTTATAGTGGACCACGGTTGAACGATACCCAGCAAACGCCCCTGCGTAAAGGATTTACTCACCTAGCAGCCTTTACCGGAGCGGACAGCAACCTGCCCAGGGCCAACCGGGCCTTGTTGTGGTACGGAACCGCTACGGGGATTGGTCAACCCTGGGATGTACTCGAATCGCCCTGGGCCAATGACCTCAACCGATACCGCGATAAATGGGCGGGCGAGATGCGAGCCTTTGCCAATTTGTTTAACGACTCGCGGGGGAAGGCCCTTCCGGAAACGGACATTCTCATGGCCGATATTGAGCGGCATTACAATACCAACGATAGTATTCTCAGTCTTAAACGCCGCAATCTGGTTCCGCCTCCGTATGGTCAGCTCAACGATGCGGCCTTTCTGACGCGGTACCAGCGGGATATGCAGAATTTGTATGCGGCTCCCCTGAACTACCTCCGGGAAAATGGCCTCAGTACTTCGACGAAACTTACCGCCTACGCCGATACGCCCATCCGAAATACGTTTTTGAATATCGACGGAAATAGCTGGCAGGACTGGACTAGCAACGTCGAACGCATCCATTATCTGACCAAAGACACGTTGACCAATACGGTGGGTGGTTCGTTCTATAACCGGCAGGATTTCCTGCTGCCGTCGGCGTACTACCTCTACGAGTATCCGAATCCTTACGCGGGTAATTATCTGGCGTATCTGCTTTTCCAGGTGGAAGCCAATAAAGCCTGGTCTTCGAAAGACATTATCCCGATTGTCTGGTTACGCTACACGGGGAACTGGATCAACCAGCCCATCCGCCCGTGGATGGCCGAAGCTACCGCCATTTTTCCGTTTTTTGCCGGAGCGAAAGGCCTGTGGCTTTGGGAAAGTCCGGGGAACTCGGGTACCAATGAGAATCTGGCGAATTATGAATATTTCGTTCAGGGGCTGTATCGCGTTTCCCAATTCAAAGACTTTTTTACGGGAGGAATGGCCTACACTCCCAAATCCGCCCGCGATCACTTTGCGGATCAGGACCCCATCTGGCGGGGCATCATCAAAAACAACCAGATCCTGATCGCCGCTCACAATCCGTATGCCGCAGAAAACGCGACTACTACGCTTACGGCGGAAGTCGGAAACTGGAAACAAACGCTCACCTTACGCGGTCGGGAAACGCTCCTGTGTACGTATGATCTACCCGAATCGGCATTGAGTCTACTGGATTTTAAACCCACCCCCAATCCGGCTTCAAACCAACTTACGCTCGATATTTTCTCTTCCCAGAATCGCAGCGTCCGCGTACAACTGGTGGCCTTGTCCGGTCAAACCGTACACGAGCAGTCGGTCAGCCTTGGGAGTGGTTCCACTACCCTACCACTTTCTGTACAAAATCTGGCTCCTGGCATGTATTTAGTACGGCTCTGGGATGGAACTCATTCCGTTAGCAAGCGGATTATCGTCCGTTAATTTCCGAGGAATCGTCAGCGGAACGCCGTCACTTCTCGATTTTTCATACGCTTTCATCTACCTTCTATTGCCATGAATCGCCTTGTCCACGAAAGTTCTCCTTACCTCCGTCAGCACGCCCATAACCCCGTCGATTGGTATCCCTGGGGGGAAGAAGCCCTGCGAAAAGCCCGTGAAGAAGACAAACCCATTCTAGTGTCGATTGGCTACTCGGCCTGCCACTGGTGCCACGTGATGGAGCGGGAATCCTTCGAGCAGGAGAGCGTAGCCCGGCTTATGAACGAACATTTTGTTTGTATTAAAGTAGACCGGGAGGAACGCCCGGACGTGGACGCCATTTACATGGATGCAGTACAGGCCATGGGCATTCGAGGCGGCTGGCCGCTCAATGTATTTCTCATGCCGGACGCCAAGCCTTTTTACGGCGGGACGTATTTTCCAGCCCGTAACTGGATGAGCATCTGCCAGCAAATTGGGGAAGCGTTCCAGACGCAGCGTCAGGCTCTCCAAGATTCAGCGGAAGGATTTACCAAGAACATGCATTATTCGGAAACGGAAAAATACGGACTGCCCGTACCGACGGGTCTGCCGGTTGACTTCACTCTGGAAGAACTCAAAACGACGTATACCAAACTCGCCGCTTCCTTTGATGTCGAACGCGGCGGTACGAACGGAGCCCCCAAGTTTCCGATGCCCGTGATCTGGCTGTTTGCCCTGCGGTATTTCCAGCAGACGTACGAACCGGAAACCATACAAGCCGTACGCCATACGCTCGATCGCATGGCCCTGGGCGGTATTTACGATCAGATTGGCGGCGGATTTGCCCGGTACTCCACGGATGGCGAATGGTTTCTGCCCCACTTCGAGAAAATGTTATACGACAACGCCCAGCTCCTGAGCTTGTATTCGGAAGCCTGGCTGGCGACGAAGGAACCGTTGTACAAACGGGTCGTGTACCAAACCGTCGAATGGCTTCAGCGGGAAATGACTCATCCCGAGGGTGGTTTCTATTCGGCACTGGATGCGGACAGCGAGGGAGAGGAAGGCAAGTTTTATACCTGGACGAAAACAGAAATTCTGGAAATCCTGGGGCCGGTCTGGGGTGAACTGGTGTGCGACTATTTCCAGGTTACCGAAGAAGGCAACTACCACGAAGAGTCGAGTGGACACGCGACGGGCAAGAACATTCTCTTTCCCCAGCGTACGCTCGAATCCTTTGAGCAGGAACACGAATTGATTTCCGGACAAATGGATGGACTTTTCGAGAAGTTACGGCAGGTTCGTGATTCCCGTATTCACCCAGGACTTGATGATAAGATTCTGACTTCCTGGAATGGTTTGATGCTGAAAGGACTCGTCGATGCCTACCGGACGTTTGGCGAAGGGGACTTTCTGGCTCTGGCTTTACAGAATGCTCAGTTCATCAAGGATCGTCTGCTGCAGGACGGACAGCTTTTTCATTCCTACAAAGAAGGTCAGGCCCGCATTCCGGGTTTTCTAGAAGATTACGCCGCCGTAGCGGACGCCTTTACCCATTTATACCAGGCCACCTTTGATGAAAGCTGGTTACGACTAGCTGAACAGCTGGCTGACTATGCCATTTCTCATTTCTGGGACGAAGCCGACGGTCTGTTTTTCTTTACCGATCGTACCGTTTCAGATGCCTTGATCGCCCGCAAGAAGGAGTTGTTCGACAACGTCATTCCTTCTTCCAACAGTATCATGGCGACGGCTTTGTACACGCTCAGTCTGCTGCTCGATCGGCCCGATTTTGGCGAGCGTTCCCATCAGATGCTGCAAAAAGTCAAAGGGCTATTAGCGAGTAATCCGGAGTTTTTACCCCACTGGGCCAGTCTGGCGAGTTATCACAGTACTCCCACCGTTGAAATCGCCATTGTGGGGCCACTCGTACAGGAATATCGTCGGCAACTGGAATCAAAATACTTGCCCAACAAGGTTCTTACGGGGGCTGAAGAATCCGGTACCCTCCCACTGTTACTGCACCGCGACTCAACAGAGGGTCGTACCATGGTGTATGTGTGCTACAACCGGGCCTGTCAGCTTCCCGTGGATTCGGTAGCGGCGGCCTGGGAGCTGGTGGGATAATTACTGGTTTTTAGTTGATAGTTGTTGATAAAAACGAAAAGGTAGTAAAGACCTGATGAGATAGGTCTCTACTACCTTTTTACAGGCAGCTTAGGTATTTTGAAACCTCCCTTTAGGTACCCAGGGGGTTTTTGTCGGGTTTGGATTCGCCGTCACTTTCCGTGTCGGCGTTAATTTTTTCCGTAATCAACTCTTTTTCTTCCGAGCTGGCTTCCAGTTCGTTTTGCTCCTGCTCCTGTTCGGCTTTCGGGTTATACGTCAGTTTTATGAACATCGGAAAGTGATCTGACTCGACACTGGGCAATCGCTGAAGCTGTAATAATTTAAAGTCCGACGAACAGAACACGTGATCGAGCGGAAAACGCAGAAAAGGAATCTTGGCGTGAAACGTACTGTAAAATCCCCTGCCCCGTCGGGGGTCTAGCAAGCCACTGGTTTTCAAGAACAGATCCGTCGTATAGCTCCAGGCCACGTCGTTCATATCTCCTGCCACAATCACTGGAATATCCGATTGCTTCGCTTGCCGCCCTACCATTAGTATTTCCTTATCCCGTTCGGTTGATCGTGGGTTTTCCTGCGGTACGGGCGGGGTTGGGTGCAGACAATACAGTTGAATGGGCTCGTCGGAACGTAACCAGACTTTGGCGTGAATGGATGGGATGTCCTCTTCCACCAGAAACTTCACCGACGCATCCGTCAGTTTCAACCGCGAGTACAGCAACATACCGTACGTGTTGTCAATCGGCTTGAGTACCCGGTGCGGATAGGATTCGTGCAAGGGCCGCATTTGTTCGGCCCACCACTGGTCCGTTTCGGCCAGCAATACAATATCGGGCTCCATCTGATCGATCAAACGCAGTAGTTTTTCCGATACCCGATTGTACTGATAAACATTCGAAATCAGCAGACTGATGCTACGGTCGGAATTGGTCTCCCGCTGACTCAACAACTGCTTTCGGGCCAGAAATGTATACGGAAAGAGCTGATAGAAAAGGTAAATGAGATTCAAACCCAGTACTCCCAGAGTAATCCAGGTCAGGGGCTGCGAGGTTTCTCCCCAGAAGGCCCAGAGTACAATGAAGAGTAAAGTCAGCACGAATTTCTGGCTGCGGGGATACTCGAAAACGCGAAAAGTCCAATGATCGCTTCGAATCAGGGGGATGAGCGAAAAAAGAACGATTACGTAAGAACCAATGGTTAAGGCAATTGACATATACTTAGAAAATACGAGCACGGCAGTTTGCTCTTGGGGTTAATCGTTCTTCTTTAAAAAAGTTTAAAAATTCGTTAGATAACTCTTTCTATGTCAAAGCAGAGTTGTATTTTACCCAGGTTTTAGTTACTCTGTCACGCTACCTCATTTACCTCATTCTTTATGAAAAACTCCCGGCGTACCTTTCTTCGAAACATGGGCGGCTCGGCGGCGGCTCTCTCGATGGCGTCCTGGATGCCCCTTGAGGCTCTAGGCTCGGCTTTCTCCCCCAATGATACGATTCAGGTCGGACTCATCGGAGCCGGCATCATTGGACACTTTGACGTGGATACCATCCTGCAGGTGCCCGGCGTAGAGCTGGTAGCTGCTTGCGACTTGTATGATCCCCGCCTGGTACGAGCTAAGGAAAAATGGGGTAACAACCTATTTACGACTCGTGACTACCGCGAGATTTTAGCCCGTCCGGATATCGACGCCGTCATTGTAGCCGTTCCTGACCACTGGCACGATCACATTTCCATCGCTGCTCTGGAGGCTGGCAAGCACGTCTATTGCGAAAAACCGATGGTTCATCACATCGAGGAAGGTGCTGCCGTAATCGCTGCCCAGAAAAAATCGGGAAAGGTATTTCAGGTAGGCAGTCAGGCTGCCAGTTCGGTAGGTGTGCTCGAGGCTCAAAAGTACATAAAAGACGGAGCTTTAGGAGAAATTTCTTTTGTCGAAGCCACCAATGATCGCGTGGACGCTTTGGGAGCCTGGCAATATACCATTCCTTTTGACCTGGACCCGAAGCAGGTAGACTGGGACCGTTACCTGGGGGATGCTCCGAAACGGCCTTTTGAGGCCAATCGCTTTTTCCGCTGGCGAAACTATAAGGAATATGGCACGGGCGTGGCGGGCGATTTATTTGTACACCTGCTCACCACGCTGCATACCATTACGGGCTCGACAGGACCCAACCGAATTTTTGCTTTAGGTGATTTAAATTACTGGAAAGATGGCCGCGACGCCTACGATCTCGTAACCGGTGTAATGGATTACCCGAAAACGGATCAGCACCCCTCCTTTCAGTTTTTCACACGAGTAAATCTGGCCGACGGCGGGGGTGGTTCCCACCGCAGCCGGATTGTAGGAACGGAAGGTTCGCTGGAATTAAATGGAGATGGCTTTGTGCTACGTCGCTTCAAACGCCCGCAAGCTCCGCCTTTCAGTCTGAACTACGACGCCCTGATCACCTACCCCAAAGCGATGCAGGAAGCCTTTTTGAAGGAATACGACGCCAAATACCCCAAGGATAAGTTTAGTCGTGGGGTCGAAAAACAAACCGATATTGTCTTCAATGCTCCCGAAAAATACAACGCTCGGCTGTCTCACATGGAAGTATTCGTGAAAGCCATTCGGGAAAATAAACCGGCCCTGGTTAAAGAAGATGCGACGTTTGGCTTGCGGGCGGCGGCTCCATCACTGGCCTGTAATTTGTCGGTAGAAAAGAAAAAGCCCATTGCCTGGGATCCTGATAAAATGAAAATTGTGGGATAAACCGAGAAGCTACTCCTTGGGGCGTGGCTTTTCTTTGTTACTATGAAAGATCGAATATTAGTACTGGTTCGGCACGGTCAATCCGAATGGAACCTTGAAAATAGATTCACAGGTGAAGTAGACGTGGAGCTTACCACCCACGGTCGGGACGAAGCCCGGCTCACGGCGTTAAAACTCAAAACCATTTCTTTTCAGGTCGCCTTCACTTCAGCCCTGAAGCGGGCCCAGGAAACACTGGCTATTATTCTCGAAGATATTCAGCAAACATCTATTCCCGTGCATCAGTCGGCTGCGTTGAATGAGCGTAACTACGGAGATTTGCAGGGACTCAACAAAGCCGAAACTGCCGAAAAATACGGTATCGAACAGGTGGCCTTATGGCGAAGAAGTTACGACGTAGCCCCGCCCGGCGGCGAAAGTCTGAAAATGACGCAGGAGCGGGTGCTACCTTACTACCAGCAAGAAATTGTACCCTGTTTACAGCAAGGGCAAAATGTGCTGATCGTGGCTCACGGCAATAGCTTGCGGTCCTTGGTGATGGCTCTCGAACACTTGAGTGAACAGGCCATCTCGCAGGTAGACATTCCGACGGGTGCTCCCCGCTTCTACCATTTCGATGAACACCTGCAACTGATCAAGGCCGATTACCTGACTGAATCGCATTAAACCATTACCGAGCTTAACGTTCTGTTCAAAACCGCTTTGAGGTCTTTTTCCACAAAGGGCTTATTCAGGAAGTCGTTCATGCCCAGTTTGTGGTACCGTTCCTGCTCTTCCGCGGTAATTTGGGCGGTGAAGCCGATAATGGGAATGGAGGCTTTCTTACCATCACCGTGGCTTCGGATTTGCCGCGTTAATTCGACCCCATCCATGATCGGCATCTGAATATCCGTAATGATCAAATCAAAGGGATGGGCGTCGAGCAACTCGTAGGCGACCTGACCGTTTGTAGCTTGCTGGAAGGTTACATTTTTCTTCTTCAAGATAGTACTGAGCAATAGCAGGTTCATTTTATTATCATCGACGATGAGTACTTGTTTTCCCTGCAGCAGCTCATGAATTTCATGTTCTTCGTTGGAGATGGTTTTCATTTCTGGTTGGGTGGTTGATCTCATTGGAATTTCAACGGAAAAAGTGGAACCTACCCCTAGTTCACTCGTTACTTTAATACTACCACCGGCTAGCTCCACAATGCGTTTGCAAATCGCCAGTCCCAGGCCTGTACCGACCGACCGCTCCACTTTTGAATCGTGTTCTAACTGTTGAAAATCATTAAAAATAATCCCTAGATTTTCTTTCGAAATACCGATTCCCGTATCTTTAATTTGAAAAGTCCAGAGTACCTGATCTCCCATAATTGGGGCCAGAGAAGAGCTTAAGGTTACTGTACCTTGCGTAGGAGTAAACTTGATGGCATTGCTTAATAAGTTCATCAATACCTGCTTCATTCGAAAGCCATCCCCTAGCAACGTAGTATCCGCATCAAAATGCAATTCGGTACGTAAAGTGATGTCCTTTTTATCGGCTTGAATACCAAGCATTGACCGCATTTCCTGGCAAATAAGGTACGGTTGAAAAGGTTTTTCACTTAATTCAATCTTGCCACTTTCGAGCTTTGAAAAGTCCAGAATGTCGTTGACAAGCGTCATCAGTATTCCCGAAGACGAACGAATGGCTTCCAGTTTGGGCTGTTGTTCTTTCGGCAAATCCGTTTTCACCATTTGCTCCGAAAAGCCAATAATGGAGTTAAGGGGTGTCCGAATTTCATGACTGATGGTAGCCAGGAAATCGCCTTTCATTTTGGCATACTGCGTTACTTGTCTACTGTACTGTAACAAGGAAATTTCGTTTTTGTAGAGTCTCCAAATGGTGTACAAGATACTGCACGTCAGGAAGAAAATGATGGCAATGCTGCCTTGGGAAAGTAGATTCAATTCCTGGACGTCCGTAAGCGTACCCGCCACTAGTTGCTTTCGCTGCTGTTCGGCCTCTTCTTCTTCACTTTGCTTCAAGCCAGTCAGTGTCAGTTGAAGTTTCGAAAAAATCAGTCCGTTCAGACGCAGTAATTCTTTCTCCGTTGCGTTTAGTTCTTTTCGATAGGCCAGCAAATCCTTATAGTAATTGTCCATCGCCCTCAGATTCGTTTCGTACATCGCGGTAGTTTCCTTGAGTAGAGAATCCGATTTATTTTGCGTTGATGAAACTTTGATCTGATTGTTATACGAGTTTTTATTACTGATTGCTTCGGCCAAACGACCCCACAGTTTTTTGCGGGAGCGTTCCTGCGTCACTTTAACTGAGTCGACTTTTACAACTTGCTCCGAACGTCTGACTTTCACCTTGGGTTTAGGCACCAGAATCGGTTGTTCTTCTCGGATAGCAATTTCCTTCGTAGAAAGAATCAATAAACTATCGGTAAGCGTTTTCAGGTAGGAAAATTCTTTATTTTTATCCTTTTTTTGCGTCAGCAGTTGGCTCACACCTGCCGGTAATGTCTTTTCATCTTTCTGCTTTTTAAATTCTTCCAGAATCTGCGATACCGTCGCAATTTGCGATACAAATTGACGATGATAGGACGTATCTCCGGTGACCGTAAACAATCGGCTATTATTTTCAGCGATGTACAGAATAGAGATACAGGTATCAATTTTCTGGTAGTTGTTTTTGATGTTACTCAGGCCCTCAATGTTGTGTTTAACTACGTTCGTTTTGTTCTTACGTACCAACACAATGAGGGCAAAAGTTGATAAGATAAGCAGTAGAAAAGCTAACCAAAGAAACCGTTTACCAACTGTTGTTTTTGTGTCTTTCTCCATCTCCCGTCAAACTAATACTACAAGCTTAGTATTTTATACTCAGTTATTTAAACTTATTTAGTCCTTAAAATCAACGTAACTCAAAAGTAGTAAGTTTTTAATCATACTTTACAGTAAACACAAAAAAACAGCACTCTTTTAAGTGCTGTTTTTTTAAAGAGTTAGTACTAGTTTATTACTTGATACGATCTTGATTTTCAGATAAAAAAGCTGCCCAACTTCCCTTTTTAGCCTGTTTTATGCCTAAAGCTTTTTTACCCTTGTTTGACGCCAATGTGTTTTCGTGATAATAATGACAAATTGCTACGCCGAGAGCATCCGTAGCATCGAGTCGCTCCCCTTCGAGTTTCATTTTCAGAATACTTTCCAGCATATACGATACCTGCTCTTTGGAAGCATTTCCATTACCCGTTACGGATTGCTTTACGGTCTTGGGGGAATACTCTACGATGGGAATCTGTCGAGCCAGAGCGGCGGCCATCGCTACGCCCTGAGCACGACCCAACTTTAACATGGATTGTACGTTCTTTCCAAAAAAAGGAGCTTCGAGGGCCATCTCATCCGGCGAAAACTCGTCGATGATGCCCGTAATCCGCTCAAAAATTTTACCCAGTTTTAACTCATGATTGTCGTACTTGGTGAGATTAATAACGCCGTACTGCAATAGCGTAATGTTCCCTTTCTCCACTAGAATCAGTGCGTAGCCCATGTACCTTGTGCCGGGGTCAACGCCTAAAATGATCTTTTCTGCCATAGCTTTGCAAAGGCTTTCTCAAAAAATGTACGGAGCACTCTGCCCTTCGTATGCTTTTTGTCAGCCTTATTCCTATGCAAAATAACGTCAATTACGCGGCTTTTCGCCGATTTTTTCTCTTTCTGCTGCAGTGGGTATTACCGGTAGTGATTATCTGGCTGGTGATCCGAACACTTCAGCAAAAACAACAAGACCTGGGTAGCGTGTGGGAGGCCATCCAGGTAGCTTTTACCGGACAAAATGGCTGGTGGCTGGGACTGACCATACTGCTCACGGCTTTAAACTGGTCGATTGAAGCCTGGAAGTGGCAGGTACTCGCTCGAAAATTGGAATCACTCAGTTTTTACACGGCGTTGCGGGGTGTACTAGCCGGCCAGTCCCTGGGTTTTATTTCGCAGGCTAACGTAGGCGACCTGACCGGTAAAATGGGCTTCTTACAAGCGAAAAACCGACTCAATAGTATTGGAGCTTTTCTGCTCGGTAGTACGCTGCAGTTTCTGGTGACGTTATTCGCGGGTACGCTGGCTTATACGTACTTTCTGTACCGCATGCCCGAACATCCCGGTGTAGGGCACTTCATTGCTCTGGGCTTGCTTTGGTTAACGACGTTGTTAACGGTCTATGTGCTTTCGTTAAAACACAAGGCGGCCCCTACCCTTGAGCGTATTTCCTGGCTGGCGTCCTCAGCCCGATTTTTCCGCGTATTGGAGACGTATTCTTCCGGTGACGTTCGCTTTCTGGTTTTTTTGGCTTCCTTCCGTTTTCTGACGTATAGCATCCAGTTTCTGCTCGTCCTGTATGGTTTTGGCGTATCGCTTCCGGTGCTCGATCAGCTGACGGTGGTTTGGCTGTTGTTTCTGACCAAGAGTGTTATTCCGGCGTTCAGTTTCCTGAGCGACCTGGGTATACGAACGTTCAGTACGCTTTATTTTTTCAGCTTTTACCGCGTTGATCCGGCCCTGGTAACCTCGGCCTCACTCACGATCTGGCTACTGAATATCCTGTTGCCCGTACTGGTCGGCATTGTGTTTGTAGCTCAACTTCGGTATTTAAAAAATCAACCGGCATGAGTATCCTATGGATCGGCTTGCTGCTGTTTGGCCCCGTGTTATGGTTTGTATTTAATGCCTTTCTCCTGAATGGCTGGTGGAAAATGCCCGTATACGTACCGCTGCACGCCAATCAGCAACTCACCATTAGTGTATTGATTCCGGTTCGGAATGAAGCCGAAAACATCATCGCTTTACTGGAGGATCTGGATCGGCAAAGCTATCCCGCTGATCGGTACGAAGTCATCGTCGCCGATGATCATTCTACGGATCGTACAGCCGAATTGGTACGGGCGTTTCAGTCGAAAGCCCGCTACGCTCTTACGTTGTTAACCCTAACGGAAGAAAACCATTCTTCGCCCAAGAAAAGGGCCATTTCACAGGCCATCCAACAGGCGAAACACGCGTGGATTGTCACAACGGATGGCGACTGCCGCGTAGGTCCGCAGTGGCTACAGATCCTGGCTTCGTACCAGCAAACGACCCAGGCCCAATTGATTTCGGGACCAGTCACGTTTCACGACGAAGGTTCGCTCAGGAGTCGAATCCAGATTGTTGAGTTTGCCAGTTTGGTCGGTTCAGCGGCGGTTGCCATGTTCTGGAAGAAACCCAATATGTGTAACGGAGCCAATTTATCGTACGCCCGCTCGGCCTTTCTGGAGGTCGATGGATTCCAGGGAAACGAAAATTTGGCCTCGGGTGATGATGAGTTTCTGATGCATAAAATGGCCGCCCGTTTTCCCGGCGAAGTCCATTTCCTGAAAAATTCGCTGGCACTGGTTCACACCGGAGCCCACCAGAGTTTCCGTTCGTTTTACCACCAGCGTCGCCGCTGGGCCAGTAAGTGGAAACATTATACCGACTGGAAAGTATCCGCCCTGGCGATTTTCGTTTTTATGGCCAATGCCAGTACCATCGTTGGCCTAGGAGCTTACCTCGCGGGCAGTATCTCGGGCTTTGTATTGGCTAGTATCCTAGGTTTGAAGTTCTCCCTAGAATTTTTGTTTCTGGCGGGCGTACTCCACTTTCTCAGACAGTCAAAAAGTATTGCGTATATTCCGTTGGTGCAATTGATTTACCCGTTTTACGTTTGCTTTTTTGGATTGCTGGCTCAGGGCAAAGGGTACGAGTGGAAAGGACGGAAGTTACAGTAATCAGGGTCTGGTAATTTTTACGAAATCGCCGTCCATTTTTTTGCCAGCTAATTCGTATCCGGCCGTTGTTCTGGCCCTCGTTTTCCAAAGGCCACAGTCATTGCAGGTGACTTTACCAAATAAAACTTTGATCGTGGTCGTATCTACCGGCGTAATCACGCGTACCTGACTTTCACTTATATCTGAAATGAAGGCGATTCCGTTATCGCCAAAACGTACAGAATCTAGCCTAGGCGTTTGCGTTTTACCTAACACATAGCTTTGGGCGATTTCTTTCGGCGTATAGTTCTGTAGTTGAATTTGTAAATAAGGTACGCAAAGCTCTTTCGTGCAACAGGCGGTTAGTACTACTGAGCACAGAGCCAGAAGGTACCACTGACTAAATCTTTTCATAGCAGTAGAGGTTGTTTTACGATATTTGACACCAAATCTGATTAACCCGTTGCACTGTGGCTTTCTTCTTCCATAAAGTTACTCCGATCCTGCGATCCATTTACCCGGAAATGACCTGGCGGATCCCGTCATCGGAGCCTACAATTTATCTCACCTTTGATGATGGACCAATTCCTGAAGCGACAGAATTTGTCCTGCAAGAGCTGGCCAACTTTGAGGCAAAGGCTACGTTTTTCTGTATTGGCGATAATATACGTAAACATCCTTCCATTTTTCAGCAACTACTGGCACAGGGCCACTCCGTAGGCAATCATACGTTCAACCATCTCAAAGGCTGGAATACAGACGATGAAACGTATTTTGCTAACGTAGCTCAATGTCAGGATTTACTACCGCCTACGCGACTGTTTCGTCCCCCCTATGGTCGCATTCGGAAACGGCAGGCAGCCTATCTGAAAGAGCATCATCAACTCATCATGTGGGACGTTCTGACGGGCGATTACTCGCCTTCACTGAAACCCGAGCAGGTCTTACGGGGTACGACTAAAGCCTGCGAATCGGGTAGTCTGGTCGTTTTTCACGACAGTATTAAAGCCTGGAAGAATATGAGCTATGCTCTCCCCCGTACGCTGGACTACCTGGCGGAACGAAATTTCAAGTTTGCGGCTTTACCCATGGGCAACGCCGAAGGCGGTAGTCGCTAAAAATGAACCGTTTTGTACTTAATCGGGACGAATCGTAGATTTCTTCCGTTAGAGTAAAATGGTTTTTGCATTTTCCCATTTGAACTACATACCTCCGACAGATCAAAGCCGGAGTGTACGGATGAGCCCTGAAAACAATGAATAAATGGTACCTGGCAATTTTGTTGCTTTCGTTGGCTTGCGTAACGCAGGCTCAACATGTCATTAAAGGTCGAATTACCGACGCCACAACGGGCGATCCGATTCCCTTCGCAGCAGTAGGATTAAAAGGCGGTTCAGCCGGTGGCAATACTGATTTTGACGGAAACTACAGCTTTGCGGCCCGACAACTCAGCGATTCCATTTTTGTCAGCTACATTGGTTACCAACGGGCGACCAAAGCCGTACAACCCGGTCTAGCCGAACAAACCATTGATTTTCAACTCATGGCGGGGTCTTCGCAGCTACGGGAAGTGCGGGTATACGCTAAGGGAGAAAACCCGGCGTTCCGCATTATTCGCAACGCCGTAGCCGCCAAATCAACGCACGACTGGCGGAATTTAAAAGCGTATGAATACGAGAGTTACGTCAAAAATGAGTTTGATGTCAACAAGATTTCGGATCAGTTTCGGAAAGGCCCTATCGGTAAAAAAATCACCGGACCGCTCGAAAAACTCCAGAAAATTGCTGGAGACGATGGCAAACCCATTATTCCCATTTTCCTCTCGGAAAGCTTTTCAGACTACTACCACCGCCGCAATCCCGAGCTGACCAAAGAACGCATCAACAAAACCAAGATTACGGGTGTGGGTATTACGGATGGCAGCACCTTTTCGCAGTTCATTGGTAGTGCCTTCCAGCAGTATAACTTTTACGAAAACTGGCTTCCCATTCTTCGAAAAGAGTTCATTTCACCCATTGCCGATGGCTGGCGAGGTAGTTACGATTATTTCCTTGGCGATACGATTCAGATTGATAATGCCCCCTGCTACGAAATAGAAGTGACGCCGCGTCGGGCTCAGGATCTGGCTTTTGTGGGCAAAATCTGGATTGATACGGCCGATTACGCCCTGCGTCAGGTGGACTTACGGATTTCGGGGGATGCCAACATCAATTACGTGGAAAGCATCGCGATTCAGCAGCAACTGACGGTTGTCGAAGATTCAACCACGAAACAACGAGCCTGGCTTCCCAAGCAGACTCGCGTACTGATTGATGTGAAGGAGTTTACGAAGAATTCCGTGGGTTTTCTGGCGAAATTTTTCGTCTCCAATCGCAACTTTAAAATCAATCAACCCCGGGAAGCGACTTTCTATAATCCAGCGGTTGAACTAGCAGATCATTACCGGGAACAAAAGGATAATTACTGGCAACAGATTCGACCGGATTCATTAACGGCCGAGGAAAGAACGGCGTATTCCCTGATTGATTCCGTCAAGAATATTCCCATTGTTCGGTCGTATACCCAGATTTTATCCATCATTGCGAATGGGTATCAGCGAATTTATAACGGCATTGAACTGGGTCCCTTTTTGAGTACGGGAGCCTTCAACACCATCGAAGGACTACGCTTACGGGCGGGCTTCCGAACGAACGCCGAGTTCAGTAAGGTATGGGTATTGAGCGGGTATCTGGCCTACGGATTCAAGGATAATGTCATGAAATACGGTGCTGACGCTAAATACATCATCAGCCGTAAACCCTGGGCTGAGATAGGAGCTAGTACCAGTTACGATTTAGAACAGATTGGTCTGACGACTGAAGCCGTAGGGAACAATAGCCTCTTTGCCACCTATTCCCGCTTTGGCCGCTATCGGCGGGGGTATTACCAACGTGAGTACATGTCCTACATTCGGGCCGAACTTATCAAAGGTCTGACGCCCATGATTGGGATTCGTCGACGTAGTTTTGAACCGTTGTACAACTTCGCTTACGTGAACAATGGGGATCCGTCCGGTCAATCGGGTACGTACCAGAATACGGAGCTCATAACGGAGTTACGGATTGCGAAAAACGAACTCTTCATTTACAACGACAACGACCGGGTCAGTCTAGGTACGGCTCAGTCGCCCATCTATACACTGCGGTATTCCCTCGGCCTTCAAAACACGCTAGGTGGCGATTTCAATTACCATCGGTTTACGCTTACGATGGCTGATAATTTTCGGGTGGGTATTCTGGGAAGAAGCTTTTACACGCTTTCGGCGGGATATACGCCTTCCACGCTACCCTATCCCCTGCTCTTTCCGCATTTAGGAAACCAGTCCCTTTTTTACGTGGGCAACGCCTTTAACATGATGAACTACTTCGAGTTCTTATCCGATCGGTACGCCTCTCTGAAGTATGAACACAACTTTGAAGGGTTGCTCTTCAACCGGCTTCCGGCCATCAAACGTTTGAAATGGCGGACGTTACTCAACGTCAATGTATTGTATGGTGGAGCCCGACAGGCTAATCGGGACATTATTCCCGATTACGATTTGCAGGGGAACCCAATTCCCGGTTTTGGTTCGCTGAATCCCAGTACGCCGTACGTAGAAGTAGGCTACGGAATCGATAATATTTTCAAGTTTTTCCGGATCGAAGCCATTCACCGACTAACGTACCTGAATCAGCCCACGACCATCGACGGTGTTAAAATCAATCGTTTTGCGGTGAAAGCTTCGGCGTATTTCACGCTATAAAAGAATCGCCTAACTGTTGCTGAATTTCCCGGACAATAGCCAGTCCACTAGCTAGAAACTCCCGCACGTAGGTCGTAGCTGGATACTGAAGCAATTCGGCAGGCGTGCCCGTTTGCAGGAGCTTACCTTCCTGCATTACGCCCATTCGCTGAGCGATGGTCAGGGCATCGAGTAAATCGTGGGTTACGAACAGACAGGCCAGCCCCGTTTCCTGAATAATCCGTTTGAGTTCCTGCTTTAGCTTCTGACGATTGAGCGTATCCAGATTCGAAAAAGGCTCATCCAGCAGGAGTACTTTAGGTTCGTCGGCAATGGCCCGGGCAATAGCCGTACGCTGTTTTTCCCCGCCCGACACTTCCCGGGGAAGCTTGTGTTGAACTGCTTCCAGTCCGATTAAAGCCAGCAGCTCATCGAGACGTTCGCGTTGGTATTCTTTGGTATACTCCCGTAGGGCGTAAGCAATATTTTCCCGGATGGTGTGATTGGGCAGAAGCTTGTACTCCTGCGGTACGAGTTTAATCTCCGCATGACCTGGGATGAGGTACTTCGCTGAAGAAGAAATCTCCTTGCCTTCCAGCCATAATTCCCCCGCATCCGCCGGAGTCAGGCAGGCTAACACGTTCAGGAGCGTGCTTTTACCGGCCCCACTGGCCCCGATCATGGCAAAAATTTCACCCGCCCGCAAGTCCAGCGAAAGGTCTTCAATAATGAGGTGCTCGCCTACGCTTTTCTGTAAGTGTTGGGCTTGTAAAAGTGAATTCATCCCACAAAAATGGGGAATTTACTGGAACTGGCTCCAGCGAAGTCGCCGATAACTTTTCAGCGTACTCCACAACAATACGCCGTAGAGTAAGACCATGAACAAGCCGCCACCGGACACTTTCGTTGCTCCCCAGTGGATTAGACCGCATACAGGCAGTACCAGCATGATCATGATCAACATCAGGGTTGTACGTCCGGCATCCGCTTTCACTTTGGGCTCCTGCGAAAACGGTACCTTCCAGTTCGAATTCTTTGTCCAGGCTTCCAGGCTGGTTATGAAAAGAGCAAACAGATAGCCCGCCAGCAGATCATCGATGATGTGCCATCCCCAGATACTCAGTAGCAACACGGAAGAAACCAGATAGAACGGCGTATAGAATTTCAATATAGCGGCCTTGAAATTTCCCAGAATCAGCTCGCTCGGTTCGGCAACGGGGGCCGCGTCGTATACCCAGGAGGCTTTGTAATCGTCGGACTGATAGGTATTCGCGTAGAAGGTTCCGGCCACCACCTGTAATACATAAATGCCCACCAGATAAAGAGCTCCTTCCCGAATCTGATCGAGTGACTGGCGGCCATTCAGCACCGGTCCGATGATCACAAACAGTAGTGGAACGATGGAGCCCATAGCCGGATACGTCCGCATCTTAAAGCGACGATCGCGACCCGTAATCTTCCAGGATAACTCGAAGGTGGCTCGCTCGGCGGGACTGTTCGTAACTGCTTCTGCCAGCCAGGGCAGTAATCCCCGCCGGGATTTTTCAACGACCACTTTATCCTCTTCTGATCCTGTAGAGGCCAGACCCGCCAGTTTTTTGGTAAATGAAGGAGCCAGGTATTTACTGTTCACGTAGATCAATGCTGGTGGTACCAAAATGGCCAGAGCCGACAGAATCAGGTGAGGCGTATCGTACTGTTGCTGATAAAACATATCCGCCAAACCCGCCAGCCAGGCGGAGGGGACAGCGTAATACCACGTTCGAATGGTATTCTCCGCTTCCATCACTTCACCGAGACGAATCATGCGAGGCATAATCTGATAGCCCGCCGTGAATAAAATCGACATGGCAATCTGGATGTAACTGATGATGTCTTTGACCCGTTCCTGACTCGAAAAACGCACCACCAGCATATAGAGTAAGGTCGTCAGAAAAACGGCAATCAGAACGGCCTGCAGACTTAGTAACACAAAAACGGGTACGATTACCCATCCATATTTAATGCCTACAAATACAGTCGGCAATAGAATAATGCTTAGCGTCAGCAGGGTAATATAGCCCGTTAGGTGTACCAGTCGAGCCATCCAGATAGTACGGTCGCTTACGGGTCGAGGTAATAAAATCAGATTATCCGTTGTATCGAGTAACAATTCCGAATAGTCGGTAATGAGGGTAAGGGCCACCCAGGCAATGACGTAGCCCAGTACGATGGTCAGAGCCAGCAGTAATGAAGGAGCGATGAATAGGAAAGAACCGATGAGCCCGCCCAGCAGAGCATTGATGCCATACACCATCAGCAGACGTTGACTGGACTCTTTTTCCTGGTAGCGTTTGCCCAGTGAAGCGTGATTGCGACGGTTATCCATCGTAAACTTGACTTCCACGATGTTTCGCATCATAGCATAATCCACGCCAAGCATACGGAACAGCCCCTGGAGTCGATCCAGTAACCAAAGTATAGAAGAGGTCATAAGGGATCGAGTTATTGTAAGGCCTGTAAGAATTCTGAAGCCTTGCTCTGCGTGGTATCGTCGCCGGTAAGTCCCTGGAAAATGCGTTCGAGCGAACCCGAATGAGCCTGAGCTTTCAATTCTTCAAAACTGCCGTTGGCAATCACCTGCCCCTGATTGATGATGACGATGCGATCGGAAATCTTTTCGACCACGTCCATGATGTGCGAGGAGTAGAAGATCGTTTTTCCAGCCGTTTTGAGCTGAGCCAGAATTTCCTTGACCAGGATCACGGCGTTGGCATCCAGTCCGGATAAGGGTTCATCCAGAAAGATGATTTCGGGATTATGAATGAGGCCGGAGATGAGCAGTACCTTCTGTCGCATGCCTTTGGAAAAGGTATTCATGCGACTGTTGATATGATTGGACAGACCGACCAGATGCAGTAAATCTTCCGCTTTCCGTTGAATCACGGCGTCGCTCATGCTGTACAGACGGCCAATGAAGGTGAGGTATTCCACGGGAGTCAGTACTTCGTAGAGAGCCGCATTTTCGGGAACGTACCCGACTTGTTTCTTGATTTCGAGAGCCTCCGTCCGGATGTCCTGTCCGAGCACCCGTACTTCGCCGGTAAAACTGGGAATCATCCCCAGCAGAATTTTGATAGTCGTGGATTTCCCCGCTCCGTTGGGACCAATGTAGCCGACGATCTCTCCGGCTTGTACTTCCAGATTAATGCCTTTGAGTACGAGCTGGCCATCGTTGTAAGCGTTTTGCAGGTTTTCAATCGAAATAACGGTAGACATAGGGGTGGGTTTGGTTAGGTATTCGTTTGCTAAGCGTTTGTTCTCTATTTCGTTTCACTTTAGGGATGAGCCTTTTACCACGGAGATGCCTACAAACAGAATACCTTTCGTCTTGCAATCCATTCAGCCCCCTACGGTACTACCTTCGCCCACCCACTTTTTCATACCTGAAACTACATCAAACTTCAAACTCGAAACAGTACTTTTTACAACAACTGGCGTTTCCATCGTAGGGACGGTCATTCCGTAGTTCGAGCGTTTTTTCTTCCCGCTTATGGTTACCAGAACGAAGACTAACATCAGGAAAGCCAGTACTGCCAGCAATACTTTCCAAAACGATACGGGCCGTTTGCCGTCAATGCTTCCCGTTTGACCATTGATTAGAAACTGGTACGTTTTCCCATTGTACTGGTAAGCACAAATCCAGAGCGGGAGAATCAGGTGTTTGAAGGTTTGGTTGGCATACTGCGTACGCACGCTCAGATTTCGGTACGTATCGTCGGATAACAAGTCCGCACAGGCCGATTCAATGCGTTGATCTACCTGTTGTTTCGCCACCGCAAAGCCTTCCTGCGGATCAACCTTATATACCTCCGACTCCCAACCCAGCAGGACTTTAGGTTCGTAATTAACGACCTGATCCAGCAGAAAAGGATACACGCCCTGGATGGTTTGCTGGGGTAACTGCCGCGAAGCCAGAATCAGTACATCGTCAAAAAATTGGTCGTAGGTACCATTGCGGTACCACCAGCGGGTGCGGCGTACCTGCTGCGTTCGAACGTTCCCATTTGGATCGCGTACGCGTTCGGTTTCGTAGTAGTACGTACCCGCGTCTCCCTCCCATTCCGAATGCGTCTGCACATCGTAAGTCCAGAAGGGAATGTAGATGCCGTGCAACGTATCGAGTCGGGCCAGGTTTTTCAAATCATTCGGTGCCCAGATGCTCTGACCAATCCATTTTTTAAAGGATTCCGAAGCCTGATTCCGGGAGATTCGAAAGGGAACAATACCCTGCGGCTCGAACAGCCGGGTTTTCGTGGCTTCGGGGTTAACGTTCTGCGAACCACAAAAACCGCAGCTAATCGTTGGCGTGTCGTAATTGACCACTGTTTTGGCCCCACACCGCTGACAGGAAAACAACCGCCGTTCCACCGTATGTTCCGTATCCGTACGGGCCCGGTTGAAGTCCAGTTCTTCAATTCGATCGTTGCCCAGGGTAAGTTTTTCGGTATAGCCACAGTGATTACAGGTCATGGCTTCTTTTTCGGCACTGTACTGCAACTGGGCACCGCAACTGGGGCAAGGGCAATGAAGAATATCGTCAAGTTCGCGTTCCATAGGGGAAATGAGTGTTTCGTGCACGTTTCAGACGTTTCTAATTCGTCGCCGATCCGAACCACCAAACGTATTTATCTTCCCGAAAAAACGCATTTTTTTGAAATCCTTTCAACAGTCAACCTAATTTTCCCGGATTCTGTCAAGTCCTGCATCCGTTCGTATGAATGCATGGGGTACAAAAAGGCAGGATTGTGGACCTTTGAAAGGAAGAAAGCGGGACTGGAAAGCATAGCAAGCGTGCAGGATCAAAATTTTAAGTAGAAAAACGGAGAGATTGCTCTGGAATACTACCTTGCCAGTCAAGCTTCATAATTTTACTAACTGGAAATGCTATGTCAGAAAATAAAGGTTTAGGCCGTAAGATTTTAAACATCTTTTTTGAGGAAGCTCCCGAAGCGGCGAAAGGAACACCGGTAGCTCCGGCCACGCCTTCGCAACCCGTTCCAGCTCCAATACCGAGATCTGTAACACCCAGTGGTACTACCGATGCTAAGTTCATCGATCACTTTGCTTCCGTACTGGAAAAGAATAATCTGCCCGGCCCCGATTATTTCGAATTCCGGGCTACGCTGAAAAATCTGACCAACCTCGGACTGAGTGAAGAGCAACAATTTCAGGCGGCCTGGGCCAGTTTCAAAGCCCTCAGTGGCGGTACCGATCCATCCGGACTGGTCACCACGGCCAATCAATACCTAAGCGTCCTGCAAAAAGATCGTGAGGCTTTTTTGAAAAGTGTCGATCTGGCAGTTACCGAAAAAGTAGGCGGCTTACAGAACGAACAAAAAACGCTGGAACAGCAAAACGAAGCCCTAGCGAAGCAGATCCTTGATATTCAGAATCAGATCAACGCCAATAAGGAACGGCTGGCCCGGATCAGTGGCGAAGTGGACGAGCAGAGTGGAAAGCTCACGCAAAACCGGGCCAACTACGAAGCGACCTTCCAGCAATTTACCGAGCAGATTAAAAACGATACGCTAAAAATTGGTCAGTATCTAAAATCATAACCTCAAAAACGCTACACATTCATGGCTGATTTCTCACAATTGGGCGGTGGTACCGATGATGCCGCCAAAAAATCATTCTGGAGTCGTCCGGAGGGAGTCGTCGGTTTTGTTTTCCTGATTGCCTTGGCCGGATTTGGGCTGGCGTATTTTAACCGGGTGGTTGAGTTTCTAATCAAAGTGACGGAAAATACCTTGTATCTCGCAGCTTTGCTGGCGGTGCTGGGCGTACTGATTTTTCTTTTTACCAGTAAAGACGTTCGTACGGCGGTTTTCTTTCTTTATAAAACTTTGATGCGGAAAATCACGGGTCTGGTGATTCAGCTCGACCCGATTGCGATCATGAAAATCTACGTGCAGGATCTGAAAGATAAACGCCGGAAAATGCAGGGTCAGATTGATCAGCTGGCGGGACAATTGGTGAAGCTGAACCGGAAAATCAACGAAAACAACGATGCCATCAAGCAGAAGTTTGCGGAAGCGAACAAGGCTCAAAGCCTGGCCGACAAGCCCGGTATGAAGGAGGCGGCTTCGCTGGCTACAATTGAAGGAGCGGGTCTACAGGAAATGAACGAGAAACTGCTGCCCCTGCAACGCAATATGAAAACCGTACTGGCTTTTATGGAAAAGGTCAATACGAGTGCGGATTACATCATTAAGGAAACCGAAATCAAGGTTAAGCTGAAAGAAGCCGAATACCAGATTGTCAAGGAAAGCTCGAACGCCCTGCGAACGGCGGTGAGTATCTTTAAAGGGAATCCGGACAAGAAGTTTTACTTTGACGAATCCATGGAATACATTCAGGATGACATGAGCCAGAAACTCGGCGAAATGAAGCGGGCGATGGATCTGTCGATGGATTTCATCAACTCAGTGGATATTCAAAACGGGGTATTATCCGATAAAGGTCAGGCCATGCTGGAAGCCTATAACAAAGGTGACTTCAAGCTGATCCAGTTGGACTCTCCCACCCCTAGTTCGCCCAGTAACCGACCGATTAATCCCCCCAAGGATGAAGGCTATCGGAGCCTGTTGGAATAATTTTCATACCCATACAACCGATTCTCAATTTCAACTTATCCCTTTATTCATATGCAACGACTCACCGTAACGGGCCGACTGCTCATTACCGCCCTTATCCTGGCAGCCATTTACTTTGGCTTTAAGTACGTAGGCGGAGTTGATTTACTCAAATCGCTTCGCAAGGAAAATACGGAGGAAACGACCAGCCGCTCCTCGAACGAAGGTTCCGAAAGTGCCTCCTCCGAAGGGGTTGATGAGGAACAAACTACCACAACTTCCTCCTCGGCCACGCAATCCAACAAGCCCAGTTTCGATTACGAAGCTCCGGTACCCCAGGGTGGTACGCTGAAGGGCGTCGTAGAATTGGGAGCCAGCGGATTTAACTCCTTCATTATTCGGATAGACGATCAGAAAAACTGGAAACTCGAAAAAGCTGAGTTTGGCAACAGTTTGGTCATTGAAAACATGGCTACCGACGACGACGTACGGGCCGGTCTGAAAAAGTACATCGGCGGGATGCTCGACTTCGGCGTGGGTGGTCGTGATATCCACTTTGTGGTGAGTTCAGGAGCCGTCAAGGCGGACGTGACTCAACGCATCATCCGCGTACTAAAGTCGCTCAATTACTTTGTGAACACCGTCTCAGCAGAACAGGAAGGTAAACTGGCCCTGCGAAGTGTACTTCCGACTGAGTTTTATGACTCGGCTTTCGTGGTAGACATTGGATCGGGTAATACGAAGATCTCCTGGAAAGAAGGAAATAAAACATCGGCTCTGGAAAGCTACGGTTCCAAGTATTTTCAGGAAGGGAAAAGCGATAATACGGTTTACGACGAAGTGAAAGCCAAAGCCAAGCAAATACCAAGTAGTCATCGTAAAACCTGCTTCATCATTGGTGGTGTGCCATTCGAGCTGGCGAAAGCGGTTCGTAAAGGTAAAGAGCGGTATACCGTACTGGATACTGCCGACGCCTACAAACTCGACAATGCTAAAACCCGGGCTGGTTTGAATATCTACAAAGCCATTGCGGATGGTACGGGTTGTGAAAAATTCGTATTCGACTGGGATGCCAACTTTACGATCGGCTTCCTGCTGGATTTGCCGAAGTAATTTGAAAAAAGATTGCGTTACGTTTGATCGTTTAAAAAGTTTGAAGGTGGCCAGGGGTTTGACCCCTGGCTATTCGTATTAAACCCCTCTAGGGTTTTGAAACAGGTTTGGAATTTACGTTGGTAGTATACTGCCCTTTCAAACCCTCGAACTTTTTTAAACCTTGTCATACTACTCAAACATTATTCAAACCTTAAACTTTTCAAACCTACTAAAACCCCTTCCACCCTCTATCCATGACGCTTCAGGATTTGTTCCGATCCGTTTCTCAGCAGCCGGGGCCTTTCGCCTTAGTATTGATGTGTATTCCATTGCTGGCCTTACTGGTTAATCTCTGGTCGGGGCGAACGCCGGAGGAGATTTTGCGGTGGAAATATGCGTATACTGTACTGGTTTACGCGGCGGCCATTCCGGGGGTCTTTGCTTTCACGCTGAATATCTATCTTTTTCTCTTTGAACGACAGAGCGTCTGGACGATGAACCTGATTACGCAGGTCTTACCGATGATTAGCATGGGAGCTACCCTCTGGATGATCCGGCAAAAAATTCCGTTTTCGTACGTTCCCGGTTTTGGTAAATTGTCAGGGTTTCTGACCCTCATTGCCGCTCTAATCGGGGTGCTGTTTTTTCTGGATCGGCTGCATTTTTACGCCGTTACGTACGTTCCGTTTGCATACTTACTGATAGGCTTTGTGGGCGTGTTACTACTCATCCGCTTCGCCTGGAGCCGTTTGTTCTAGCAACACAAAAGCCCCGAAAGAATGGTCTTTCGGGGCTTTTGTGTTGCTTACAACTGAAGAGAACCCTTACAGTTTTGCCAGTAATTCCGCTTTTTTAGCCGTGAACTCCTCTTCCGTTAAAATACCGGCGGCTTTCAGATCGCCTAGTTGTTTGAGTAAACCCATAATGTCTTCCTTCGACTGAGTCGGTTGAGCGGGCTGTGAAGCAGGAGCTACTGCTCCGGCCATCATGCCGCCCAGGTTCATCCCTACGATACTGGCCGCCGTACCCGAGTTTTCCGCCGCCTTTTCGATGGACATCCCCGCCTGAAACTGCTGGAAACGGGCCATATCCCCGACCATATTCATTTGTGTGGTCTTGTCGAGGAAGGCTTCTACTTCGGGAGGTAAAGACGTGTTTTCGATGTAGAACTTCACAATCTGGAGACCGTACTGATCGAAGTCGTTCCCCAGTAACGGTAGCAGCTTTTCCCCCAGTTCCGTATAGTTACGGGCCAGATCCAGTACCGAAACATTGGCTTCGGCAATGGCATCGGAGAATTTGGAGAAGATCGCTGAACGCAACTGTTCTTCAATATCGCCTACCCGTACCTGCGGATTGGTACCGGAAAATTCCTTGAGAAACTTTTTCGCTTCATTCACCCGGAACGTATACGTACCAAAAGCTCGAATCCGTACCTGCTTGAATTCAGCATCACGAACGATGATCGGGTTGGCCGTACCCCACTTCAGGTTAGTAAACTGTTTCGTGTTCACAAAGTACACGTCCACCTTGAAGGGCGATTCAAACCCGTATTTCCAAGACCGCAGTGTCGTCAGAATGGGCATGTTGGCCGTCGTCAGCTCGTGTCGTCCGGGCTGGAACACGTCGGCAATCTGACCCTCATTCATGAAAATGGCTACCTGACTTTCGCGTACGGTCAGTTGAGCCCCATATTTAATGTCATTGCCCTTGTCGGGAAATTTCCAGATGATGGTATCCGACGTATCGTCGACCCATTCAATGACATTGATAAATTCATTTCGGATGAAATCAAAAATACCCATAGTGCACAAAAGAAGGTTTAAACTCAGTGAATCAAAGCTATTAAAAGTTGAGGCTTTCCACCAGCCCTAGAAGTGATTTCTGCGGATTTTTTAATTTCGTCAAATCCTTCCCTTTGCGATTAATTTTCTTGCCTTATTAAAACTTCATCAATGAAATCCTGTCCTTTTATAAAGAATTTAATACGAATACACATCACTGATTGTCAGTATATTACTAGTATTTTTTGCAATTTTCCAAGAAATAAAATAAGGTTTTCCATTAGAAGATTTGTCAATATTGTCAATCTGACACATCTTGCATTATATTTCTCTGCTAACACATGCTTCTTCTAGGAATTGACGTAGGTACCTCTTCGATTAAAGTCTCGGTTGTAGACGCCGATAGTCAGCAGGTTGTGGCTTCGGCTTCGTACCCTGATCTCGAAAATCCCATCTCTACGCCCCAGCCGGGCTTTGCCGAACAGGACCCGGCCATGTGGTGGAATTGCGTGCAACAGGCGATTCTGAAAGCCAATGCAACGGGAGCTTATAACCCCAAAGACATCGGGGCCATCGGTATTGCCTATCAGATGCACGGGCTAGTTGTCGTAGATCGGAATGAACAGGTACTCCGGCCTTCTATCATTTGGTGCGATAGCCGGGCTGTTTCCTACGGAGAAGCTGCCTTTCAAAAAATAGGCTCGGAAAAAGCCCTGAGTCATTTGCTCAACTCGCCCGGTAATTTCACGGCCGCCAAGCTGGCTTGGGTGAAAGCCAATGAACCCAAAATCTACGGTAGTATTTACCAGATTATGTTGCCCGGCGATTACATCGCGATGATGCTGACGGGTTCCATTACGACCTCTAACTCGGCGTTGTCGGAAGGTATTTTCTGGGATTTTCAGTCGAATCAGGTTTCCGAAGATGTACTGGATGCCTTTGGCTTTCCCAAATCGATTTTACCCGAACTGCATCCTTTGTTTTCTGTACACGGAGAAGTGAAAAGCTCCATTGCCGATTTACTGGGTCTGAAAGCAGGTATTCCGGTTACGTACAAGTCCGGGGATCAGCCGAATAATGCTCTTTCCCTAAACGTGCTCGATCCCGGTGAATTTGCGGCGACGGCGGGTACTTCCGGCGTAGTATACGCGGTAACCGATCAGGTCAAATACGATTCTCAGAACCGCGTTAATACCTTCGCTCACGTCAACCACCAGCGGGATGACCAGACGCGACTGGGTATTCTGCTGTGCATCAACGGTACGGGGATTCTGAATCGCTGGGTACGCGATCAGTTTGGCTCCGGTTTAACCTACAGCCAGCTCAACGAACTAGCTGCCACCGTGCCGGCGGGCAGTCAGGGGGTACAGATCCTTCCTTTTGGGAATGGAGCCGAACGCGTACTGGAAAATCGTACGGTTTCCAGTACCATTTCTGGGTTAGATTTCAATTACCACACGCGAAGTCACGTGTTCCGGGCGGCACAGGAAGGCATTGCTTTTTCGCTTAAATATGGGATGGATATCATGGCTACCATGGGAAGCCCGGCCAAGGTAGTACGGGCGGGTAAAGCCAATATGTTCTTGAGTGATGTTTTTACGGAATCATTCGTAAACGTTACTCAAACGCCCGTGGAGCTGTACGACACTGACGGCTCTAAAGGGGCGGCTCTCGGAGCAGGCGTTGGTCTGGGCTACTTCCAGGCTCCCAAAGAAGCCTTTAGTCGTTTAACGAAAGTCGCTACAGTAGAACCGAATGCATCGCAGGCGGATCAGTATCAGGAATTTTACGCGAACTGGCTTTCGCTATTAAAAAAATATTTGCAGTAGCTATTGGCGAATGATTCGCCGCATTGAAACCATACACTCATTCATTACTCACTTTTTAAACGCTTTTACAATGGCCGTTTTACTAGGCGAAAAGGAATATTTCCCGGGCATCGGGGAAATCAAGTACGAAGGTCCGGAATCCATGAATCCGTTGGCATTCCGTTGGTACGATGAAAACCGTGTTGTCGCGGGAAAAACGCTGAAAGAACATTTCAAGTTTGGCATGGCGTACTGGCATACCCTCAGTGGCGATGGTTCTGATCCCTTTGGCTCAGCAACGCACCTGCACCCCTGGGATCAGGCAGCGGACCCCATTCAACGCCTGAAAGATAAAGCGGATGCTGCTTTTGAATTTCTTACCAAACTGGGCCTGCCCTACTTCTGCTTCCATGACGTAGACGTAGCGGATTATACGCCCAATGTTGAAGAATTCGAAGCTCGCCTGCAAGCTTGGGTGGATTATGTGAAACCCAAAATGGAGCAGTCAGGTGCGAAGTTGCTTTGGGGTACGGCCAACCTGTTCTCACACGTTCGGTATATGAACGGTGCCGCTACCAACCCTGATTTTGCAGTGCTGGCTCACGGTGGTGCTCAGGTGAAAGCGGCGATCGACGCAACGATTGCTCTGGGTGGTGAAAACTACGTATTCTGGGGCGGTCGTGAAGGGTACATGACCCTGCTCAATACGGATATGAAACGCGAGCAGGAACACCTGGCTCGTTTCTTACACGTAGCGAAAGATTACGCTCGTAGTAAAGGCTTTAAAGGAACGTTCTTCATCGAACCTAAGCCGATGGAACCAACGAAGCACCAGTACGATTACGATGCGGCTACGGTGATCGGTTTCCTGCGTCAGTACGGTTTGATGGACGATTTCAAGCTGAACCTGGAAGTAAACCATGCTACGCTGGCCGGTCATACTTTCGCTCACGAATTGCAAGTGGCTGTAGACGCCGGTCTGCTGGGTAGTATCGATGCGAACCGGGGTGATTACCAAAATGGTTGGGATACGGATCAATTCCCGAACGATATTTATGAACTGACGGAATCCCTGCTGGTGATTCTGGAAGGCGGCGGATTACAGGGTGGTGGTGTGAACTTCGATGCGAAGCGTCGTCGGAACTCCACGGACCCCGCTGATTTATTCTATGCTCACATTGGAGCCATGGACGTATTTGCTAAAGCCATGATCATTGCCGATCAGATCCTGACTTCTTCGGAGTACAAGCAAATTCGTGCGGATCGCTACGCTAGCTTCGATTCAGGCAAAGGCAAGGAATTTGAAAACGGTACGCTCGGTCTGGCGGATCTACGTGATCTGGCGATCGAACTGGGCGAGCCCGAAGTTCGTTCAGGTCGTCAGGAATACCTGGAGAACCTGATCAACCGTTACATTCTGTAAGGATCGATCCTCTATACGGAAAAAGCCACCTCTATGGGTGGCTTTTTTCATAGGGGTTAATTCAATTACGGTTTATACCTGATCGGACTGGCGGCTTTGCTCCCGGTCCCGATTTTGATCTTGATTTTGTCCCTGGCGACGGGTCATATCATCTTGCTGCATGTTTTCCCGATCCATGCCTTGTTGACGGCCCCCGGATTGTCCAGACTGTTGCGATTGTTGGTTGCCTTGGTTGCGATCCTGTTGCTGCTGGCCACCTTGTTGGTTGCCCTGCTGCGAGTTTGATTGATTCATCATGATTTAAATAATTGAGGTTTTGTTGCATAGCAGACGATTACTCGTCAGTAAGCCATGTCAAACATTCATGCCACAGCATTTTTCCATGAAAAAATATATTTTTTCATGGAAATAAGACCTCAATCTTTCCAGGTCTTGTTCGGCAATACTCAATTTTCCTCAGGTCAAGGTATAAAAAAAGAGCCCGAATGATTCGGGCTCTTTTTTTATAATCAGATTATACTAAAGGAATATCACGTTCGGGGCGAGCTTGGTCGCCAGCGAGTTCGTCGTCTTCTGGATAACGTTCTTCCAGATCCTTGTATTTCCGATCATGGGTTGCATTTGCGTCGTTCAAGAAAGCCTGTGTTTTGTTGGCATCTTCGCCGTAGGCTGGTTCTTCTTCTGTATCGCGTTCAATAGTATCGGCATCCTGTTCCGGATCATAAGGACCACCCACGGGTTTTTCGATGGGCTGCGTAATGGTGCTGTTATGACCTGCTTCGGCCGAAGATCCTTGATTGTTGGCTAAGTTCGTATCGTTGGCAGCTGTACCTAAGTTAGTACCCGCGTGTTTTTCGTTATGGCGATTAAACATGATTGTATTGTTTAGTGGTTATGGATATGCCTAGTAGTTAAAAAAAGCAATGCCACCCCTTTTCCATAGCCGTATTTTTGTCGCATGTTATACGAATTAGTAGTTGCTCATTACCAGGAAAATCTTAACTGGCTGCGGAAAGTCCCGCCCGCCATTCACCGAAGGCTGTATCACAAAGATTCAGCTCATACGGAGTCTGCCGGGATTCTTCTGCCTAACGAAGGACGGGAAGCACACACCTACCTGCATCATATCGTTGAACGGTACGATTCGCTGGCTGAAATCACGGTTTTTAGCCAGGGGAAGCCCTTTGACCACGCCTACGACTTTCACGCGACCCTCCGAAAAATAGCCAGTAATTCAGAACCCATCCGACCTTTTGAATGGTTGGGACACCTGATTGATACGGATGATTGGGAGGGCCGGCGGCTCTTTCAAACCTGGAGTAAAAACGAGGATGGTCGCGGGCTGGATTTAAAAGGATTTCACCAAAAAGTATTAGGTACGGATGGTCCGGAACGGTATACCTTCGTACTGGGGGCTCAGTTCATCATTCATCGGGAAATTATTCAACAAAAGCCGAAAAGTTTTTACCAGAATGCCCTGGAAGTATCCATTCATTTCCCGGATGCGGCCCATTGTTACGAGCGAAGTTGGGACAAAGTCTTTGACGTTCAGGGAATTCCCGAGGAAGTACTCCAGGGAAGGGAGACGGTTTATCTGAAACGTATGAAAAATCAACAAATATTAAACTCTGAGTAAGGAAGCTCTACCTTTGGAAAGACAATAGATTAATACATTATATTTTATAAGCGATTCACAGTTTTTCGTATGTTTCGGGTATCTAATTTCACGCTCTTTTTTCTCCTGTCGCTTTTTCTTTTTAGCTCTTGTGCCAAAGGCAGAGAAGAACTCTTTTCGTTTCCTAAAACTTTGACAAAGTCTTCAGTAAGACCTGTAGGTAAAGTGAGACTATTCTATGATAAAAAAGAAATTCTGGATCAGGCTATCATTAATCAGTTTTTAAACGATACTACATCCCAACCGTTTGCACTTTTACCCGGACAGCCTATAGGTTCTTTTTTGGGTAATGGAAATTTCCCTAACCCGTCGAAGCCTGATCCGCAAACCCGGAAGGATTACCTTTCCTATTCATCGGCTACGTCCGACGAAATTATTTTTACTTTTTTAACGAAAGACTCTTTACGGTTAGGTCAGGTAAATTACTTCGTGACGCATCAGGGCAATAGGTTCACCTTCACGAGTGCCCCATTGCATGAATCTTACTTACCCGAAAGCTCTTTATCCCCTATCAATGGAAACCTATACGAAACTTTCTATCCCGACTATGTCAATAAAAAAGCGGCAGTGCCGCATGTAGCTCCATCCACTACAAGTAAGGTACATATTATAAATGCTTCCGGTACATACAATGTCATTCATTTACCTATACTTTGTAGCTTCTACAAACGTCAAGGTTATCAGCAAGCGATTCGGGGTTCTGTTGCAGCCTTTGACGAGACTTATCCTTCCCGGATGCAACAAGGAGACACGTTAATCATTCAGGAATACATGCAAGAACTGAAGACAAAGTAATCGTAGTCTGGAAATGTCCCAGAGTGAATCAGACTTTGTTACTTGATAGGGCACCCAGGAATGCTCGTCCGAAAATGTCGCCTTAGCAGTAAATCGACATTTTCGGATTCTTATTTTACTTCTTCGGAAAAGCTTCCAGTACTTTCTTAATAAATCCATCCAGGGCTTTCTGATCAATCCAGCGAGCAACTACCACCAGCTCGTGTTCAGGATCAACGTAGATAATGTTTGTTCCGTTACCTACGTGCGTGAATGCCGTAACCGGAGCACTGGGCAGATACTTGCCCTCCGTATTCAGAAACCAGTTCATGTAACCATAGGTAGGCTGAGCAGTCGTGGGCGTGCGGGCCTGACTTACCCAGTTTTCCGAGAGGAGCTGCCGATCCTTCCAGCGGCCCTTATGCAAGGTCAGTAAGCCGAAGCGAGCCATATCGTAAGCATTGATGAACATTCCCCCTCCCCAGTGGCCTCCTCCGCTTACAGATTGTACGGGCTGACCGTCGAGTACGATCCAGGCGTTTCGGTACCCCGTCCACCGCCAGGTATTGGATGCACCAATCGGGTCCATGATCTGGGTTTTGAGCACTTCGGGGAGCGGTTTTCGCCATATACTCGTAGCCGCCAGAGCCAATGCATTTACCCGAACATCATTGTATTCGTAGACACTACCCGGCGTGTGTCGTTTCCGGTTCAACCACTCGGAGGACTGAGCGGCCGGGCGATCTGCCCATTCGGGTTTGCCCCAGAGGGTACCTTCCCAATCGCTCGTTTGCCGAAGCAGGTGGTCCCAGGTAATCGTACGGTTATGAGGTGTATCAAAGGGCCGCAGTAATTCCGGTTGACCTAGTTCGTCCGCGGGTCGTAAGAGAGGTTGGCCATAGACTTCAATGGGAGGTACGTAAGGAGCTACGGTGTCGTGTACACTACGAATCAGTCCTTGATCAACGGCCAAACCAACGACGGAAGAAAGGAAGCTTTTCGTAACGCTGTGCGTCATATCGCAACGCAGCGGCTCCCCCCAGTTTGCAATCAGGTATCCTCTATAGATGATAAGTCCGGTAGGTTCGCCCCGTTCGGCAAAAGGGCCAATCGCAAAACCGTACGGCTCTTTCCCAAAGCTTTGGTAATGGGATTGCTCCATGCTACGGGGATTTTTACTTTCATTGGCCTTCGCAAACGCTACGGCTTCCTGCATCCGGGCGGCATCCAGTCCGAATTCCTGCGGCGTTCGATGTTCCCACTGCTGAGCCGTTGGGAAATAGGGAGCTTCTGAGATTTTCTTTTTCTGGGCAAAAGCAGCCCCTATGCTTAAGCAGAGCAAAGCCAATAGAAGTCGGAACATACGCTTGTTTATCTTTCCGGACGAAACTACTCCTCTTCTTTTCGATTATGGCAGGTTTAAGATTAACCATGAAAAAGCGTAGATCAATTCGTCACCTCAGAAGTTGAACCCTGTTTAGATGATTCTTCTGAAAAAGAGAGTAATAAGAACTCTTCTTACGGAAGTATTGAGCAATTTTTTATTACTGCTTTACTGAAAACCCAGAAAAAAGCTCTATACTTGAGCCATAGTAAGCGTTCCGCCATACGCTTCACGATTGACCGCCACTACTCGTGAGAAAAGGCATGTAGCTTTGAGCTACTTGCTCCCGATATCGCAAGGTATTGGGAGTTTTATTTCCAAACCCTCTCGCTTCTCGTTTTTGCTCTGAATTTTGTCTTCTGTATCAGGTAGTAGCCTTTGCTTTACCACAAGCACTGCTTCGCCCAAAAAGGAATGAATTTAAGTCTTTTGTTGAGAGTACTGGTCTATAAGGTTGATTAAGCGGTTTATTCTCCTAACGAAGTACTGTATGGACACAAAAAATAAAGCTTCCTCCGATTCTTCAGAAGAAGCCTTACTTGGATACATATAGGTAGGTGGATAAAAAACTCAGATTAAAACAAACACACTACTTCCTCAACAAGGTCTTTCTATAGTGGAAACTCATAATCACTTGAATCATTCCCTGGATGATTGGAGAGAATGAAGGTATATTAACTAGAAAGCCCCACCGGTCTGATAGTAGAGATTTCTATACAGCTTTTCTGTAATCGAGACGACACAAATGTAACGGATATAAATATACGACAAAAGGCTTAATTCTATTAGATCTGTACCCTAGTTTTTTAGGGGGTTGCAGTGATGTTGGATGAGAAAGCGTTCATTTCAACTCCACAGCCCTAATGCTAAGTAAGCCAGTGCTAAGCAAAAGTTGGTTTCTATTTTATACCCTGATCTAGGCTATAGTACAGCTTTTAAACGATAGAATCCATTTATATTCGTCGTTGAATTCCGTCTGATACATCCTTGAATTTATATATTTCCGCTCTTTCGAACCGTCAGTAAAACGTCCCTTTATTCTCTACTTTTCGCCTTTTTGCTACTGGCAGATTCCTGTAGCAGAAAGCCTCTGGTTGCACCCACAAATGACCGTACACTGCCGTTACAAGCTTACCTGGGGCTTCCGTCCCGACAGTCAGGGAATTTACCCAATGATAGTTCGGAGTACTTGCTCTACAAACCGGCGTTTGTTGTTTCTTACCAGCCTGCCAAAGGAGTAGCCCGGTGGGTAAGCTGGCATCTGCAAAGCAGTGATTTAGGTACTGCTGATCGTCAGGATGATTTCAGACCCGACGAGGATTTACCCCGTAACTTTCCTCTGATCAAACCTACCGATTATACCAATAGTGGATTTGACCGTGGCCACCTGTGTCCATCGGGCGATCGAACGGCTACGCAGACCGCCAACTCCGCTACGTTTGTCATGTCGAACATGATTCCTCAGGCCCCTAGTTTAAACCGGGGAATCTGGAATGATGTAGAGGAGTATTGTCGGACCAAAGTAAAATTAGGTTACGAGGCCTACCTCTACGCGGGTGGCTATGGAGCGGGTGGTAAAGGCTCCAACGGATCAGCCACGACGATTGCCAAAGGGAAAGTAAGCGTGCCTGGTCGCTGCTGGAAAGTGATTCTGATTATGCCCGAAGGCGACAATGATTACGCTCGCCTGGAAAAGGAGTCGATCGAAGTGATTGCCGTTGATATGCCCAATTCTCAGGACGTTGCCGGTACGGGTTGGCGACGCTGGCAGCTATCGGTTCGGCAACTGGAAGGACTAACGGGCCTTGACTTCTTTTCGGCCCTTCCCCGTTCCACCCAGGACCGAATTGAAAATCATACGCCAACCTTTTGAGAAAATCCGCAGTAATCGGACCATCAAAAGCTACTGTGTGTGGGGAAGGGCAATTCCTTCTCCCGTTTCAACTTTTGAAACTAGTTGAATAACGTTTCATTGAAAAAGCAAAAATCCCTCTTAACTACCTGCCGAGCAAGCAACTAAGAGGGATGACCAGTACCCAGAGCCGGAGTCGAACCGGCATGTCCGTGAAGACAATGGTGTTTGAGACCATCGCGTCTACCGATTCCGCCATCTGGGCAACTCGCGTATTCGCGTTTGGGAGTGCAAGTATACACCTTGAAAAGGCCCTTTGGCAAGTTTTCCAGAGAAAACTTTTTGCTTTTTTCAGAACCAGCTGACGTCCAAACGTTTAAAATGGCTTGCAGCTTCGGCCTTATTCATATCGCAGGGCCTCAATCGGGTCGAGGCGGGAGGCTTTCCAGGCGGGATAAAATCCAGAGAGTAAACCGACGATCACACAGACGACAATGCCAATGATCATCCAACCCCAGGGAACAATGAAACTGGCGGTACCTTGACTGATCAGTTGTGAAACTACGTTACCAAAGACCAAAGCCAGTACTAGTCCGGCCAGTCCACCCAATACGCAGATGACGATAGCCTCAATTAAGAACTGCTGACGAATGCGTTTGGGCGTCGCTCCCAGCGATTTACGTATACCAATTTCCTGCGTACGTTCGGTAACCGACACCAGCATAATGTTCATCAGAGCAATACTGGCACCCAGCAAGGTGATGAAGCCAATCCCAAGACCGCCCAGGGTCAATTGCTCGTTAATTTCCTTGAAATTCTGGGATACGGCATCGGCTCGTTCAACCTGAAAGGAATCTTCCTGCGTAATGGCATCTTTACGGATGAGTCGCATCAGGCCTCGGGCTTCGTCCATGAGCAGCTCCACCCGGTTCAGGCCGGGTACGCTGGTAGTAATGCCAAAGGACAAACTGCGGGTACCCGCCAGCTGACGAGCCGTTTCGATAGGAATGAACACTTGGCGATCGTCCCCGCCACCGGTGAGATTACCCTTTCGTTCCAGTAAACCGACAATCCTGAATTTCGAACCCAGCACACTGATTTCCTTTCCGACTGGCTTGGTCGTCCCAAACAAATTCGTGGCAATCTCTGCTCCCAGAATAGCTACTTTGGTTGAATTGGAAATATCGTTAGCCGAAAAATTACGCCCGTCCTGAATCTTGTAACTTTTCACGGCAAAGAAATTTTCATCCACGCCCGTAACCGACACATTGGGATTACTCTTCTTGCTCTCATATTTGATTTGGGCAGTTCCCGTAACCATGGTCGACAGGGATACTGTGGCCCCAAAACCAAAGCGTTGCTTGTACTCCTGGGCTTCCCGGTACAGAATGGGGCCAAACACTTTTCGACGGCGTCCACCGATCCGAATGCCCATTTCTTCGCCTTCCGTTATATCAAACGTGTTCGCTCCCAGTCCGGCAAAGCTATTATCAATACTACTTTGGATGCCATCAATCGCCGTCAGGATTCCAACCAAACTACTGATTCCAACGGCAATGATGAGCGAGGTCAGTACGGTCCGAAGCAGATTAGTACGGATCGAACGCAGGCCTTCGCGTATGTTCTCAAGAAAATCCATGAATTAAGGTAACTAATCTCGTTGAAGCTCCTCGTACTGGTCCGCAATTTTAGCGACTTTGATTCTGAAAAAATTGATTAAATTGAGGATTCAACTGTTCATGAATCATCCTAGATTGGACGATTAAAATTTCACTAAACAGATCAATACGGCTGATCCTAACGTTACTTTCAAACTACTGATCAAAGTTCGTGGCTGTTTTTGAAAATTACTGCACCAATGAAACGACTAATCCTTCCGTTTATCCTTTTCCTGCTGGTTTGCGGTTCAGTACGGGCCTCTCAAATCCTGATTCCGATGGACGAGTCCCAGAAAAATCACCTGAAAGCCTATGGATTGACCTATTGGGTTCTGAAAAACTACGAAACGGAAGTAGAGTGGCTGTTGAATTACCGGGGTGGAAGTTTCATGTTTCCCGAAAACCAGAAATTTCAGAATGAGCTGGTCATTCGGGGTATTTCCTACGAAGTCATTTCGGATGGGCAGGCTCAGCAAATCCGGCAGGAATTGCAACAACCCGACGTCAATATGGACGTAGTCAAACTCCAGAAAGCCCCAAAAATTGCCGTATATAGTCCGAAGGTTAGTCAGCCCTGGGACGACGCCGTAACGCTGGTACTGACCTATGCCGAAATTCCTTACGAGACCGTCTATGACGACGAGGTTATGAGTGGAAAGCTGCCGACTTACGACTGGCTACACCTGCACCACGAAGACTTTACGGGCCAGATGGGCAAATTCTGGCAACACCGAAACTATCCTTATTACCAAACCCAGAAACGGGAAGGTCAGCAAACCGCTAGCAAGTACGGCTTACAAACGATTCCTCAACTGAAGTTTAACGTAGCTAAAAAGATTCAGGAATTTGTATCCGGTGGGGGCTATATGTTTGCCATGTGTAACGCTACGGATACCTATGATGTGGCTTTGGCTGCTAATGGAGTCGATTTTGTGGATGCATTCTATGATGGTACACCCGCGGACCCGAACATCAACCAGAAACTGGATTTTTCTCAAACGTTCGCATTTAAGGATTTTAAAGTGATTCTGGACCCGTATCAGATTGAGTTTTCGACCATCGATAGTCAGCCCGACGAACGTCGATTGATGGAGTCGAACGATTACTTCCAGTTGTTTCAATTCTCCGCCAAATGGGACGCCGTACCTACCATGCTTACGCAAAACCACGAAACGACGATCAAAGGATTCATGGGTCAGACGACGGCTTTTAAGAAAGAATTCATCAAACCAGAAGTACAGGTCCTGGGCGAAAATCGTTCGGTTGGCGAGGCTCGCTACATCCACGGTACGTACGGCAAAGGCTTCTGGACCTTTTACGGCGGTCACGATCCGGAGGATTACCGGCACGAAGTGGGCGAAGAACCCACGGACTTGAACCTCCATCCGACTTCACCCGGCTATCGCCTCATTTTGAATAACATTCTCTTCCCGGCGGCCAAGAAGAAAAAGATGAAAACCTAGTGGCCTGGCACAAAAAAAGGTACGGACTCGCATCCGTACCTTTTTTTGTGCTAGGCCCTCCCTCCTATTTCTCCCGACTAAACCAGGCTTTCACATCGTGCTGGGCTTCGAATTTGGCCTGTTGTGCCTTGGGTAATTTCGCGAAGAAATCGATACCCGTTTTCTTTTCCACTTCATCAATAGAGGTCGTGAAATCCTGCATATTGACGTTTACCCAGCCTTTATTCCCGATTAAAAAGGCAATAGCTTCCTGTCGCTTCGGATCATAAATGAGCTTGTAATAATATTCGGGTACGGCGATGTCAGTACTCTTACCAATAGTCGGCAATCCTTTGCGTAGTACGGGTCCCGTTACAATGACCAGATCTCCGCGTTTCTTGGTCCAGCTGCGTACCCGTTGCTCGATATGGCTCCAAATGCCCGTATTGAAATCATGGGCCTGCGGCGACATATTACTCATGTAGAAGCTTTCATTTTTCAGCTTTTGATCGTAGTTGAAATCACCCGCCGGAGCCAGGTGTCCACGATCGTAACCCGTATTGGTGTAATCGTTTGGTAAAGCCGTTTTCGTTTCTACCAGCGGATCGGGCTGAAAACTATCCGCCCGGCGGGCATTTCCTTTCTTATTCAACAGAAAATGAACCACCCACGCGGCTTGCTCGTACGGTTCCTCATAATCAAGAATGTAGCCTCTCCGGCGAATGATCTGGGCGTTTTTGTCGTAAGCGGGCAGGTAGTCCTCCAGGCTTCCCAAAGAAGTAGAAGCCGAACCCGTATTCTCCTGACTGTCGCTGGCTTCTGAATCATACGACTCATCCGACGAGCGTTTCCGACGGTCGGTTCTTTCTTCGTTTGAATCAGCCGTAGAAGAACGTCTGGGTTTCTTAATGCCAACCAGCTCGTAGAAATCCGCCTTGATCATTTCGAGCGGATGCGGCTTATTACAATACCTCAGAACCAGACCGATTCCGATTAAAAACAAAAGAAAAACAAGGCGATTATTACGCATCCCTCTGGTACGTGGCATCATGAATGGGTAAAAAGTGTAATTAAAAACGACGCAAAGATGAGTTGATTTTATGGGGTTCGAGTAAAAATAAGAGATAAAATGCGGGCAAGTTTTTTTAGTCAGGGCTCGTACTATCTTCGCAGAAACCCTTTACTCCATTCTATGACGCTCGAAACCATTCAGGAGGCCAGTCAGGCCATCCGCAATCAATTTCCTGATTTTCACCCTACGTTAGGGATCATTTTGGGTACGGGTCTGGGCCATCTGGCCAGTGAAGTACAGGTTCTTGGAGCGATTCCTTATGATCAGATTCCGCACTTTCCTTTGTCCACTGTCGAGTCCCATTCGGGTAAGCTACTACTAGGTACGCTAGCGAGCCAGTCGGTGGTTTGTTTACAGGGACGCTTTCACTATTACGAAGGGTATTCCATGCAGCAGGTGACCTTCCCAGTTCGGGTAATGCACGCCCTGGGCATTCGGCATTTATTCGTTTCCAATGCGGCGGGCGGCCTGAACCCGGCCTTCCGTACCAGCGATCTGATGATCATCGACGACCATATTGCTCTGTTTCTACCCGAAAGTCCGTTGCGGGGGTTCAACCCACCGGAGTTCGGTCCCCGTTTCCCGGATATGAGTGCTCCCTACGATGCCGTGTGGATTCAACAAGCGAAAACGATTCTCAATGACCTCGGTCTGCCGCCGCATACGGGCGTGTATACCAGCGTACAGGGACCGCAACTCGAAAGTAAAGCCGAGTACCGTCTGTTACGTCAACTGGGATCAGACGCCGTGGGAATGAGTACCGTACCCGAAGTACTGGTGGCCCGACAAATGGGCATGCGGGTGTTCGCCTGCTCCGTAATCACGGATTTGTGTATTCCTGAAACGTTGAAAGAAGCTAAACTCTCCGAAATACTGGCCGCTGCGGCGAAAGCGGAACCGCATTTGAGTCAGCTTTTCAAACGGTTGATTGAACAGATGGACTGAGTTGCAGAAATTAAAGTTTTGTCATTCCAACGCCAGTGGTTTGGATGGGGTCATTTGTAGACTGGAAAAGTTCTGTAATGCATGAAGCTCGCCTATACGTTAAAAACGATCACGCAAGCTTTTTAAAGGAACAGACTTTAAGTCAGACTTATGTACTCAACCACACAAACCTTTTTACGTATGAAGAACTGGTTCGGACTACTGATCTTATCTATCCTGTTTCTGGGTTGTCAATCCAAAGAGAATTTACCTAAAGAAACGTATACTATATTACCTAATCATTATATTGATCTTTTGGGCCCCGATACTCTTCGTCGTAGTAGATTTCTTATTCTTGAGAAAGCTCCTACCTACGTAGCATATTATAACGCTGACGATCATGATTTAAAGAATTGCTACGATTGTGGTTCTCCGGTTATTATTTTCGAATTTGATCCGAGTCTTCTGTCCTTTCGTTATAGTACCGCCCGTGAATTAAAAACTGCCAACGTTATTTCAGGTTGGAGTAGTGGAATCGGTGGTCCTCAAGGATCTCGGGTTCAGTCTGGTACCATTACTGGCCAGAAGCAAGGCCCCCATCAATGGCTCATTTCGATGGATCTGCCTGCGGATTCATCTATTTACTTTAAAGGTTTCAAGAAAACGGCTTTGTATAAGGTACGGTAATACCGGGTATAGAGGCTTAAAAAGCAGCAAGGAACTCCCTCATCCAAACACTCTGCGTATATTTGACTCAAAGCCTCAGGCTTTCGTCTTATATCTCTAGCCTCTATGAACCGAAGAACTTTTCTGGAAAGCACGTCCAAAGCTTCCCTGGCCTTCTCGGCTACGCCCCTGCTTTCGTCCTTTATCCGTACCGAAAAGTACAAGACTGCTCTGATCGGCTCGGGCTGGTGGGGAATGAATATTCTGCGTTGTGCCGTTCAGGCGGGGCAGTCGAAAGTAGTAGCCCTGTGCGATGTCGATACACGTCAGATCAAATCCGCCCAGCAGGAACTTAGCAAACTGACCAGCGATCAGCCCAAGGTCTACCGCGATTACCGCGAAATGCTGGCTAAGGAAAAACCAGAAATTGTGATTGTCGCTACTCCTGACCACTGGCATCCGCTCTGCTGCATTGCGGCGATCGAATCCGGGGCTCACGTGTACGTGGAAAAACCCATCGGGCATACGCTAATGGAGGGCCGGGCGATGGTTAATGCCGCCCGTAAGCACAACTGTGTCGTACAGGTAGGTACGCACCGCCGGGTTTCGCCCCACAACGTTTCCGGAATGGATTTTCTGAAATCCGGTAAAGCCGGCAAGGTGGGCATGGTACGGGCCTTCGTGCACTACGGTGGTGGCCCCGGCGAGAAAACGCCCGCCCAGGAGCCGCCGAAAGAACTCGACTGGGATTTCTGGTGCGGACCCGCTCCGCTCGGCGAGTATCACGCCAGTATGCATCCGAAAGGTTTCCGGTTACACCTCGATTACGCCAATGGGCAATTGGGCGACTGGGGTATCCACTGGCTCGACCAGATTCTGTGGTGGAGCGAAGATCCCTTTCCGAAACAGGTGTACTCGACGGGTGGCCGGGCCATTCGTCGCGACGACACCAATGCTCCCGACCATCAGGTAGCCGTCTGGAAATTTGATGATTTTACGGTGGAATGGGAACACCGCCTGTTCGCTGGCAACGAAGCCGAAAAAGCCAATGTAGGCTGCTATTTCTACGGCACGGAAGGTACCTTCCACATGGGCTGGACGGACGGGTGGACGTTTTACCCATCGAACAAAAACAAACCCGTCATCCACCAGGACCCTTCCCTCGATTTACCTGATCAGCAGAATATCGCCGGACTCTGGCGTAATTTCCTTGATTGTATTTCTACGGGTAAACGCCCCGTTTGCGACATCGAAATCGGGCATCGCTCCACTAATATGGCCCTACTGGGTATGCTGTCCTATAAACTCGGTCGCAGTATCAATTGGGATGGCCAGAAAGAACTGGTCCTCAACGATGATGAAGCCAATAAACTACTCCGCCGCGATTACCGGGGGCAGTGGCAGTATCCTTCGGTTTAGTTGATGGTTTATAGGTGTTGGTTGTTTGTAGGCAGAGTTCGGTAGGCATTATTATCATTGCAAGCCTAAATAGACCCCACTACGAACAACCAACCATTTAAACTCATACAAGACTATTCACCCACTGTTAAAAACCATCAACTAACAACCAAATTTACATTTCCCACTCATCCATCCAGCGTTGCAAGGCTCCTTTGAGTTCGCGTAAAGCGTGAAAGTCTTTCGCCTGCTCGGCCTGATGGATGCCTGCTTCATAAATCGCTTTGGCTTTGTCTTCCTCACCCGCCTCGGCCCAGAATTGCCCCGCGTGATAATACGTAGGAACGTATCCGGGGAAATCCTGTACTAATTTATCGTAGCCCTCGCCTGCTTTCTGAGGGTCAGACTTCTGGTATTCGAGCGTTAAGGCATACCAGTTAAAGGGATCATTCGGTTCTTCTTGACAAAACACCAGTAATTGTTCGAGTCGATTCATACAATCTTTCTTATAAATTAGTATGCTTGCATACGTTTATTCAAAAACAATTTTAACTTCGCATTCGATAGAATCGTGTTTGTTTCCTATCAAAACCTCTTTTATTACAAATAAGCTATGAAAATTCTGGTTTGTCTCAGTATCGTTCCGGATACGACAGCGAAAATATCGTTCACCGACGGTGACACCAAGCTGAATAAAACCGGCGTTCAATTTATTGCCGGACCTTACGACGATTACGCCCTGAGCCGGGCCGTTGATTTAAAAGAACAACTAGGCGGTACGGTAACCGTACTTAACGTAGGCGATGCCGACGGCGAACCCATCATTCGGAAGGCTCTGGCGGTTGGAGCCGACGACGCCATCCGCGTGAATGCCGAACCCCGGGACGCGTATTTTGTGGCTGAACAAATTGCCGCCATCGCCCAGCGTGAATCCTATGACTTGATTCTCATGGGTCGTGAATCCATTGATTTCAACGGTGGTCAGGTGCACGGCATTGTCGGCGAAATGCTAGGCTTGCCCTCCTATTCGCCCGTTATGAAACTGGAGATCACGGGCCATACCGCCCAGCTTACCCGAGAGATTGAAGGCGGCAAGGAACTACTAGAAGCTCCCCTTCCGCTGGTACTCGGTTGTCAGGAACCCATTGCCGAGTGGAAAATCCCTAATATGCGGGGAATCATGACGGCCCGTACCAAACCCCTCAACGTAGTGGAGCCTACGGGTCAGGATTCCCTGACGCAGGCCACCCGTTTCGAACTACCCCCAGCCAAAGGAGCCGTAAAAATGATTCCGGCGGCAGAAGCCGAAACGCTCATTACCTTACTTCGTACGGAAGCGAAGGTGCTGTAATTGGTTTTTTGGTTGATTGTTATTGGTTGTTCGTTGGGGTATTCGGTTTAGACGATCTTAATTACTTACAGTGATGTCATATTCAATAGGCTGCAAGACCAGGAACTACTCTTCGCCACCAGTCAATACCCAAATGGTTATCCATCAACAACAATCAACTAAACCTATCCTAAACGCTAAACATTCCTCCCTATGTCCGTCCTCATTTTTGCTGAATTAGATCAGGGCGAGGTTAAAGTGGCCTCCCTGGAAGCGTTATACTACGGGGCTAACGTAGCTCAAGAACTCCAGACCTCAGCTACGGCTCTGGTCATTGGTACCACGTCAGCAGACTTAGCTTCGCTGGGTCAGTATGGCGTCACGAAAGTGCTGCACGTCAGCGATGAAAAGCTCAATGCAGCGAATGCCCTGGCGTATGCCAGTGTACTGGCCGCTGCCGTCGAGGTAGAACAGGCGTCCGTCATTGTCATTGCCAAATCGTCGTTAGGAGATACGCTGGCGGCCCGTTCAGCGGGTAAACTCAAAGCGGGATTGGTATCAAACGTTACCGAATTGCCCGATACGAGTAATGGATTCCGGGTAAAACATAGCATTTACACGGGGAAAGCCTTTGCCATTACCGAAATGCGGGAGGGCCGAAAAATTCTGACGCTTAAGAAAAACGTCGTTTCCCCCGAATTAAGTCAGGCTACGGCCAGTGTCGAAAGTTTTAGCCCTTCGATTCCGGAAACTGATTTTGTAGCTAAAGTCATTCAAACCGAAAAGGCAACCGGCGAGATTTCGCTTTCGGATGCGGACATTATTGTTTCCGGGGGTCGCGGGATGAAAGGGCCTGAGCATTGGAAACCCCTCGAAGAATTAGCCGAAGCTTTGCACGCGGCAACCGGCTGTTCCAAACCCGTATCTGACCTGGACTGGCGACCGCACCACGAGCATATTGGGCAAACGGGCCTGAAAGTCAGCCCGAACGTCTACATTGCCTGTGGTATTTCCGGAGCCATTCAGCACCTGGCCGGGGTCAATGGTTCGAAAGTAATTGTCGTAATTAATAAGGATCCGGAAGCCCCTTTCTTCAAAGCTGCCGATTATGGCATCGTGGGTGACGTTTTTGACATACTCCCCCGCCTGACAAAAGCGGCCCGAGAACAATTGGTATAGTCTTTTCGTTAGCATTCTGGTAGTCCTTTTAGGGCTTTGTCGGGTAATAAGGCTCGTCCGGTTTCCAAAACTCGGCGGGTCTTGTTACTTTTGCCTACCTTTCTAAATAGAGGTCGTATACCAGTGGAAAAAATCAAGTTAGAGATTTTAGGTCTTTCTCCGAGTCAGTCACAGACCGGATCATTTGCGTTGATATTGGGCGAAGAATTCGGAAACCGCCGATTACCCATCATCATCGGTATGTTTGAAGCTCAGGCGATCGCCATAGAAATTGAGAAAATTACACCTAACCGACCCATGACGCACGATTTGTTTAAGTCGTTTGCTCAGGGCTTTCACTATAAAGTCACGGAAATTGTCATTTCGGATTTGCGGGAAGGTATTTTCTTTGCTCAGATTGTTTGCACCGATGGCCTGAAAGAACGCGTAATTGACGCCCGCCCTTCGGATGCCATTGCCATTGGCCTGCGATTCAACGTTCCCATCTATACCTTCGAAAACTTACTGTCAGAAGCGGGCATCGTAGCCAACGAAGGCAGTAGTAGCGAACGTTCTTCTGAATCAGCGGCTCCTTCCAGTACCGGTAGCAGCAAATCCAAGCCCTTCCCCGATCAACTGAAGGATAACTCCATGGAAGATTTGCAGCGTATGCTTGATCAGGCCCTCAGTAACGAGGAGTACGAAAAAGCCGCTCAGATTCGGGATGAAATCAGTCGGCGTAACTAAGAGCAGTAAAGTATTCGTTCTTTACGCTTCGCGGGTTCCGTTAAAATCCCTTAAATTCTCTGTTTCGCTGCTCTTCGTATTCGGAAAGCTCTATTTTTGTACTGATTGTTTCGTATGGCCACTACTCAACGACGAAAGAAATACTTACCCAATCTGACCGTTACTGTCAGTCTCACGATTGCCCTATTTCTAATGGGTTTATGTGGTTTATTGACGGTGATGGGACGAAAGTTGTCAGAGGTAGTCAAACAGAATATCGAAGTTCAGGTATACCTGAACAAGGATCTGACCAATGATCAGGCGGAACAAATTCGGCGAACCATTGTGGCAAAGCCTTACGTAGCTACCCGCGAGGGAAAACCTCAGGTAACGTACGTATCCAAGGAGGAAGCCGCCGAAAAGTTTATTAAAGATACGGGTGAAAACTTCAAGGATTTCCTCGGTGAAAACCCATTACGGGACGGCGTTTTTATCAAAATCCAGGAAGATTACTTTTCTGAAGCTGGACTGAAACAAATCAAGCAGGACCTTCAAAAAATTCCGGGCGTATTTGAAGCGACGTACGTGGAAAATTTTGTGGAGGATGTCAATAAAAACATCACCAAAATCTACCTCGTACTCTCCGTCTTTGTGGTTTTATTGCTGATTATCATTGTAGTACTTGTGAATAATACCATTAAATTAGCCCTCTATTCCCAGCGATTTACCATTCGCAGTATGCAGTTGGTTGGGGCGACAAACGGATTTATTCGGAAACCCTTTTTGTACCGGGGTATTGTTCAGGGGCTATTAAGTGCCCTTTTTGCCTGCGGCTTACTGGCGGTTATCGTCAATCTGGGTTTCAAATACATTGATGGCATTTACCTACTTCTGGGTGACTGGAAAAAGCTAGCTACCTTAGCCGTATCACTAGCCTTCATAGGAATGCTCATTGGATTTATTAGTACCTTTCAATCGGTGGAACGGTATTTACGTTCTTCCATAGATCGGTTGTATTGAGTGATTTTTCATACGTCTGGCCCGTGTGGCTCATAACTAATTTTAACTTATGGCAACAGAAACGAAAGTAGCTCCCAGCGTGAATCCTTACACGACTCCCGCTACGCCCGTAAGCCCCGCTCCTGCTCAGGCCATGCCTTTTCAACGGAGCAATTACCTGTGGATGATCATTGGCGTAGTGACCATTCTGGTCGGCTTTTTGGTTATGAATATGGATAAAGAGCCTTTTGGTTTTGGTTTTATGGGCCTGACGCTCGGACCGCTAGTTGTAGTGGTGGGTTATATCATTGAGTTTTACGCTATTCTGCAGAAACCTAAAGCTTAAGTTTTTCTTAGAATTAACTTTTCGGTACTAGGAGCCCAGTGTTCCTAGTACTTTTCTTTAGTATCTTTCCGCCCTTTCCCATCAATCAACCTGTTCATGTCCATTCTTCACGCCATTATTCTGGCCATTATTGAAGGTCTTACTGAATTTCTTCCCATTTCTTCAACCGGACACATGATTCTGTACTCTTCCTTCGCCGGAATTGCTTCAGAACCGTTCGTGAAACTCTTTACCGTTGCGATTCAGTTTGGGGCCATTTTATCGGTACTGGTGTTGTATATCAAGCGTTTTTTCCGGAGTATTCAGTTTTATATCAAGCTTTTCGTCGCCTTTATTCCGGCAGCCGTATTTGGGCTTTTACTTAGTGATGTCATTGACAGTCTGCTGGAAAGTGCCATGGGGGTAGCCGTTTCCTTACTCATTGGTGGGATCATTCTGCTGTTCGTGGACAAATGGTTTGATCGGCCCCGCATCGATGATTCAGAAGATATTGACCTTTGGAATGCCTTTAAAATTGGTCTTTTCCAGTGTATCGCCATGATTCCCGGCGTATCCCGTTCAGGAGCTTCCATCGTGGGCGGTATGAGTCAGGGCATTAGCCGGAAAGCCGCCGCTGAATTTTCGTTCTTTTTGGCGGTACCTACCATGTTTGCCGCCACCGGTAAGAAAATGCTGGATTACTTTATGGATGGCAATACGCTGACCACCGACCAGTGGCAACTATTTGCCATCGGAAACGTGGTTGCGTTTATCGTCGCCATGCTGGCCATTCGCTTTTTCATTAGCTTTTTAACGAAGTACGGCTTTAAAGTTTTCGGCTGGTACCGAATCATCATGGGATTAATCATCATTGGCTTACTGCTAAGCGGTATGCAAATGGAAGTAGTGTAGCAATGACGAATGAAACAACAGAACCGGTTGCTGACCCCGGCGAAGTCCTATTGATTGATAAGCCCCTGGGCTGGACTTCCTTTGCGGTGGTAAAGAAGCTGAAGTGGGCAGCTCAATACAAGAAAATTGGTCACGCCGGTACACTCGATCCCCTGGCTACGGGCCTGCTGATCTGCTGTACTGGAAAAATGACCAAGCAGATTGAAAGCTATCAGGCGGCCGAAAAAGAATATACGGGTACGTTTGTACTGGGCAAAACGACACCTTCGGTGGATTTAGAAACGCCATTCGACGCGGAATATCCTATCGAACACATTACAGCCCAGATCCTGGAATCGGCTCGGCAGGCATTGACCGGAGCCATTTCCCAAACCCCTCCGATCTTTTCTGCGGTTAAAGTGGACGGGAAACGAGCTTATGAGCTGGCTCGTAGCGGACAGGAAGCAGAAATTAAATCCAAAATTATTACTGTATCGACCTTTGAAATTGATCAGAGCCGATTTCCTGAACTGGATTTTCGGATTGTCTGTTCCAAAGGCACGTATATCCGTAGTCTGGTCCGGGATTTCGGCGTACTCTGTCAGTCTGGAGCGTATTTAAAAAGTCTGCGTCGTACCCGCATCGGGGATTTCAACGTCGCGGACGCGGTCTCACTCGAACAGTTCGTGGAGACGCACCGCCCCGGTAGCACGCTGTACGAACCCCGCATCAGACCCCTTTAAAATCTATGCAAGTACATCATGGCATTGAGCACTTTCGGAGACTTTCGAACGCCGTAGTGACAAGTGGGACATTCGATGGCGTGCATCTAGGCCATCAGAAAATATTACAGCGGTTGATTGAATCAGCCCGACAGTCGCAGGGTGAATCGGTGGTCCTTACGTTTTGGCCCCATCCCCGTACGGTCGTTGCGGCAGACAGTGCCGATCTGAAATTGCTGAATACGCTCGAAGAGAAGATTGAATCGCTGGCGGCGTCGGGTATCGATCACTTAGTCGTGATTCCCTTTAATCGGGATTTTTCGCTACTAACCTCGGACCAATTCATTCGTAACATCCTCATTGATACCATCGGTACCAAACGTCTTGTCATTGGGTACGACCACCGCTTTGGGCGGAATCGCGAAGGGGGTTTCGACTATTTACAGGCTCACGCTCACGAATACGGATTTACGGTCGAGGAAATTCCAAGCCAGGATGTGGAGCACCTGGCCGTTAGTTCAACTCGCATTCGACAGGCCTTACTTTCGGGCGACGTAAGTACGGCAGCCAACTTCCTGGGTCGTCCCTATACGCTGAGTGGTACGGTTGTCAAAGGGCGACAGCTGGGTCGGCAACTGGGTTATCCCACGGCTAACCTGGAATTACCCGAGTCCTATAAGCTAGTACCCGCGGATGGTGTATACGCCGTTCGCGTACGCTGGCGAAACGACTGGTACGGCGGCATGCTCAGCATCGGTACGAACCCAACCGTAGAAGGAACGATTCGAACCATTGAGGTGAATATCTTCGATTTTGATCAGGAGATTTACGGGGAAAAGCTCACGCTTGAATTCGTATCTTGGTTACGGGGGCAGGTAAAGTACGAAGGTCTGGAACCTCTTATCACCCAAATCGGACAAGATAAGGTTGATTCGCTAGCGATTTTGCACAGCCATTCCTATACCAAGTAAAGTTTAAAAGACGACGCCTTACCGCTGTCTTTACACTCAGATTTCAAAGCAAATCGCCCGAACGTTAGGAACGTTCAGGCGATTTGCTTTTTTGTTAGCTTGGGTCTGCTAATCTACCAGCTTTACGTAGCTACCCAGCCACTTGATTTCGGATTGGATCTGCCGAAAAATCTTTTGAACCTTGTCGTCTTTCGCGTGTCCTTCAAATTCCATCAGGAACCAGAAACCAAACCGGTCCCCCTGCCGACTGGGATGACTCGCCAGTTTCGTTAGGTTGATGTCGTACACCTCAAACTCCCGCAGGAATCGGGAAAGCGTACCCGATTTATCTGAATTCGGAAACTGTACAATTACCGTCGTTTTATCATTTCCCGAAGGCATGGTATCGAATTCTTTGGCCAGAATCAAAAAACGGGTACGGTTAACGATAGAATCCTGGATGTTATTAAACAAAACGGGTACGCCATAAATCTTTCCGGCAATATCCGAGCAGATCGCAGCGGCGTAAGGATCTTCCGATGCCATTTTGGCAGCTTTGGATGTTGATTCCACCGGGATAATCTCTACTGAATACCCGCTGAAATAGTCATCCAGGAATCGCTTACACTGCCGGAACCCGATATCCTTGGAATAGATCCGCTGAATTTCACTCAGCTTTTCGGCCTTCGTAGCGAATGCAAAGTGAATCGGCTTAACGATTTCGGCCGCAATCCGGATGTCTTTTTCGTTGAGGTTATCAACGGTTTCAAAGACTAAGCCTTCCTGATTGTTTTCAATGGGAACAATGCCAAATTTCGCCCGCCCTGTCTCTACTGATTCGAATACGGATCGAATTGTGGGTAGAGCGTCATACTCACTCATGGCACCGAACCGGGATTCGGCGGCCTGGTGGGTAAAACTTCCTTCGGGACCCAGATACGCAATTCGCTCGGGTAATTCAATATTACGAGCAACGGCAAAAATTTCCTGGAAAATGGCTTCGATGGCGTCCGAACGCAGCAAGCCATCGGATTGATGGGCCAGTCGGTCTACAATAGCCTTTTCCCGCTCGGGGCGATAAATCAGGGCTTGCGATGATCGTTTGAGTTCACCAACCTGCTGCACAACGTTCATCCGGGCATTCATCAGAACCAACAACTGATTGTCGATGGCATCAATCTGATTCCGTAATTCTTCTAAAGTCACAGTACATGAGGGTTTATTCGGTATTACTTCAAGCCACGTAGCTTCCGGGAGATTTCAAGCTGCCGTTTCGTTAGGATTTTTTCCTTGAACAAATTCGTCCAGGGTTTCCGATACGTTGCCGGGTCGTATTTAACCGCTCGCATTGTATAGCGTAGCCGCGGCCAGAACTTTGTCTCGAAATCTACGGTATCGGGCAATAACCAGTAAAATTCGGCCATCGTTTTCTTGAACCGTTCCGAAAACTGGTAACCGGTTTCGCGGTCCAGATGTTCGTACATATTGATTCGGTTCAATAAAAAGTGAGCTTCCCAGCGATGGTCAGTATTACTTTGTCCACCGCTATGCTTGCGGTACACAGACATCACTTCATCCACGTAACCAGCCGGGCCGCGTTGCGTCATCAAAATATTCAAGGGAATATCTCCGCTCTTCGATTCCACCATCCAGGCGGGCAGCTTAGGTAGAAACGTTTTCCGCAATACGATACTGGCCGTAGCCATAAACCAGGTCTCCTTGTTTCCGATGAGATCATCGACCGTTACCACTTTCTTTTGCGTATGGTCGTTGAGCAGGTACGCCGGGGCACTCCCATCCTGGTAACGAACTTCTGCGTTGTGGAAACTCATCGAAAACTCCGGGTGCTGATCCAGAAAATCTACCTGTTTCTGTAGCTTCAGCGGGTTAATCCAGAAATCGTCTCCTTCGCACAGAGCCAGGTATTCGCCCTGACAGGCATCGTACGTATCAATAAAATTGTAGATCGCTCCGCGATTGGTCTGATTCAGTAACAACCGGATTTTATCCGGATAGCGTTGCTGATATTCCTTTAATACCTCCTGTGTATTGTCTTTGGAGGCGTCATCGCCCACCACGATTTCAAACTCAAAGTTGGTTTTCTGAGCTAAAAAACTATCCAGGGCCTCCGCAATAAAAGGGCCGTGGTTGTAGGTAATGCAATAAACACTAAGCTTGGGCTTCATAGAAAAAAAGTCATGAGTGAACAGAATCAGCGACTCTGAAACTCATTGCGAAGAAGGCTCATACCCATCACATCCGTAAACTGACCATTCTTGAACAGGGCCTTGCGGTACAGACCTTCCTGCTGAAAACCGAAGGATTCGTACAAGCGAATGGCCCGATCATTCTCGGGAAGTACGGTCAGATAGATCCGATGCAAATTCAAATCATTGAATCCATGACGAAGGATCTCCTCCGTAGCTAAGCGTCCGATGCCTTTCGACTGATGATTTTTTTCACCAATCATAATGCTATACTCCGCCTGCTGGTTAACTCGGTCTATTTGGGTTAACTGAACGGTACCTATCAGCATGGCGTCGTCCACAATGGCCAATCGCACGGCCTGATCACGGTGCTGCTGATAATAAGCAAACCAGTTCCGGTCAGCCTCCAGGCCAATGTACCGAAACTGGTTTGTTAGATACTGCATTACCTCCGGATCATTTCGCCAGCGATTGATGGACGGAACGTCTTCGATGATGATTTCTCTGAACTGAATCATTATTTATTTTCAGCCACTACGTACACACTGCTGCACAGATCCGGATATACCATACCCAGTTGGAAACAGCCCTCCATATATTTATCGTCGATGATACCTGCTTCGAGGGCTTTATCCAATTGGAAGTTTGCCAGACCTTTGAAGAAAATACCACCCCGGTGCACGACGCTTAAGCCCGCTTCCAGTACATCTTTTTCAAGGGTATCGAGGGAATACGTAATGCGGTGACCGTGCTTTACGTCAGCGGGCGTCAGAGCGGCATTGTGCGTCAGAAAGCCCATTTTCACGGCAATCTGACGAGAGCCTGCGTTGGCGTTAGGTACAATCAGGTACAGACGCCCCGTTGGGGTCAGGAACTGACGTACGCGAGCCATAATTTCAACCGGATTAATCAGGTGTTCCAGTACGTGCATGATGAAAATGGCATCGTACTTTTCGTCCGATTCAAACGTTTCAAAAAGTCCGTTGATGAACTTTACTTTATCGCCTACCCGACCTTTGGTAATTGCCAGAAACTCCTCAGCGGCATCTACTACCGTCAGATCATCGAAACGCTTGGCAAGAATGCTGGTAAACTCGCCGTACATGCAACCCAATTCCAAGGCCTTTCCTTCCCGCATGAATGGTTCCAGGGTACGCATCATATAATGACGCATCCGGCGGTCAAATTCATAATCGTCGTAATCGGCAGTGATTTTATTCAGGTTTTCGTACTCAGCCTGCAGCGTCTGATCCATAATCGTTGGTTGAATTGTTTAAATGAGAAACCCTTTCCAGCAGTTGCTGGAAAGGGATTGGGTTTATTTTACTTCCGTATGTTGATCCGTCGGTCCTTTCAAAAAAGGTGCTTACGGATAATTCACTTCTGAATTGGCCTGCAATTTAATGCAATTAACCTTGTCCCGGAATATATAAGCGTTTTTCTGGTACTTGATACCACTCATCTAGGTCGGCAGGTACGCGGGAGTTATAGCCCAGCAACTGTTTCACCAGCGGTGAGAAAGTAGCCGTACGCTCGTAACCGAAGTAGCGTGAGTAGTCAAACTGAGGTTTGAAGAAAGGCTTGGTAAACATCGGCGTCAAACCACGACGAATCTGATCGGTCTGGTTGGTACCAGCGGCGTGCCATACGTTCGAGTTGAACAAAACGATACTACCCTTTTTCGCTACCGCCTGTTCAGCTACGGCGAAAAATTGTTCGTCCGAAGGCTTTTCGGCGTATTTGTGGGAACCACTCATGAACCAGGTCGCTCCGTTTTCGGGCGTAAAGTCGTCGAGCATCACCAGCATATTCAGCATCAGATGCAAATCACCGCTCCAGGTACGAATGTCGCGGTGTACATTTCCTACGTAGGAAGAGGTTTCGGCCTTGAAGTTCATAACGCCCCCGAACGAGTTGAGGATGTATGGACCGTTATCGAAATAGGCCGTCATGTACTCGTGCAGAGGCATCTGCTCGAGGAACTTCATGAACGCACCTTCAAAAACTACCAAGTGGTGCGAGGTTCCGGCCGTGCGGTTTACAACGCCATTTTTAATCTGAATCTGACGGCACTCTTCCGTCGCTATATCCTGAGCCTTGATGAGTTCTTCACGGAAGTCATCTTCCAGTACTTCATTAAAAATCACCCAGCCCTTGGTGTCCATTTCTGACCGAAAGGTGTCCAGGTCCATAAGCTTGGGTTCTGTAGCTAATGCATTGTCCATGACAGATTGGATTTGGTTTTCGCAAAGATAAACGGGATCAATTGTTGGAGGGGTGCCACAAAGTCATCCCATTAAAAAATAATTATCAGTTTTTTAATGACCTGCTGAGTATAAAGACTCTGCTTCGGCCAGTTCCTGGTACCAATCTCCGCGAATTTTAGCTCGTTCATGCTGGCTACTAAACTGGAATCGAATGCGGTTTGTTTTGGAAAAACAAAAACGCCTGATGAGGAGGTTCTCATCAGGCGTTGAACGTCGGTTAGGCTACTTCCAATATTTCCTCAACATCATCTTTTTCGATAATGAGGTTGTCAATGATAAACCGCTGACGGTCGGGCGTGTTTTTGCCCATGTAATAGCTTAACAACTTCGGAATCGTCGATTCTTTTTCCAGGATCACCGGTTCCAAACGCATGTCTTCACCAATGAACTTTCCAAATTCATCGGGAGAAATTTCACCCAGGCCTTTAAATCGGGTGATCTCCACTTTACGTCCATTCGTAGAAAGCCGGGCTATCGCTTTCTGCTTCTCCTCTTCCGAGTAACAGTAAATGGTATCCTCGTGCTTTTTCGGATTTCGTACCCGGAACAGGGGCGTTTCCAAAATGTACAGGTGACCATTCCGTACAATGTCAGGGAAGAATTGCAGGAAGAACGTCAGTAGCAACAAACGGATGTGCATTCCATCCACGTCGGCATCGGTAGCAATGACGATTCGGTTGAATCGAAGCGTATCCAGACCGGCTTCAATGTCCAACGCGTGTTGCAGCAGGTTAAACTCTTCGTTTTCGTACACAATCTTCTTGGTCAGTCCGAAGCAGTTCAGCGGCTTTCCGCGAAGACTGAATACGGCCTGCGTCTGTACATTTCGGGACTTCGTAATGGAACCCGATGCTGAATCTCCCTCCGTAATGAACAGGGTCGTTTCCAGACGATCTTCGGCTTTGGCATCCGGCAGGTGAATGCGGCAGTCGCGTAGTTTCTTGTTATGAACGCTGGCTTTTTTAGCCCGGTCATTTGCCAGCTTTTTGATTCCGGCAATTTCCTTCCGTTCCCGTTCCGACTGCTCGATGCGTTTTTTCATCGCCTCAGCAACCGCCGGATTTTTATGGAGGAAGTTGTCTAATTCCGTTTTCAAAAAGTCAACGATATGTCCGCGTACGGTTGGCGAGCTAGTATCTGGCGACATATTCGTCGAACCTAGTTTCGTCTTCGTCTGCGATTCGAATACGGGTTCCTGTACCCGCAGGGAGACGGCCGCAGAGATACTGGCCCGGATATCTTCGGGTGCGTAATCTTTCTTGAAAAATTCGCGGGCTGTCTTGACTACGGCCTCTTTGAAAGCCGCCAGGTGCGTACCCCCCATAGTCGTATTCTGACCGTTCACGAACGAGTAGTATTCCTCGCCATACTGATTGCCGTGCGTCATGGCAATCTCAATATCATTTCCTTTCAGGTGGATGATGGGATAACGGATACTATCGGGATCCGTCTTACGTTCGAGCAAATCCAGCAGACCCCGCTGGGCTATGTACTTTTGGCCGTTAAACTGAATCGTAAGCCCAGCATTTAGGTACGCATAGTTCCATATCTGGTTTTCCAGATACTGCGGAATGAAGTGGTAATTTTTAAATACCGTATTATCCGGTTCAAACACCACGTGTGTTCCGTTCCGTTCCTTGGTTTCAATGGTACCTTTGGACTGACGCACAAGTTCGCCCTTCGAAAATTCAGCCCACTTAGCCTGACCATCCCGTACTGACTGAACCCGGAAAAAGGCCGAAAGGGCGTTGACTGCTTTTGTACCAACCCCGTTCAATCCTACTGATTTCTGGAAAGCTCCGGAGTCGTATTTTCCACCCGTATTAATTTTGGAAACTACGTCGATGACTTTCCCCAACGGAATGCCCCGACCGTAGTCACGTACTTCCACACGGTGTTCGGCAATTTTCACTTCAATGGTTTTGCCGAATCCCATGACGTGTTCGTCAATACAGTTGTCAATGACTTCTTTTACAAGTACGTAAATCCCGTCATCCGCCGAAGAGCCGTCTCCCAGTTTCCCAATATACATCCCCGGCCGCAGACGAATATGCTCTTTCCAGTCCAGCGAACGAATGCTATCTTCGGTGTAATCTGTTAATTTTTGTTCTGCCATGAGTCAATTTTTCAAGCATTCAATCGTTCATCAAAAATAAGATTTGTTCAATTTCCATCATAGGAAAAATCGTATTTTAGGCAAATGTTAATTCTATGAATGGTAGCTGAATTTAGGAATTTAGTGCTTTACTTTGTGGGCTTGAAGTGATTTTCGATCATCGCTTCAGTGGAAACTAGTTAGCTATCAGGTGTATTTCCGAGTCCAACCCTTCCGGGAAAAAATCAATTTTAACCAAAAGAGAATCGAAATGTTGCCCTTTGTTCGGCCTAGCGTCTTTAGAACTTTTCTTTTTGTCCCACTCCTTCAATCTGCATCAACTCTGAAACTAACACTTATTTCTGGCTTTTTGCTGTTCACTCAGCTGGTGTGGGCTCAGATCCCCCAATTACCTTACCCTTCGTCCAGCTTACCTGCTAACTTTCCGATTCAGCAGCAACAGCCTACTCTGGTTAATCCAGGGAATACCAATCAGGTAGACAATGCCCAGCAACGGCAGTACATTCAGGATCAGCGAGCGAAAGCCCGTGAAGATTCTGTGCGTTTATTACGAGCTAATACAGAAGAGCCCGGTACGAAAGAACAAAAAATTAAGATTTTTGGTGCCGATATCTTCTCAAATAAAAGCCTGGATATCGCTCCAATTACTAATATTCCTACCCCAAAAGGTTACATCTTAGGGGCTGGCGACCAGTTGATTATTAACGTGTATGGGGATCTGTACCGGGACATCAATATTCAGAAGACTATTACCCCTGAAGGGATCTTACAACTCGAACAGGTAGGCCCCATCTTCGTCAATGGTCTGACCATTGAAGCCGCTACAGAGCGGATTCGTGCGAAACTCGCCCGAATCTATCCCATTGGCCGCGGTATGGACATGAGTATCCGCATTGGTAACATCCGAAGTATTCGGATTAACTTCATTGGAGAAGTAGTCAATCCGGGTACGTACAATCTTCCTTCCCTAGCAACAGTCATGAACGCCCTGTATTTCTCAGGCGGCCCAACCGCTTCGGGATCGTTCCGTACCATTAACCTGATTCGCCGCAACCGTTCCGGTCAGGATACCGTATTCCGGACCATCGATTTGTATAAATACCTGACGAAAGGTTTACGGATGAGCGACATCAGTCTGAAAGATGATGATGTCATTCAAATCCCCCCCTACCGGTCACGGGTAGAACTGACGTCTGGGGTAAAGAAGACGGGTTATTTCGAATTATTACCCGGCGAAAAACTCGGTGATTTAGTTGCATATGCTGGGGGTCTCGTAGAAGACGCGTACCGCCCTACGATTACGATTCAACGCATTACACCCAATGGCCGTAAGTTTATTGATGTACGCGAAGAAGAAATGAATACGTTCGAAGTAATGAATGGTGACCGTGTAGGCATCAATCGTGTACCCGAACGCGAAGAAAATATGGTGGTGGTCAGTGGAGCCGTGTATATGCCCGGATCGTATCCGCTGGACCGTAACCCGACGGTAAAAGACCTGATTCGCCGGGCTGAAGGACCTAAACGTGATGCTTTTTTGGGTCGTGCGGCCATCCACCGTCAGAAAGATGATTTGACGGAAGAACTGATCCCCGTAAACCTAACCCGCATTCTCAACGGAAAAGATACCAACATCGTACTTAAACCTCTGGATCGCCTGGAAGTCGCCAGCGTAACCCAGTTGCGGGAAGGTATGACGGTACGAATTTTAGGTGAAGTTAACACCCCTAAAGGTGACTCGGCGGAGACCAATGGCTACTATCCTTGGTTTGAAGGAATGACCGTTGAAGATCTTATCATTACGGCGGGAAATCTACGGGCGGCGGCCTCTCCCAATCACATTGAAGTGATTCGCCCCAAACGTCTGGATTCCGACGATCCCAAACTCATTAATTCAACGCTGGCAGAAACGTTTACCCTGTCCATTAGCCGTGACCTGCGTTTGACAGATGAAGCTTCCAAGTTCCAGTTGAAACCCTATGACGTCGTATACGTACGGGCTTCTCCCAACTTCGAAAATAACCAAGCGGCAAAAGTCGAAGGTCAGGTACGTACACCTGGTGATTACGGTCTGGTGGATCGCGACGAACGTATTTCGGATTTGATCAAGCGGGCTGGTGGACTTACGGCCTACGCTTACGTAGAAGGAGCTTCACTGATTCGCAGAACCAAGCTTACGAAAGCAGAAATTGATCAGCAGCAGAAAACTTTGAATACGATCAGTAACGATGGTCGGAAATCCGCTCTTCAAGCCGATGTAGTAGCCGAAAATAAAGAAGAAGCCATCGGTATCGATTTGAAGAAAATTCTGGAAAAACCACATACGGATATTGACTTGATTCTTCAGGATGGAGATCTGTTGACGGTTCCGAAGTTTAACCCAACGATTAAAATTGAAGGTGAAGTACAGTTGCCTACGACAACCCGTTACACAAAAAATGTGGGCGTTGGCGAGTACATCTCACGGGCCGGTGGTTTTACTTCTCGTAGCGTGAAGAAACGTACGTACGTAATCTACGCAAATGGCTATGCCAAGAAGACGAAGCGATTCCTGTTCTTCAATTCGTATCCGGAAGTACGGCCTGGTTCTCGCATCATCGTACCCGTACGTACGCAGGCCGACATTACAGCCGCACAGGTGATGGGTGTGATTGGTACCATCGGTGGTTCGCTTTCCGGCCTCTTGGGTATCTACGCTATTCTCCGAACGTTATAATCGTAACTCCAGCCTTTCATAATAATTATGGTAACAGAAGAATCTCATAAACCCGTACTTACGCCCAATGGGGAGGTGGCCGTTGTTGAGCCAGCTCCCTCATTTGACCCCCGGAAACTAATGAATACGGTCTCTACCGTATTCAAAACAATCCTCAAGTATTGGTGGTTATTACTGGTGTGTGTACTACTCGGCGGCTTAGGTGGTTGGATTTATGACCAGGTGAATGAAGTACCTGATCAGTATGAAGCCTCCCTGATCTTTAACCTGGAAAGTGGCTCAGGTAATTCGGAGCTTTCTAATTTCGCTAGTGCTTTGGGGATGTCAGCGGGTAGTTCAAGTGCGAATATGTTCTCGGGGCCAAACTTCATTTCCCTGTTTCGCTCCAAGAAAATTGGTAACCGCGTTATGTTGACGAAGGTCACGATTGGTAACAAAACGGATCTGCTCGCTAACTTTTACAAAGACCGTTCAGGAGCTCTGCGTCGAACGAAAAACGAAGAATACCTGGGTAAGAAATTCCGTTTCCCGGATAAGCCCATTAAGCAGTATTCAAATGCAGAAATGTCCTATCTGGATATGTTCCGTGATTACGCTTCGCAGGACTTGCAAATAGATAACGTAGACCGGAAGTCTAGTTTTATGGAGTTGTCCATCAAGACCGAATCCGATACGTTGTCAAAACTGATGGTGGAAACCTGGCTGGCTCGAATGACTGATTTCTACAAAGAAACGCAAAGTCAGAAAACGCTAGAATTGCTTGATCTAAACGTTCACCGTCGCGATTCGGTACTGACGAAACTAACCGGAGCTGAACGTAGATTAGCCTCATCTCAAGATTATAGTCAATACATGATTATGCCTTCGGGTCGGGTGAACGAACAGCGGCTCACGCAGAACACGACTTATCTGCAAGGACTTTACATGGAGTCGATCCGGAACATCGATGCCTTGCGTACCTCGCTTATTCGGGAAAGCCCCTTAGTAATGATTATTGATGAGCCGACTTTTCCTTTGCCAGTTACTCCCTATCCCAAAGGAAAAGCCATTAAAATTGGGATTGCTCTAGGCATTGTGCTGTCATTGGCGGCCATGTTCCTGATTAATTCCTATCAAAACATGATGAAAAAATTACAGAATTCATGACCCAGGAAACGATTATAGAACACGGCAGGTCGCAGAAGAACTACTGGTCTGAATTTTGGAAGTCTACCGAATTATTCTGGATTCTTGCCAAACGGGACATTACCGTTCGGTATAAACAAACGGTTCTGGGTATTCTCTGGAGCGTCGTTCGCCCCGTACTCACTACGGCTGTCCTCTTTTTTGCGTTTGGTAAGGTAGCGGGGTTACAATTTGAACCGGGTGTACCGCCTAAGCTGGCTATTTTCGCGGGTGTACTCATCTGGAACTTCTTTGCTAACTCGCTTTCGCAGGTAAGCCACAGTATATTAAGTAATTCCAACCTGGTTTCGAAAGTCTACTTCCCCCGATTGATCCTACCGACTAGTTCAGTTATGGTCGGCTTCGTTGATTTTCTAGTTGGCTTTGCCTTAATTATTCCGATGTACATTTGGTACTACTTCAAGCAGGATTTTACGCCCTCCTGGCAGCTGGTATTCTTACCTCTGTTTTTAGGGATGGCGTACCTGGCTTCGTTTGGTTTCGGACTATTTCTGGCGGTTATGAACGTGAAGTACCGTGACTTTACCCAGCTTACTCCTTTCATTATCCAGTTTGGATTCTATGCGTGTCCCGTGGCGTACTCGTCCATGAATATTCGGCAATACGCTGATCAGTGGTGGTACCCGCTTTATAATATGAATCCCATCGTAGGAATTATTGATGGTTTTCGCTGGACACTTTTGGGCGGTACAGCTCCGTTCAACTGGGAAAGTTTTATCCCCAGTGTGATCATTATTCTAGTAGTTGTCTTCAGTTCTGTTGCTTTTTTCCGTAAACGCGAAAACGGTTTTGTTGACTATATTTAATCTTCAAAGCTTTTTTTCACCAATAGGTTGACTGGCTCCCTCCGTTAACCTTCCCTGTTATGAATGCCATCCAGGTTGAAAATATAGGTAAACGCTACTTCATCGATCACCAGAAAAAATACGGTGGTCCATCGGGGTTAAAAGAAACCGTACTCAATAGCTTTCAATCGCTGTTCGGTTCCAAGCCACAGGAGACTTCCGTCAAAGAAGAATTTTGGGCTCTTAAAAATGTAACCTTCGACGTAGCTCAGGGCGACCGAATCGGAATCGTTGGACACAACGGAGCCGGAAAGTCTACGCTTTTAAAAGTACTCAGCCGGATCACTGAGCCGACCGAAGGCCGGGTAACGGTACGGGGTCGTATCGCCAGTTTGCTGGAAGTAGGTACTGGCTTTCACCAAGAGCTTACGGGTCGCGAGAACATCTTTCTCAACGGTGCTATTCTCGGGATGAAACAGTCCGAGATCAAGCAACATTTTGACGAAATCGTGGCCTTCGCCGGGATCGAGAAATTTCTGGATACCCCCGTAAAACGTTATTCTTCGGGGATGTTTGTACGCTTAGGCTTTGCAATTGCGGCTCACCTTGAACCCGAAATTCTGATCATCGATGAAGTACTCGCCGTAGGTGACGCTGAATTCCAGCGGAAGTGTCTCGGCAAAATGAAAGATGTGTCAGACAGCGGTCGGACAATTTTGTTCGTCAGTCATAACCTCACGGCTGTACAAAGTCTGTGCAACAAAGCTGTATTCATGAACCGTGGCCAAATGGTCGCCGTCGGTGAAACGGGGCAGATCATTACCGATTACATGGCCAAGATTAACCAGACCAGTCTGGTACGGGAATGGACTACCCCCGAATCAGCTCCCGGTAATGATCAGGTACGGATCAAAAAGATTGAACTGATGCCTACGTTTAGCGGCAGTCAAACCCGCATTGACGTACGTACGCCCATCCGGGTTCGGTTTGAGTTCTGGAACTTCGTCAAGAATGCCAAGCTTAACCTGAGTATGCACTTCAATTCCATGACGGGAGAAACCATCTTTAACCTGGCCTCTCCCCAACTGGATGCAAACCCCGGCGTGATTACGGGCGAAGTAGAACTGCCCGGCAACTTCCTCAATGATGGCACCTATACCATTACGATGATGATTGTAAAAGATGCGGCGACGGTACTGTATCACCTACAGGAATCCATTTTATTTGAAATTGACGATTATCGCGGCGAAGTGGCTTGGTACGGCAAATGGCCGGGTTCCGTTCGTCCTTATTTCCCCTTCACTATCGAACAGGCAGAGGAGGTTAACGTATGAGCGAAAAAATTTTTGTAACCAAGTCTTACCTTCCTCCTCAAGAAGAATATATCGCGTACTTAAACGGCATCTGGGAACGCCATCATTTGACCAACCAGGGACCGCTCGTTCTGGAATTAGAACAAAAATTGCGACAATACCTCGGTCTTGAGCACCTGCATTTCAGCTCCAATGGTACCATTGTGCTGCAAATGGCTTTGAAGGCTCTCCGGATTACGGGCGAAGTAATCACAACGCCTTTTTCTTACTGTGCGACCTCCCACGCCATTGCCTGGGAAAATGCCACACCCATTTTCGCGGACATCCGGAAAGAAGATCTCTGTATTGATCCGGACTGCATTGAGGCTCTGATTACGCCGAAAACGCAGGCCATTCTGGCTACGCACGTGTATGGGATTCCCTGTCAGATTGAACGAATCGAAGCCATTGCCAAGCAGCATGGCTTATACGTCATTTACGATGCCGCTCATACCTTCGGCGTCCAGTACAAGGGTAAATCCTTACTCAGTTACGGCGACGTTTCGACCTGTAGTTTTCACGCCACGAAAGTGTTCCATACGGTGGAGGGTGGCATGATCACGACGCCTAATGCTGAACTCTCCGAGCAGTTAAAACTCTACCGTAGCTTTGGTCACGTAGGGGATGACTATTTCGACATTGGGATCAACGCCAAGAACTCGGAGTTTCATGCGGCCATGGGTTTGTGTAATCTGCCCAAAGTGGATGAGATTATTGCAGGCCGCCGCCGGGTTACGGAGAGCTACGATCAGCACCTAAACTGGGAAAAGCTCACGAAACCTACTATACCCGCAGACGTGGAGTGGAATCATGCGTACTACCCCGTTTTCTTTGAAACGGAAGCTGATTTGCTGAAGGTACGCGATGCCTTAGCCGCTCAGAACATTTTCGTTCGTCGGTATTTTTATCCTTCCTTAAACACGTTGAGCTTTTTGCACGCTCATCAGTCATGTCCGGTTTCGGAGTACATGGCCGTACGTGCCCTAAGTCTGCCGCTGTATCCGGATCTGCCGGATCACGACGTCGAACGAATTATTTCGATCATCAACGAAAACCTGTAATAGTACCAAACATGTGGGATTGGTTGTACCGCCTACTCTTTCTGATGTTCGTGGGCTTCTGCTTCCGGGTAGCTGCTCAGGTCTCACGAAAGTCTTTAGTAGATGTAATCATCACGGCATTTACGGTCTTTGCCGGTAGTATCATTGTCTCCGGATTTGTCTTATCGTTTTTGCATAAAACGGCGGATGTACGCTTCTGGGCGGGCTTTGTATTCATTCCGCCTTTCATTTTTTACCTCTTATTCTCGAAAGTATTCATTCGGGAGTACGAGGATTTCTCTGTGATCAGTCTTCTGGGCAGTACGCTTCAAAAGACCTGGACCTGGTATAAAGAGCTGTCTCTTTACCTGAAAGTGGTCTTTGGTCTGATGATCGTAACTCTGGCAACGGTGTCCTTTATCAGTTTACTCTTGGTGCTGTTCACCGTTCCGAATGAATGGGATAGTATGACGGGTCATTTGGTACGGGTCATGTACTTCATTCAACGCGGTACGATGGCTCCGTTCTACGGTACCAACTGGAATATTGACACCTATCCCCGTAGCGTTTGCGGTATTCAGATTTACAGCTACCTCATCACGGGTAAAATTGAGAATGCTTTCAAGCTTATCAATTACCTCAGCTACTGGATTTCCGTATTGGCGGCTTACGGCATTGCTCAATCCATTAGCCGAAATACCACAGCCAGCGTATTCAGTGCTCTGGCGATGGGTTTGCTACCGAACGTACTCCTCCAGTCTACAACGACCGATACAGACATCGTGCTGATGGGTTACGTTAGTTGTCTGGTGTATTTCCTGTTTGCCTACCACCAAACGCACCGTCGCCGGTATTTGTACCTGGCCGGACTCATTTTTGGTATTGGTCTGGGTCATAAGATCACACTAGTTCTACAATTCCCCTCGTTATTCATGGTGGCGTTGTACGTCTTTGTGTTCGGAGTCCCCAATGTCAAATATTCCCTGGGTCAGCTGAAGCACTTCTTTACCTCAGCGGTTATCGGCGTGCTGCTGTTTACGTTACCTACGGGTTATCTGTCTAACCTTCAGCGGTACAACCACCCCATTGGGCCCCCTACGGCTACGCGTCACCAATCGGTGGAACGAGCCGGCGGTATCTTTAGCCCAAATCTTTACGAACAAGGTACCCGGAATTTCCTGCGTTACGGTTTTGATTTCATGAACCTGGACGGTCTTACCAACCTGCCCGGCGTGATTGAAGGGCCTAATCAATGGTTTAAAGCTCCGTTTGTATGGCTGGAAGGAAAAGTACACGCCCGCCTTCGGGAAGAGACGGATTTTACGATCCGACCGTTCAGCTACAATCGGGATTACATTTTCATGAATGGCCTACCCTACTGGGGCATCATGGGTTTTGCTTTGTTGTGGCCGCTAGTATTTCTGGTGCTGTTTGGGGTCATTCGCTCCAAACCCCTGCTTTTCCTGGCCGGAGCGGCTTTGCTGCACGCGGCTGCTTTGTCGTATTCGGCTCCCTACGATCCGTTCAAAGGCCGGTACTTCATTAGTACAAGCATTTACGTAATTCCTTTCCTGACGGTCCTGTTTACGAAACGGCATTCCTTACTAGGTTCGCGGGAACTGACTTTGAAAAGTTATATTTTATTCATTGTTGCTCTCGCCTGTGCTTCCGCATTTTTTGCCGTATTGTGGAACGAACGTTGCCTGCCGGTAGCTCACAACGGCCATCCTTCGGCGTTTGACGAAGGTCGGATCGAACGTATGTCTTATGCCCGCGAGGATATTACGCCAGCATACAAGAATTTTGATCGAATCGTGCCTGAACATGCGACCGTTGCTTTGGCGGACATCAACGACGATTACGAATACCCCCTGTTCGGTAAGGACCTGACGCGGAAGCTCATTCCCATCAATCCTTTTGAACGCGGATTGCAGCCCATTCCCAAAGAAGCGGAATACCTGTTCTTTGCAGCCAGCGTGATCAAACCCCAACCCGGCGACATTCGGCTCGGAACGGATACAACAGCCGCTACCCGAGCAAAAATGATCGTTCCGGCGGAAGATTACTGGCTCCGGAGATTGAAATAAGCAGCCCGGAAAGAGCAGACGTTCAACGCTCTGCTCTTTCCGGCTTAAGTAACCTTCATACGCTCTCCTCTTCATAAAGAGCTTTCTAGTCAACCTTCTTTTACATTGAACCCAGCCGATATGACTTTAGCCATCATGCAACCCTATCTGTTTCCGTACATTGGCTATTTTCAGCTGATGAAAGCGGTGGATACGTTTGTACTCTACGATGATGTCGCCTTCATTAACCGGGGCTGGATCAATCGGAATAACCTGCTTAATAACGGCAAAGCCCAACTGTTTACGATTCCGCTGAAAGACGCCAGTCAGAACAAACTGATTCGTGAAATTTCAATCGATACACAGCAGAAATGGCGGGATAAATTGCTGAAGACCATTCAGCAAACGTACCGGAAAGCCCCGCAATACGCGGCGGTATATCCATTATTGGAGGAAATTTTACAATTCCCGGAGGAAAACATTAGTACCTATATCTTGAATAGTCTGGTACAAATCAATGCGTATCTGGGCATTACGACGAAGCTGGTACCCAGTTCGACGATTTACGAAAACCAGGACTTGAAGGCTCAGGAACGCATTCTTGACATCTGCTTGCAGGAAAAAGCGGATCATTACATCAATCCTATTGGCGGGAAAGAGCTGTACAGCCATGAGCGGTTTGCCGAACACCAGATCCGGTTAAATTTTATTCGTTCCGAAAAGGTAGAATATCCCCAGTTGGGCGGAGACTTTGTACCCTGGTTGAGTATCGTAGATGTGCTCATGTTCAATACCAAAGAACAAGTGGATGAGCTGTTGAAAGCGTACGTACTGGAGTGATCGTGTATCAAACGCCGGATTTGAAGCGGCCCTTTTGTATGGTTGATGTTTCCATTCTGATTATTAATTATAAGTGTGCGGATCTGACGATTGCCGCCATTCAATCCGTTAAAGACTGGACCAAACGGGTCAGTTACGAAGTGATTGTGGTGGATAACGATTCACAGGATCAGAGTAAAGCTCAGGTACTCGAGCAACACCCCGATATTCAGTGGATCGATATGGGTTACAATGCGGGCTTTGCTCGGGCCAACAACCGGGCCATTCAGGCGGCTCAGGGTCGGTACTATCTGCTGCTGAATGCCGATACGTTGCAAAACATGGACGCCATTGATGTGTGCGTGGAACGCATGGATGCTGAACCGGACGTTGCTGCGTCAGCTCCCATGCAACTGTACGGGAATGGCAGTCCTCAACCCTATTTTGAGAGTTTTGCCGAGTTTCGCCGCATTTTTTACATCGTTCCTATCCGCCTACAGGCCTGGGTGGAGCGTATGTTGCCCGCTACGGTATATACCGATCCCCGTCAGCACGACTGGCTCGTAGGGGCCTTTATGGTGGTACGCCGGGAAGCCGTACAAAAAGTCGGTGCTCTGGATGAGAGTTTCTTTATGTACGGTGAAGATGTGGAATGGTCGTACCGGCTCGGTAAAGTTGGGAAGCTGTTGTACTACAAGGATTTAGGTTTCCTGCATCTCACCAGTGACTCCCCCTTCCGCCGGACGGATGTTTCTTACGTCAATCGGTTCAACGTACAGATGCAGGTCTCAAATCTGCTCTGGTTACGTAAGCAATACGGCGTGGGGGCGTACCTGGTCGTCATGCTGAATTATGCCTTGTTGATTCCGATTTTTACGGGCTGGAAAGCCTTTGTGAATCTGAAGAATCGGCGACCCATCGGCAGTGAAATGGAAAATCAACGTCGCTTTGCCCGGCGATTTCAGATGTTATTGCGGTATTTTTGGCCGACGGTATTCAACCGTCCGGGTTTTTACAAGATAAAACCGGAAGAAAACATTGCCTGAGTCTGTCCCTTTATGTCCACTCGTAAGATACTGATTATCACCCCCTACGCAGGTCGAACCGGCTCAGAAATGATGATGGGGTATTTGCTGAATCGATTCAATCGGGATCTTTTTCAGTTGGGCTTGTGTACGCTGCAGCCCGGTGAATTACTGAATGACCTACCCCCGGATGTTCCTACGTTTACGGCTCCGCACCACTTTTCAGTCGTTCAGAAATTACAAAACAAGTTCGGCGAAAACCCGATTTTCCGGTACCTGCGAAACGTACAGAAACAGTTTAAAGCCGATATCTGGTATTTGAACACTCTGGTACCGGCCTTCTTATTACCGCTGGCTCAGGAACTGGGCGTGCGGGTGGTGACGCATTTTCACGAACTCCCCCTTGAATACATGGCGTTGAAGGGAGAGGCATTCCGGCGATTAATTACCGAAAGCGATCGCATCATTGGCTGTTCGGAAATCGTTTGCCAACGTATTCGCGAGGCCGGTGGACAACGAATCGAACTCTGCCATTCCCTCATCGATCATTCTCGCATTAAGATTCAGCCGGACCGCGTACAGAAACTTCGGCAATCGTTGAATATTCAGCCCCACGAGTTCGTCTGGGTGATGTCCGGACAAAGCACGTACCGCAAGGGATTTGATCTCCTACCCGATTTCGCGGAACAGTTAAAAGGCTCTCCCGCTCGTATCATTTGGTTGGGACAGGTCATTGACGACGGATTCGTAACGTATACACAGGAAAAATTAAAACATAATTCGGGCGTCCGAGTTGATGTATTGGGCGTGCAACGGGAAGATTATTATCACTATCTATCCCTCGCCGACGGCTTTCTGCTGACTTCCCGGGAAGATCCCTTCCCTCTGGTGATGATTGAAGCGGCAGCTCTGGCAAAACCCATCGTCGCGTTTAATTCAGGGGGTGTGGCTGAGTTTGTACAGGAAGAAATGGGCGAAGTTGTCGATTCCTGGAATGTACGGGATGTAGTTACTGTCCTACAGAAAGTAATGAATAAAGAGTTGATTTTCAACGCTGAAAAAGCGAAAAATCGAGCCCAACAATTTGATGTTTCCGTGATTATTTCCCGCTGGGAAACCATCATGCGACAGCTTTGATCGACGAAAAAGGCTTTCTTTCTGAGAAAGAGTCGTATTTTTGCCCCCTTGTTTGAGCAATAAACCCTTAATCCCCTTATGAAGAAAATTCTGTTCATCAGTCACGACGCCAACCGGGCAGGTGCACAGATTTTGTTGCTTCGTTTTCTGAAGAAGCTTAAACAACTTCCTGAGTATCAGTTTAAAGTTTTACTCAAACACGGCGGTACGCTCATCCGGGATTTTGAAAGAGTAGCTCCCGTCTACCACTGGTATCACCGCGATACCCAGCAGCGGAGTAAGGTTTCGCGTTTATTGAACCGTAAAACCTTTCACGATCAGGTGCTTCAGGAGATTCAGAATGAAGGTTTCGACCTGATTGTCTCGAATACCATTACCAATGGCGACCTACTCAATCTGCTACGTCCCCTGGTATCCTGCCCCATCGTGACTTATGCCCACGAAATGCCCATGGGTATTTCGATGTATACGGACCCTTCGAGTTTTAATCAGACCCTTCGGCATACTAGTCAATACTGGGCTTGTTCGCAGGCTCAACGTCTGGTGTATATCGAACGTTTCGGTATTTCACCCGAGTCCATTGCGGTACTACCCTCGCTCCTGCCCGATGGAGCCTGGGATTTGCAGCCTTCCGCAGAAGCTACCCAGCAAATCCGGCAACTGCTGGATTTACCGGAACAGGCTCTGCTGGTAGGAGCTGTAGGTACCTTTGACTGGCGTAAGGGAATTGATGTTTTCGTGCAACTCGCCCGGCAATCGACACCCAATACGCATTTTGTGTGGGTAGGCGGCCATGAGCATCAGGTCGAGTATCACATGATTACGGAAGATCTGCGTCGGCTGGGACTCAGCGACCGCGTCCACCTGATTCCGCACTCCGACCGGCCGTTTGACTTCATGGCTACCTTTGATGTATTCGTGCTGACGTCCCGGGAAGAACCGTATCCGCTGGTGGTGCTGGAAGCCGCCCTGTTGGCCAAACCCATCGTTTGCTTTGCTCAGTCGGGTGGAGCTCCGGATTTCGTGGAAAGCGATGCGGGCTTTGTAGCCGACTACCTGGATACGCAGATGATGAGTCAGCAAATTACCCAATTACTAGGCGACCCTGCCTTACGGGAAGCCATGGGGAACAAGGCTCGGGAAAAAGTATTCGCCCGCCATCAGGACGACCATGCCATGCAAGTGTTTGTGCAACTGCTGGAAACGAGTCTGGCTGAAACCCGTGGATCGAAACCCACGCGGGCAACGTATCCCTGAGACGTTCGGGTGAAATCCGCCGCTTAGAAACACGAGTGCCTGGTTGGCCGTTTTAATAAAAATTAGATTTACATCGCTCAAAGCGGAAGAGCCCCTTAACGCTTCAACCCCTTGAAAACGCTTGCTTTTACTATTTGTTCGATCAACTATCTGGCCCAGGCTCGTACACTGGGCGAATCGCTGGCGGTTACCAATCCTGACATTCATTACGTCATTGGTTTGGTAGACCGACTCGAAGGGGTAGCTTTCGAATCGGACAAAATACCTTCCTTTGAATTACTGGAGCTCCATCGCATCCACATTCCAAACCGGGAGTGGATGGAGAAGAATTACGATATTACGGAGCTGAATACGGCGGTGAAGCCCCTGTTCTTTCAGCATTTCTATAAACAGTATCCTGACTATCAGAATTTTATTTATTTTGATCCGGATATTATTGTTTTTACCCGCTTAACGTACTTACTCGACCGCTTGCAGGAGCATCAGTTTGTACTAACGCCGCATACGCTTAGTCCGTTTCCAGATACGTGTATGCCCAATGAGTGTGATTTACTCAACACGGGTACGTTCAACCTGGGTTTTATTGCTCTGCGGAAAACCGATCAGACGCAGCAATTTATCAACTGGTGGGCTGAAAAGCTGGCGTATCAGGCGTATAATGACATTTGTAATGGGCTGTTTACCGATCAGAAGTGGATTAATTATGTACCCCACTATTTCGATGGCGTGTACATTAGTCGGCATCCCGGTCATAACGTAGCGTACTGGAATCTCCACGAAAGGCAGTTCACGTATCGCGATGGACAATGGCTCATTAACGATAACTGGCCCTTACAGTTTTTTCATTTTTCTGGCTATTCGCCCACTTCACCCGATTCTATTTCGCGGTACCAGAACCGGTTTACTTTCGAAGATCGACCCGACGTACGGCCTTTGTTCGATTACTACGCGGAACGCATGAATGCGAATTTCAACGCGTACTACCGGCTTTTTCCCTGCGTATACGTGCGTCCCAAGAAACTCATTCGATTACTACGGGTTCGGAAAGCCCTGCGAATGCCCTTTGAAAAAGTCGCTCACTGGTTAAATCCGCAGGCCTAAGTACTGCGGCTACGCGATTCGCTTGTATGGAAAAATTCATTGCCCTCTGGCAACATCGATACCGAAAATACTCCGAAATCCTGCGGACGTATGTTCAATTCTGGAAAGCTTACGTTTGGGTTAAGTGGGTAAAAATCACCAGTGGTAAACCCACCATTGGTGTACTCATGGCCGAGCACCTGGGTGACATTGTGGCCTGCGAACCACTGGCACGTACCATTCGGGAGCGGCATCCGGATGCTCAGATTTTCTGGATTGTCAAGAAATCTTTCCGGGAGCTGGTTGAATATAATCCCGCCATTACGCAACGCATTGAAGAACCTAACGTGCTATTTTCCTGCCTGTTGCTGGAGAAAAACCCCTTTGATCAACTGTACAATCTTCATTTATCAAACCGGGTATATTTTCCGCTCAACAGACGACTGGTCAATACCCACGCCGATCAGCAAGATCTGACCATTCACAATTACCTGCATTTTGGCCGGCTGGCTGAAGTATTTGCAGCGGCGGGCGGATTGCCACTTCCCGACCGTACGGAAGCTCCTCGCCTGTACATTCCCGATACGGTACGGACGAAAATTGATTCGCTCAAACTTCCGGCTCGTTTCGCTGTTTTCCATACGTTCTCCAATCAGCCCGTCAAAGACTGGCAACCCCAACACTGGAATCAGTTAACGGCTCGCGTGCTGGAGGATTTTGGTCCCGTTGTGGAAGTAGGGCTGAAAGGACAAATCCAGAGCTCCTCGCCCGAATTCCGCGATTTATGCGGCCAGCTGAGTATCCTGGAAACGGCCGAAGTGATTCGTCGGGCGAGTTTTTTTGTGGGCGTTGATAGTGGACCGGCTCACCTGGCGAATGCCGTAGGAACGTACGGCTTTCTGCTCATTGGTCAATTAGGCCATTTTGAAGATTTCAATTTATACACGGGAGGTTACGGAGAAGGTACTAACGCCCGAGTGATCTGGAAGCGGAAAGGTCCGGCATCATCCCTCTCCTTTGAGGAAGTTTGGCAGCCCATTCAGGAATACCTGGCGGGTCGCCGCATGACGGAACTCTTTACCAAACGGATTGTCTAAACGTATGTCTGTTCATTTTTTTACCGCGTGCTGGAGTCAGCAGCTAGCTCAGGTTTTCCTCCTAGCCGATCAACTGGCCGAGCATCATCCTGATTCTCTACTATGGGTGGGATGGATGGATGAGTCCTTCAACGTAGCGGTTCCGGCTAATGTGCGACTGATTAAGGTCGAGGATATTCCTGGTTTATTACCGCTGGCTGAACGCTATACTAAAACCGAATTTTTGCATATCAGTCGGGTCTGGCTGGGACGACATCTCTTAAACCAGGTTGCCCTGATTTTTCTGGAACCCGAAACGCAGGTACTCCGCCCGCTGACCGCAGTAGTGGAAGCCCTGAAGCAGCGACCGGCTGTACTGTTTTCGCAGTGGCTCCAGCCCCATCCGGATACGCAATTCCCGGATAGTAAATATTTTCTGAACTACGGAACGTATTTTTCCGGCATCTGGGCCATTCGTCCGGATGCCAGAACGAATTCGTTTTTGGCGTGGTGGTGCCAGAACCTGGAAACCCGGGGCGGTTATCATTTGTGCGAAGGTCAGGGTTCCGACCAACTCTGGCTAGACATGGCTCCGGCCTTGTTTGAAGGCGTACTTCCCTTACGAAATGCGGCTTACGGTATTCACGCCGGTAATGCGTTTGAGCGTACGATTGCTGAACCGGTTACCTTACACCACGGGGGACTTTCCTACCAAAGCGGTCAGTATGCGTCTTATCTGACCAACCGGCCCATGCCTGCTTATTTCAAGGAAGCAAGTAAGCGCTATAAAACCCTCGTGACGAAGCAACCCGTATATAATCAAACGCAGTCCCGGCAACCGGCGTTTGGCCTGCCAGATCCATTTGAACCCGTCAGTTTAAAACGGCAACACTGGGCGGCTTGGGTACAGAAATGGATCAAAACCATCAATACCTACCAACCCGATTTCCTGTTCCGGCAATCGCAGCCGCAGTAAGTTCCTGGAGTACTCCTTCGTAGTTCCCCAAGAAACGGCTAACTTTGACTACTTTTTCTTTGAGTTCAACCCATGGGAAGGATGTATGTATTCATACTGAATTCCTATAAAGGCCCTTATTTGTCTGTATGAAAGTTTCAGTGGCGATGTGTACTTACAATGGTTCCCGGTATTTACCCGAACAATTGGAAAGTATCCGGCGTCAGACACTTCCCATTCATGAACTAGTCGTGTGCGATGATCGGTCGCAGGATACTACTATTCAGTTACTGGAAACCTTTGCTGCTACCGTTTCTTTTCCGGTGCACATTCACGTCAATCCCAGCAATTTAGGTTCAACGAAAAATTTCGAAAAATGCCTGAATTTATGCACGGGTGACGTTATTTTTTGCTGTGATCAGGATGACCTCTGGCACGAAACCAAAGTAGCCCGGCAAGTAGCGTATCTGCAGCAGCATCCGGAAATGGACGCTGTATTTACGAATGCCCAGATCATTGATGATGACTCCCAGCCCGTCGGTAAAACCATCTGGGATGAGATCGAATTCGATGCCGACGCTCAGCAACGCTGGTCCAGCGGAAAAGCGTATGACATTCTGTTCGGAGGCTACGTAGTAACTGGAGCGACTTTAGCGATTCGTCGTTCTATTCTGGCCCGCGTTGCTCCTTTTCCAGTGGCTTACAAGGAATTGATCCACGATGCCTGGATCGCTCTGGTGCTGTCCCTGCAAAATAAAATTGGTTTTATTGCCGACGAGCTGCTCTTCTACCGAAAACATTCCACCCAGCAGGTTGGCTTCGGGCAAAAGAAAGAGAAAGTCACCTTGCAAAGCCGTTTTTCCAGAGATCGTACGCTAAAACTGGCTCCCCTTCGGGAAAAAGCTGAAAACTTTCAGACGCTGCATGGCTTATTACAGTCACGGACCGACATTCCTCGCGAAAAGTTGGCCCAGTTGATTGAACGGCAAAAACATTTTAAAGTACGGGCTAACCTACCGCAATCGCGGTTGAGCCGCCTACCGAAAGTATTCGGCGAGTGGATTCAGGGCCGGTATCGGTACAGTAGCAAAGATTGGTGGTTGCCCTTTCTGGGGGATCTTTTTGAGTAATCTAATTAGTAAGTATGTCCGCATCGGTAGCCGTTGTTATTCCCATGTATCGTTCCGACCTGAACGCGTACGAAAAAATAGCTTTACAACAATGCCTGAGGAAATTAAGTCAGTATCCCATCGTTATTGTAAAGCCCGAATCGCTGGATTTGTCGTACTTGAATGAATGGTATTCGGACTTCCGTTTCGTATCATTTGCGGATGCTTATTTTAAAGGAATCGACGCCTATAATTTATTATTGACTCAAACGGATTTTTACCAAGCTTTTTCCACCTATGAATACATACTCATCTACCAGTTAGATGCTTTTGTATTTAAAGATGAACTGGCTGAATGGTGTCAAAAAGAATACGATTACGTAGGAGCTCCGTTGCTAGCACCCAATGCAGCTCCGCGTTCGTTGACGGATCTGAAAAAACCCTTATTGAATGGAGGACTTTCCTTACGGAAGGTACAAGCTTCGATCAAATTAATTAAGGCGTACCAACGTCTATATGGTCAGTGGCCCGGCAATGAAGACATGCTTTTTTCGCTGCATTCAACTCGCCTGGTTGTTTTTAGACCGCTCATGCATTTGCCCACGCCCCGGCAGGCCTTATCCTTTGCTTTCGAGCAATTTCCGGAGTACGGGTACGAATTAACTCAATCGCAATTGCCCTTTGGCTGCCATGCCTGGGAGAAGTATGATCTCAATTTCTGGCGGCCGTTTTTTCAGCAGCAAGGGTATACTATTTAACCTTATGATCAACCGAGTATATGGGATTTTTTAAAGAGAATGATATAAAAGAATTTGTCAGCAAAGCTTCCTTTGATGAGCGAATCCTCTTGAATAAAAATCAGAATTATCCAAAAATAAGCGTCATTACCCCCTCGTATAACCAAGCTGAATTTTTAGAAAAGACCATTTTAAGTATCCTCAATCAAAACTACCCGAATCTGGAGTTCATTATCATGGATGGTGGTTCCACAGATGGTAGTGTTGAGGTAATCAAAAAATACGAAAAGTATATTGCTTACTGGGTTAGTGCGAAAGACGGTGGACAAACGGCAGCCATTAACGCCGGATTCAAAAAAGCAACGGGCGACTGGGTTACCTTCCAAAACTCTGATGATGTTTTTGCTCCGAATGCCCTTTTAAACGTAGCTAAAGCCATTCGAAATCATCCCGAAGATTCGGTCTTTTATGGTCACCTGTTGATGATTGATGGAGATGACCGGGTTTTTGAACATAAAAAGCAGATCCCTTTCTGGATGCAGGCTCAGGTATACGAAGGTATGCAGGTGTTTAACCAATGCATGATTTTTAAGCGGGATTTATTAACGAAGTACGGGTACTTCGACGAAAATTATCGTTTCGCCTTTGACTACGAAATTTGCACGCGTTGGGGTACACATTCGGAAATTAAATTCCGTTTAGTGAACGACTTTTGGGGTTGCTTCCGGCAACATGAATTGGCCAAAAGTTCCACCATCTTTACTGTAGGTTTATCTGAACACGAGCAAATCAAACATAAGTATTCTCAGACCATACGACCGTCGTTTCCCGAGCGTATGTTACAAAAAGTCATCCGATTACGGAAATTCGTTTTATTCCTGACCAGTGGTGATTTAGCCTATTTCTTTTATAGACTCCGGTTTTCTCCTAAAGCATAAAAGCCATGTTCAAAAGCCTATTTGAAGGTTTCCAATACAAAAGGATGGCTTTGGGAATTGCCTTATTCTCCATGGGCTATCCTATTATTTTCTTCCTACGGGACGGACTTAAATTGGCTCCCCAGTCATCCGTCTTTACGGCTGTCTGCTTGGTATTAGGGTTACTCTTAATGATTCCGAGTACCATCTTTAGAAAATACTATAGCCTTAATCAGAAGATCGCGGTACCGGTTCTAGGCTGGATTGGTATTTGTATTTTTTACTTGTTCATCATTAATCCAGGAGGTAGTTCACTCCCTCGCGAGCTGATTAATTATGCAATGTCTTTTGCTTTTTGTTTCCTGCTCATTAGTACGCCGAATGAAGTGAAAGATCATGCTTTACCCGTTTTTATTCTATTTATATTCTTGGGGAATCTAGGGCTTTTTTATTCTCTACTTACCAATCCATTTTACGTAGTTGGAGCCCGGGCTTCGATTTATTTTGATGATGAATACGGTGGCAATCCGCACGTTTTTGCTCGGAATGGTTTCTTTGGTGTAATTGGTTCAGCGATCTTATTATTTCTTACTAAAGAGAATATTCTTTACAAATTACTGGCCTTAGTTAACTTTTTTGCTTCGTTGGTAACGGTAATTTTAACCCAAAGCCGTTCTACACTTCTGGCCGTTCTTTTGTCGTTGGGAGCACTAATTTTCTTCCATTTCAAGCTCAGCAATTTAAAGCGAATAACTAGTACGTTATTCAAACCCCGTAATTTTATCATAATGCTGATTGTCGTTTATTACGTCATCTACAAAATCAGCCGTATGGATTTCATTAACTTGCTCATTGGTATATCGGAAACCTTTTTCCAGAAGTTTCTGGACATATTTGAAACCAGTGTACAAGGGGCCGATGCAGACGAAGTAGCCGATTATTCGGCTTTACAACGAGTCATTTCATTTAATACGTTCAAAAATACTTTATTCTATAATCCTATTTCATTAATTCTAGGTAATGGATACCGGGCCATTTATATGGACTTTCCTATTCTTGAATCCATGTATAATTACGGGCTAGCTGGTATTTATTTCTTTGGTAAATCAGTTATTGAAATTGTCAAGGAGTGTTATAAAAGTATTCGATCCGTTATTAGTCCATTTTCGACCTTCTTAGGCTTCGTATTTATTCCCATTACGGTTTCCGTGTTCTCGCAAGGGCAGCCTAATGATACCACTTTCATTTATCCATTTTTGTTGATGGCCCGCTTCATGAACTTTGAAAAAGATGTGGCGGAGTCAAAGCCCGTACCCAAAGCTCAAACGCTGGCTCCTGTTGCTTAACGTATGCGAGTACTTGTAGTTCATAACATTTTGTGGTCTCATTATAAGGCAGCTTTGTTCTCAGAATTGGCTCGTCAGTGCCCGCTCCAATCGGCATTTTTAGTATTGCAGATGGCTGAATCAGAAAGCAAATACCAGCAACTGGGTAAAGCCGGTGCGATCACGCATGATTACCCATATGAACTACTCCACGAAGGTCCACTGCATACGCTACCACTTTCTAAAAAGATACCGGGACTATTAAGGGCTATTCGCCGTTTTAAACCCGATGTAGTCAACTTATCTGGCTATTACGACCCCGCGTACTGGGTCGTCATGATGTACTGCCGATTACGCGGGATTGCCCTAGTCTTGAGCAATGAATCTAGTGAAAAAGATGGAGCCCGTGCGGGTGTCAAAGAGCGAATCAAGGAATACATTATTCGTCAGTTTGACGGCTTTATCAACTTTGGATCTTCGTCCGCTCAATATGCCTTACGTCTGGGAGCTCAGCCTCGGCAAATCCTGACGCAACATGCGGCCGTGGTAAACGAAACGGTGATTCGTTCGGTTTATACTGAAGCGTATGCCCAACGGGAAGACGTGCGTCAACAGCAGGGACTGGCTCCGCATCAGTTTGTTTTTGTGGGTCGGTTGGCCGAAGAGAAAAACCTTCCAACCTTGCTGAACGCCTTTACGTGGCTGAAGGCGAATGAACCGCAGGCTCGTAATTGGGAATTACTTATTGTGGGTGATGGCCCGATGCGTCCGCAGCTGGAAAATCGTTCAGGCGTTCGTTGGATGGGTGGACAACCCTGGGACCGGATTCCAGCGTACTTAGCTTTAGCGGATGCCTTGATTTTACCCAGTTACTTTGAGCCCTGGGGACTGGTTGTGAACGAAGCGATGATTTGCGGACTACCCGTACTGGTCTCGTCCCAATGCGGTTGTGTGAATGATCTGGTGGAGGAAGGGAAAAATGGTTATACGTTTGACCCCCGCAACGAACACGAACTAGCCTCTCTGATGCAGTCTTTCGTTCAGCTAAACGATGCAGACCGGACCCGTATGGGTCAACACTCCCTGCAACTGATTGCACCTTTTAACATTACGCGGGTAGCCAAGGAAATCTGGCAGGGTTACCAACGAATTTTATCAGCAGCGAATTCATGAAAATATTAAATCTGTGTGGGTATTCCTGGGAAATTGGTGGACCGGCGAAAGTGATTTACGATCATACCAACGTACAGATTCAGTTGGGAGCTGAAGTAACCATTCTTACGCCTTTGTCGGAAGGAGAACGGCTATACACTATTCCCGAAGGAGCGAAAGTCGTTACCACCAAACGGCATTGGCTGGCCCGGTTTATCCCCGAGTTTTCGCCTGAGTTGTACCGTTACTACCGGCAACACGCCCACGAATATGATATTGTTCACATCCATGGTCCCTTCCACTTTGCGGGTTGGGTACCTTTCTGGGTACGGTCGAAAGCGAAGAAAGTGTTTACCGTTCACGGTACACTTGACCGCTGGGCCATGCAGAAATCAGGCTGGAAGAAACAGCTTATTTCAGCTCTTTTTCAGCGAAAATACGTGGATCAATGCGATCTAATTCAGGTACATAATCCCGATGAAGAGGAAGATCTGAAGCGTTACCTTGGGCATACGCACCCGAATGTGGTGATGATTAACAACGGGATGCTTCTCTCCGATTATGATCAATTACCGGCAAAAGGTATTTTTCGGAAGAAATTCGGTATTGCTGAGCAGGCACCGCTCATTCTTTTCCTGAGTCGCATCAATGTCAAGAAGGGTCTGAATCTACTATTACCGGCCTTTCAGAATTTGCTTAAAACTTATCCCGAAGCCCGTTTGTGCATTACGGGTCCAGATGACGGCTACCTGTCTTACGTTACTGATTTCATTCAGAAGCAGCAACTGAGTCAGCAAATCATTCTGACTGGCATGCTTACGGGTACCGATAAACTGGAAGCCATTGTAGACGCTGACGTTTTTGCTCTGCCTACGTATTCAGAAAGTTTTTCACTGGCGGCTTTGGAAGCGATGGTTTGCGGCACGGCGGTACTGACTACCGACCGGATTGGTTTTGGCCATTTACTCAAACAAAACCACGCCGCCGAGCTGGTCACGCACGACGTAAGCGATGTAGAACGCGGCCTGCGACGCCTGATCGACGATCCGGCGTATCGTTTGCAATTGGCTGCTAAAGGTCAGACTTTTGCCCGTGACGTAGCCGACATTAAAAAGGTTGCTACCCGGTTGTATCGGGCCTTCGAATCTATTCTGTAGTTGTATCCTTTTTTCCATGACCCCTACTCCGTCACCCCTGTCTCCTACCGTTCCGGATCTGACGGTCATATTACTGACATTCAATGAAGAAAAACACATTGAACGTTGTTTGAAAAGCCTGTTGCTCGTCACGGATAAAATTTTCATCGTTGATTCCGGATCGACAGACCGTACCGTTGCACTAGCGACTTCTTTGGGTGCCCGGGTCGTTCAGAATCCCTGGGTTAATTACGCTAATCAGTTCAATTTTGGCATTCAGCACTGCCCGTATCAGACGGAGTGGCTCATGCGGATGGACGCCGACGAATACATTCTGCCCGAACTTGCTCAGGAAATCCGGCAAACCCTGCCGACGCTTCCTACTTCGGTTTCGGGTCTGTATATTAAACGGCGGGTGATGTTCATGGATCAGTGGATTCGTTACGGTGGCTATTACCCAACCTGGCTTCTGCGAATCTGGCGAAGTGGGAAAGGTCACTGCGAAGAATTGTGGATGGACGAACACATCAAGCTTTCCGAAGGAGAAACGGCCCGGATGAACCACGATCTCGTCGATCATAACCTGAATAACCTGACTTGGTGGACGCAGAAACACAATCTGTACGCCATTCGGGAAGCCATTGACCTGCTCAACGTAAAGTATGACTTTGGCAACGTCGAAATCGTCACCCCTAAACTCTTTGGTACGCAAGAACAGCGGAAACGTTACCTGAAGATTAAATACGCCAGTCTGCCCCTGTTCACGCGGCCTTTCTTGTACTTCCTGTTTCGGTACTTCTTCAAGATGGGATTTCTGGACGGCAAACGTGGAATCGTCTGGCACTTTTTACAGGGCTTCTGGTACCGATTCCTGGTCGACGCCAAAATCTTTGAAGTATATCACCGGGCGGGGACCTCGAAGGAAGGCATCGCTCAATTTTTTCTAACCGAATATGGAAAAGACGTACTCGGGAAGCGTTGATCTATCCCGTTACCAGCAACTGCCGCAGTATTCCAGCAAAAGCTGGCGGAATCGCCTCTGGTTTGTAATCAATGCCCTGCTATTCGCCAGTAACTGGCCCATCCCCGTAAGTCTGAAAATCTGGATCTTACGTAAGTTTGGTGCAACGATTGGCACCGGGGTTATGATCAAACCCAGTGTGAACATTAAATTTCCCTGGCTTTTGGAAATTGGCGATTACGTCTGGATTGGCGAAGAAGTATGGATCGATAATTTGGTTCAGGTTCGCATCGGTTCCAATGCCTGTCTGTCGCAGGGAGCCATGTTACTTTGCGGCAATCATAACTACAAATCCTCTCGCTTTGACCTGATGACCGCTCCCATTACGCTCGAAGCTGGCGTCTGGATTGGTGCCAAGTCGATTGTATGCCCGGGAGTCACTTGTTTTTCCCATGCCATGTTAGCAGTGGGCTCAGTAGCTACGACTAACCTAGAGGCATATGGGATTTATCGGGGAAATCCAGCCGCAAAAGTACGCACCCGGGTGATTGAGTAAGTGTTCAGACGTATCTATTGCCGCTCGGTATATCTTTGGTAGGTTTAGTACCGCTGGGCAGCCGTTTGTCAGCTTTTGTCAATTTTATCGATTATAAATCTAGACAAATGGTGAAAGGCTACGTTTTGATTAGTAGTTTTAACAGATTTTTGGTGAAGTCCCTAGTAGAAGTACCTGGCAGTGCCCACCCGCCATACTTGATCGAACCAACTGTATTGAGTCAAACGGTATGATAACAGCGTTACGTCAATTCCTGAACGAAGCATTTGTTCAGGTCATCATTTCCCTCCTTGCCGCATGTTGGCTTACGGTTGAAGCAATTCCAGTCATTATAAACATCTCCCGGCTCCGTAACCTGATGAAGGAACCCGAAGCCCGGAGTGCTCACTCCAATAGAACGCCTACGCTGGGTGGTATTGCCATTTTTGCCGGTACGATGATCGGCTACTTTCTCTGGCAGCCCGACGGTGAAACACATCTGCACCATTTAGCCATTGCCGGTATCATTATTCTGTTTTTCACAGGGGTCAAAGACGATATTTTGGTGATTGCTCCCATGAAAAAGATGCTGGCCCAGATTTTCGCCTCGGCTCTGGTCATCATTGGTGCGGATTTACGAATCAACGATTTCTTTGGAATTTTGGGTATTCACCAGATTCCTTACCTGATTAGCGTACTACTCACGGTATTCATCTTCATTGCCCTTACGAATGCGATCAACCTCATTGACGGGATCGATGGTCTAGCGGGCGGCATTGGATTGATTGCCTCGATGATTTTTGGTTCCTGGTTCCTGTTGAATGCTCAGTATCCACTGGCCATTCTGGCGGCTTCTCTTTCGGGATCTTTGCTAGGGTTTATTCGCTTTAACTTTTCCCGAACCAGTAAGATTTTCATGGGTGATACGGGCTCGTTGATTCTGGGCTTCGTCCTGACGCTATTTGCCGTTAAATTCATTCACCTGAATACGGGAGCAGGAGCCATTCTCGACGCTCCTATTTTGGCCATTGTCGTGCTGGTGGTACCGATTTTCGATACGCTCCGCGTGTTTATCATTCGGATTATGGACGGTCGTTCTCCGTTTACTCCGGACAAAAACCATACGCACCACATCCTACTGGCTCAGGGATTAAGTCACTTTCAGGCCACTTGTGCCCTTTGTGGATTAACAATTGGGCTAACAGGCTTTTTCCTGCTCATCCGTCATTCCATCACCACGAATCAAAGTCTGCTAATTTTAGTAGGTTTGTTTATTGCCTATAACTACGCAAGTTATCTGCTGATTCGTCGCGTGGGTTACGTCGATCCTTCGCTGGCGGATACGGCTCAGAAAAAGCAGATCAAACGCGAAGCCAAGGCCCGGCTTAAAAAGATCAAACGTCTTCGGAAAGTATACGAAAACTAGCTTTTCCGAAACGAAAACACCGGCTCATCACCGGTGTTTTTTTGTTGTTAGAGTTCTTACTTCTGACGATCAAAGTATGTACGCATGTAGAGTAACTGATACGGCAGGGCATTGCTCCAGTACGGCCAATTATGCCCACCAGGGCGACTAATGAAGTCATGGGGAATGTTCCGCTCCAGCAGTTTGTCGTGCAGATTACAGTTTACCCGATAGAAAAAATCTTCACTTCCGCAGTCAATAATCAGTGCTAGGGAATTTGGCGTCAGCAGATGCACCAGATTGATAACGGTATTCTGCTCCCATTTCTCCGGAGCCTGAGCGTAGGTACCCAGGCGTTTGGCGATATCCCAGTTATTGGGGAAAGGCCGAAAATCGACACCGCCGCTCATACTGCCCGCCACACCAAATACATCCTGGTGCCGAAAAGCCAGATACAACGCTCCGTGACCACCCATACTCAGGCCCGTAATACCCCGGTGCTGACGGTCTTTTAGCGTTTTGTAATGTTCATCGATCCAATTAACTAATTCGGTAGCCACGTATGTTTCGTACTTATACGATGGATCTACGGGGCTATCGAAATACCAGCTAGAAAACTGCCCATCCGGACATACGATGATTTGCTGGTAGGCATCAGCCCATTGCCCGATGGTGGGCATTTTCTTGGCCCAGTCGCTGTAGTTACCGCTGTAGCCATGTAACACGTACACCGTCGGAAAGGCTTTTCCGGCCGTATACGAATCGGGTGTAATGACGACCGCTTTAATCGATTTTTTCATGGAGGCACTGTAGGTATTGACAGTGTCTACTTTGGCGGCTTGGCTATATTCAGCCTTACCAAACCATACACAAAACAGGAGAAGAGTACAAAGGGTACGCATACGAAAAGAAAGAAAAGTTTACGGGACGAATATGCGGAAACTTTTCCGGGCTAGTTCTCCGGTAGTGCCTGATTTTTTCGTGAATGTGTTTGCTCTCCTTAGCTGAGGGAATTGAGGTAAGCAGCCAGTTCGTCCATCGAGAAAATGTAATCAATGACCGTATGCGTAATGGCATGCTGCGGCATAAATGGAGCCTGAGCGGTTTCCGGATGCTGGGCAATGGTCAGTCCACCCGCTTTTTTAATAGCCGTCAGCCCAGCCGTACCGTCAGCATTCGCCCCGGAAAGCAGTACGCCCACCGTTGCCGAACCGAAGGTATCCGCTGCGGATTCGAAGGTTACATCGAGGGAAGGACGACTGTAGTTCACTTTTTCCGAAGCATCCAGGGCAAAGATCCGTTCCTGTTCAATCAGCAGGTGGTAGTCCGCCGGAGCAATGTAAATATTTCCTTTTTCCAGCGTGTCTTTATCTTCTACTTCGCGAATGGGAATCCGGGTTCGAGTAGCAAACAAATCGGCCAGCGTGGAATCCACGGAGCTTTTGCGGTGCAGCACAATGACCAGAGCAAAAGGCATCGGAACCTTCAAATTGGGTAATAACTTCATCAACGCATCAATACTACCCATTGATCCGCCAATGACAACCAGCTTTTGTGAGGGGTTTAGTGAATTTTCCGCCATATTTTCTCTCGGTTCAACTGCCGGTACTGGGCAGCAACGCTTGAAAACTTCAGCGTTTCCTTAGAGCCCAGAGCCAGATATCCCAGCGATCCCAGACTTTCATCAAAGAGGCGTAATACCGTCTCCTGCAAGTCTTTATCGAAGTAGATTAAGACGTTCCGGCAAAGGATTAAATCAAACTCATTGAAGGAGCGATCAGATACTAAATTGTGCGTAGAAAAGATCATCTTTTCACTCAATTCTTCCCTGAATTTCACCTGTCCGTAATGAGCGGTGTAGTAGGAAGAAAAATCCTGAATTCCTCCAGATAAAATGTAATTTTCGGAGTATTGTTTCAAATGCGGTAAAGGAAAAATTCCCTTACGGGCCTTCTCTAGTACCGTTGGATTCAGATCAGTAGCGTATAATAAAGATTTATGCAGAAGATTTAATTCTTTCAGCAAAATAGCCATGGAGTACACCTCTTCGCCCGTTGAACAGCCCGCGTGCCAAATTCGAATAAACGGCTTTGATCCTAAACTGGGCAATACCTCCGTTCGCAGTGTTTTATAAAACTGGGGATCACGGAACATTTCGGTTACATTAACCGTAATTTCCTCCACAAATCGCTGTAAGTAGGTGGGGTCAGATTTGATTCGGTAGCGAAGTTCCGCAAAGCTGGGAAACTTATCTAACGAACACAGCCGCAAGATTCGTCGTTTGAGAGAAGCTTTTGAATAATTCGTAAAATCGTATCCGTATAATTCAAATAAATCACTCAACAAAATAGTTATTTCATCCTCTTCAATCATAGTACTCTATCCGGTTACACCCGATTCAGTAGAGCTAGTAAGCGGTCTACGTCAATCGGTTTAGAAATATATTCCGTCGCTCCGGCACGCAGGCATTTTTCCCGATCTCCTACCATTGCCTGAGCTGTTACGGCAAAAATGGGCGTATTCCGCCGGTGTTCGATCGCCTGTATCAGGGGCATTGCCTCGTATCCATCCATTTCGGGCATCATCATGTCAATTAAAATGGCATCAATGATTTCATCCGTTCGCAGTAAATCCAGAGCCTCCTGAGCACTCACACACGAAAGGCATTCGTAGGATTTGGACCGTAAGGTAGCCGTTAATGCGAAGATATTTTTAGCATCATCATCGATGATCAATACGCGTTTTTTACCCATAGCGAATGCTTCGTTAGAAAACAAAATCGTTCCAGCCGATCCCCTTAAGATCGTTCGTACAACCAGACCCGTAACAGCGACAGCAACTGATCAACATCCACGGGTTTAGTAATGTAATCCGATGCCCCAGCCTGAATACATTTTTCCCGGTCACCCGTCATGGCTTTAGCCGTAACGGCAATGACTGGTAAATCTTTCCACTGATAATTTTGTCGGATTTTACGGGCCGTTTCGTAGCCGTCCATTTGCGGCATCATCATGTCCAGCAGTACCACATCAATCGTCGAATTTTCCTGTAATTTTTCCAGTGCTTCCTTACCATCCAAGGCCGTAATAACGTTCATTTTATAATTCTCCAGGGCTTTCGACAGCGAGAAAATATTCCGAATATCATCATCGGCTACCAGTACGGTTTTGTTATGCAAAATCTGACTCAATTCACCCAGCTTTTTCGGACCACCCGAGGCCTGAGCCGACTGCTTCTGGTCTTCTACCAAATGCAGGAATAGTGACACTTCGTCAAGCATTCGCTGGTACGAATGGGCCGTTTTGACGATGATCGAATCCGCGTACTTTTTGATGCGTAATTCTTCCGACATGGACAGGCTCTTACCCGTAAAAATAATGATTGGGAAGTTCTCCAATCCCGGATTACGTTTGGCCGCTTCGAGCATTTCGTAAGATTTCGTATCGGGTATACCCATGTCCAGAATGACACAGTCTACTTCGTTCCGTTTCAACGCTTCAACGCCCTGTGATATATCGCTTTTCAGTTCGGAATTGATGTTGAATGTCTCCAGGAAGTACGCCAACGCTTTCGCATGCTTAGGGTTATCCTCGATGATGAGGACTTTCTTCGGATTCCGGTTCAGTACATACTCGATCTTCTTGAATACCTCATGCATCTGTTCGTAAGCCATAGGCTTGTCTACGAAGTCGACAGCTCCTTTCATCAGACTCTCGTTTTTCAGCTTATGAGACGACATGATGTGTACGGGGATGTGACGCGTTTGCGGATCGGCCTTCAACGCATCCATGACTTCCCAACCGCTCATGACGGGCAACTGAATATCCAGAAGAATACCCATGGGTTTGTAGTGGCTGGCCAGTTTCAATCCTTCATCGCCACGAACCGAAACAATGCCCTTGTATCCTTTCCGTCGGGCGTAATCCAGCAGAGATTTGGCAAAGGCGGTATCATCCTCGATGATCAATATACTCTTGTCATTTTCTTGAATACTTTGCCGATCATCGGGAATACTTTCGGGAATGGATGAGCTAATAAACTGGGGCGACTCTTCTTTCACCGGAGCCGGTGTGGGCGTTTCTACTTCGGCTTTCCGCGATACGATTTGTACCACGGGCTCATGTACCGTAAGGGCATACACGTTTGAAACGGGAATCCGAACCGTGAACTCACTACCCTGATTCGCTTCACTAACCAGTACCAACTCTCCACCCAGCAGTTTCACTAGTTCGCGGCTAATCGACAGACCCAGCCCCGTTCCGCCGTACTTGCGTTTGGTAGAGCCATCGGCCTGCTGGAAGGCTTCAAAAATAAGTTGTTGTTTTTCGCGAGGAATGCCAATACCCGTATCCTTCACCACAAAGTCAATCATGCCGGGCCGTTCCGCATCGTTCTTCACGATAACCGATACCGAACCCGTGGCGGTAAACTTAATGGCATTCGAGAGCAAATTCTTCAGAATCTGACCCAGTCGCATCCGGTCTGTTTCGATGACACCGGGAGTATTGGGTTCTACGCTAATGGCAAATTCCAGATTTTTTTCTTTCGCTAAGGGCGTGAACAAGGCCCGGAGTTCTTCCAGAATATCCGAGATGGCCACGTTCAAATATTCGAGTTTCATCTGCCCTGCTTCAATTTTAGACAGGTCCAGAATCTCATCAATCAATCCTAATAATCCATTCCCCGAAGACTGAATGACTTTCGCGTATTCAATCTGATCTTTCGATAAATTGTCTTCTGAATTTTCGGCTAGTAATCGACTTAATAAAAGTATGGAGTTAAGCGGCGTACGCAACTCGTGCGACATATTCGCCAGAAATTCTGATTTGTACCGAGTCGTTAATTCTAGCTCTTCCGCCTTCTTCTGAATTTCGTCGTTCTTTTCTTCGAGCAAGACACTCCGCTCTTCTAATTCCGTATTAGTTTGCAGTAGTTCTTCCTGTTGTACCCGTAATTCTTCTTCTGAAGCTTGTAGCTTTTGAGCCTGAGCTTCCAACTCTGCATTCAGGTTTTCCAGTTCATTATGTTGAGCCTGTAGTTCCTCCGCTTGAGCCTGCGTTTCTTCCAGGAAATTCTGTAGTTTGATATAGTCTAAAGCAGCATTGGTAGCTACGGCCAGATCATCCTGATTGCTCCTTAAAAACTCCAGTTCTAATTCACTGGGTTTTTGTAAAAACCCGAGTTCAATTACCCCAATACAACTCCCCGCGTAAAGCAAAGGCAGTACAACTAATGCCTGAATTGGGGCCGTTCCTAGCGAAGAAGTGATGGGCAGATAATCGGTGGGTAAATCTTCGATTACTCGTATTTTTTTCTGCTCAATAGCCTGGCCCAAAATTCCCTGACCCGCGTATACGAATTCCGGTACTTCTACGACGGCCTGACTCCCCGCCAAACTAAATTTAGAGCTGGTATCAATAAAATATACCGTTCCTACGGGAGCTTTAACGTAGTTGGTAATTGTCTCGATCATACGGGCAGCCAACGTTTTAAAATTACGCTCGCCCGCAATGGCCGTACTTAATTCAACTGCTCCGGTTTGTAGCCAATCCCGCCGCTGTAAATCAGTAAAGGTCGTTTCCAAAGATCCTACCATACCGTTTAAAGCTCTGGAAATCCGGCCAAGTTCGTCGTCTTTATCATCGGCACTTCGTACCGAGTAATCTCCGTCTGAAATCTTAGCTGCCACGCCTTCTATCGCTACAATTCGTCGGACGGATTCATCGTATTGTTGTTGAGCTAATTGCTGTTGAACTAAGCGGCTATCTAAATCTCTTTTGATTCGAATATAGGCATACGCTGTGATTAACGTTGAAATAATGGCAGCAATTGCTAATAAAACAGGAGTGAAATTGATGTAGAATTGCTGCTTATCGATGCGATTTTGAAGTACAGAAGTTTCGTGCTTCTTAATTCGCTCTACTGCTACTCGAAGATCATCCATGATCTTCTTCCCTACCGCCATCTCCTCGTTTTGCTGAGCTGTATCACGCGTCATGTACTTAGCCCGCCGAGCCCGATTGATAATCTTCTGCATCTGGTCGAACTTGGCCGTATAAAGCTCCTTTACCTGACTTAAGCTCTGTTGCTGAGCTACATTATCCTGCGTCAGGTCTTTTAACCTGGTATACGTAGCATTTACTTTTTCATAAGCACCGTTATAGGGATTTAGATAATCCGAATCCAGCGTTAGCAGAAACCCGCGTTGTCCAGTTTCTGCATCTTTCATGTACGAGATGATGTTCTCCGATTCTAGTATCACCTGATTGGTATGATTTACTAGTTTCGAGTTATCAATTAATCCCTGGATACTGTAGAAAGAAGCCGCTAAACTAATGAGCAGTAATACCGTAGAAACGGAAAATACGACCTGCAATTGTCGTATTACGGAATGCGTTGTTTTAGGCATGGTAACTATTATAGAGATTCCAGCGTCTCGCTGGTCTGATGTATGGGTAAAATCAAAATAAAACTAGCTCCTTCGTTCGGCCGGCTTTTTGCGGAAATAAGTCCATTATGTTTGTCCATATTTTTCTTAGCAATCGCCAAACCAATGCCCGTGCCCTCGTAACTACTTTGATCATTTAATCTTTGGAAGATGATGAAAATACGCTGTAGGAATTTTTCATCGAATCCAATGCCATTATCTTCCACGGTAATACGACAATACTCACCCGTTGAAGAAACTTCGCTATCTATGCTCTTTTCTTTAATTCGTTCCGCCCGAATAGCAATAACGGGCGGTTTTCCCGTAATCGTAAATTTCAAGGCATTACTAATCAGATTTTGGAAGACTTGTCGGATACGGCTGGGAATGGTGTCTATTACGGGTAAATCTTCAATGTGTAAGATGGCCTGTTTAGTACGAATAACTTCCTCAAAATCGTTGAGCAACTCCTGAATGAGGGTATTTAAATTCGTAGGTTGGAACGCTGCGGATACGGAAAGCTGCGAGTATTCCAATACATCATTAATAAGGCGGGACATCCGAGCCGAAGAATGAATGGAACGCTCCAGATAAGCTACGGCTTCCTGATTTTCTTTCAGGTATTTTTCTTTAATCACGTCATTAAATATCTGAATTTTCCGTAGCGGCTCCTTTAAGTCATGCGAGACTACCCAGGCAAATTGTTGTAATTCGTGGTTCGTACGTTCCAGTTCGACATTTTTAATGAGTAGCTCTTTCGTACGCAGCTCAACCTTTTGTTCCAGTAATTCAGCCGCTAATTTTTGCTGATGAATATCCGTCAGCGTACCCACCCAGCGAACCGTAATTCCTTGCCGCTTGATGGGCGTAATGCGTAACAGATGGTAGCGGCATTCCCCCGACTTCAGTTCTTTCAAGCGAACTTCACAGGTAAATTCAACGCCTGTATTTCTTTGCTGCTGCCAGGCTTCCCAAACGGAATCGTCCGGATGCGTTTCTGGAAACGTACCCGAGTCCGCTGAATAACGGAACCAATGCTCATTCACGAATTCAATTTGTCCCCCAGCCGCAACCGTAAAAGCCATTTGCGGCAACGATTCGAGCGTCGAACGTAACTCCTGCATGCGTTCGGCGAGTTCTTCCTGAGCCTGTTTCCGTACTTCAATTTCGGTCATCAGGGAACTTTGAATCGCTCGCAACTCCTGCTGCTGTTCGTACAAACGATTAAGCGTTTTGACTTTGAGTAGCAGAATATCGGGATCTACGGGCTTGGTGAGGTAATCCATGCCACCCGAGGTATAGCCCTTCGCAATGAACTCCTTTTCTTTATTGACTGCCGATAGGAAAATGATGGACGTATCCTTCGCTTTACTATAACCGGCAATGGCTTGAGCTACTTCAAACCCATCCATACCCGGCATTTGTACATCCAGGATAATAACAGAGTAGCTCTGATTCAGGACTTTTCTAAGGGCTTCCTCTCCTGATTCTGCGGTATCAACGGAAAAATCATGCAGTTCGAGGATCTTTTTGAGGGGAAGAATATTCTCAGGCCTATCATCCACTAGAAGAATCATATCCAACGAAACTGTTTTAAATCAACATAATAGAGCCTTTTGTACATACCGGGGTTTGCATACGATTTGAGAAATGATAACCGTACATTCACATCAAGCATCGAATAAGGGCTGGTAAATTTACGATAGAATTCCTTTAGTCTATCCATACAAAGGCATCTCTACCCAACCAGAATAACCATTCGCGTAAAAATATGTTTGCCGCAACCAAATACTTGAGGCTTAATTTTAACGAAAACGCTCACTTTCTGTAGAAAGCGAGCGTTGACTCGAAGTAGATTCTAACATATGTCAATCTATCCGGCCTTGAAAACTTGTAGAATTGACCTGATTTTACTGGAATTAGAAACTATAGAAAAGTGCCTTTAACAGTACCTTCGTTAGGGTCTCAAAATTGCATTCACCATGTGAATGACACCGTTTTTCTGCAATTGATCCGTTGGACTTAAATACGCCAACGTTCCTTTCCGATCCTGAATAGCCAGTTGTTTACCTTTTTGTAGGACCATAATTTTCTCTCCGTCCAGCGTCACCAGGGCGACTTGACCGTTTCCTTTCTTCAAAGCTTCCTGCAAACTACGTATCGTCCATTTACCCGGTACAATGTGTAAAGACATGATTTTCTTAAGCTCAGCAACGTGATTATCGTCTTCCATTAAGGGATGAACTTGTGAAGATCCTTGAAAAGCGGAATCCGTGGGAGCGAATACAGTAAACGGACCAGGCCCCTGTAAGGTCTGAACCAGCCCCACACCCCGAATGGCGGTCATAAAACTGTAAAACAGGTGCGAGTTGTTGATGTTCTGTACAATGTCTTTAGTAGGATCCATTTTTACGGGCTTCCGGTTGGTTACCCGCATGGTGGTATCATAGGTGGATTCGGTTCGTTCCTGGCGATTTTTTTGAGCCTGCAGCGTAAAGCTCAGCAGCAGACCCGTGACAAGCATCACAGTTTTCATTCGTTTATCGGATAAAGTGGGATGGATTGTAAATGTGATACGAACTATTCAGAGGCGGTTCCACTTTGGGCAGCCTCCCAAGCTTCGGGAACGTCCTGGCGGGACAGTTCAACGTATTGAATTTCCGAATAAAAAGGGGTACCCTGCCCCGCCACATATACAGCGTATAATTGGCCCGTATGGATATCGACTAAGATATCCGTCCAGTAATCATCGCCAATAACGGCTGTTTTTGTAAACTCACCTGTGCCGGACAGCAGGTCGGACGCCTGTTGCGAAAACTCACCTGTGGTCGTAACTTTCCGTTTATCGGTCAGAAACGTCGGACCCGCTACTGATAACGTACGCATAAGCAATAGATTTAGTTAGGAGTATAGTCAATTCGGCTCATTATTTTTAGAAAGAATTGGATCGGTCATGCTCCCTGAATCATGGCCGATCCAACCTGTTTTAGGGAACAAAAACGGCTCGCATACAGTGGTCACGGCTCTCGTAGAACAGGTCATAGGCCTGCTGTCCCTGTTCCAGCCCCACCCGGTGCGTAATTAGGTACGAAGGGTCTACCTTGCCATCCCGTACGTATTCGAGCAGTCGCGGAATATATCTTTGAGCGTGCATCTGCCCCATCTTAAATGTCAGAGCCTTATTCATGGCTGCTCCCATCGGGATTTTGTCGGCAAAGCCGCTATAGACACCCACGATGGAAACGGTACCTCCTTTGCGGCAGGCCATAATGGCTTCCCGTAGCACCACCGGACGGTCGTTTTCCAGGCGTACATATTGTTTGGCCCGATCGTAGTAGTAGCCAATTCCCTCGCCGAAAGCTTCCATACCTACGGCATCAATACAGACGTCGGGGCCACGGCCACCGGTCAGCTCTTTGAGGGCATCCTGAATATTTACTTTTTTGTAATTCAAAATATCGGTAGCTCCCCCGATCATTTGAGCGGTTCGGAGGCGTTCTTCGTGACCGTCAATCGCAATGACTCGTTCGGCTCCGAGCAGACGAGCACTCTGGATGGCCATCTGTCCTACCCCACCGCAACCCCAAACGGCAACCACCTGACCGGGTTTAATATCGGCCATATCCGCCGCCATGAATCCCGTGGGAAAGGCATCCGAACAGAATACGGCTGAATCATCGGCGATGCCTTCAGGGATTACGAAACAGCCTTTTTCGGCAAAAGGTACCCGAATGTATTCGGCATGACTCCCCGCGTATCCGCCAAAGGCATGCGAGTATCCGAAGATGGCAGCCCCGGAATCACCGAACATTTTTTCGGCTATGTACGCATTCGGATTGGTGTTGTCACAAAGCGAAAACGACTGTTCTTGGCAATGCTGACATTCCCCACAGGCAATCACTGAAGCGACGACTACACGGTCACCTTTTTTAAGTTTCTTAACTTGTGGACCCGTTTCCACCACTTCACCGATGAACTCATGACCCAAAATATCGCCCGACTGAACCGTGGGAACGTAGCCGTTAATTAAATGCAGATCGGAGCCACATACGGACGACAGGGTAACGCGAATAATGGCGTCGTGGGGATTGATGATCCCTGGATCGGGGACGTTCTCGACCCGCAGATCGCGGATTCCATTATAACACAGGGCTCTCATAGATTTCTTGCTTTTTAGATGGTTCGGTTTTATCGGATACACGTTGGCCGGAATACTGGGCTTCACTCACCGGCAATTCGCCCGTTTCAAGCAAATTTTTAAAGCGACGCAGGTCTTCTTTGACCATCTGACCAAACGCAGGATTGAACAGCGAAGCCAAGGCTTGTCCGGCGTAACCCGCTGGTGCCTGATACCGAATGATGGCGTGAATTTCAGTACCTTGCCCGCCGGGGGCATCTTTAAAGTAGACCTCTCCCGCATTATCGACGGTGGCTTCCGCTACCGAACGCCAGACCAGTCGTTCATTTTCCACTTCTTCCAGTATTTCAGCATCCCACTCGATGGTACCTAAACCTTTGGGAACCGCTGCTACCCAGTGAGAACGCTTGGTATCAAGCGGTGTTACACTCGCTAGGTGCTGCATAAATCGGGGTAGATTATCCAGTTGTCGCCAGAAAGCGTATACCTTCGAGCGGGGTCGGTTTACGGTTACCGTACGGCTGATTTGCAGTGACTCAATTTCCTTATCAGACGTATTACGGCCCACGGCCTGATTCATGGGACAATAGCCCGAAAGGCCGCGATACAGCATATAGCCACCCGCCGATAGCAAAGCCCAGTGTTTGACCGGACGACGAATGGCGTAGAAGGTCAAAAGAGCTCCACTAAAGGCAGAGATCATACGTTCGGTAGAGCCAATATTGACCTGACCTGATCCGCTAGGCTGAGGATTAATCGTTTCCTCAACGGAATACTTTCGTTGAAATACCATATTCTATTTCAGGTTAAAATGGATAATAAATAAGGCAGTATTCGATGAAACAGCGTATTAAAATAAGTATCTACTAACTGCGAAAAATCCATACCTACTAATCGATTGAGCAATCCCCTCAACACATTTAAAAAAGCAATTAACCATAGTGTTCTAATCCCATTATCCAATGATAACAGTATTCATTTTATACTTTTATTGAAAGGATTTTAAAAAACTTGTATTCTAATTACCTATTCCTAGTTAAAACTACGACTAGAAGTTTTTATTTATAAATTATACACCTGTTAATGGAACAATACATTAGTATTTATCTGATCATTAAATCAATAATCAATAAATTTTCAAAGTCAGTAGATTAGCTTTTGTTTACTTTGGCGTATAGGTCAACTGTATCACTACTCCCTGGTCACCGTTTTCATTATTCCGCCGCCAACCGATCGCCAGGGGCAAGTGTTTGGTCAGGTACACTTCCGCTCCTACAATCAGTTGTCCATATTCATGCGTACCCGAAGCCCAATCGCCCAATAGGTGGAATTTCTGGTTGATAATTCCAATATCAAAACCCAGATGTGCCCCTACCAAGGCCCCATCACCGAGGTACCGACGGGTACCCGTATACGTCCCCACGACTAGCTTGTAACGGTCATCCTGAAAGCTTCCACCCAGGTTCGCGTACGCAAACCCAAGCCATTTTGTATGATGCTCGGCGGCTAGGTTTAAGCCCGTATGCCCGCCCAAACCCACATGAATTTCGTCGGTCAGATCAAATACCTTTTGTGCATTCAAGAGTAACAATGGGGCGTAGGGCATCTGCGTCGTCGTGTCGTTATGAAGCCAGCTACCTTCCTGAGGCATATATTCAAGATTGTACAGGTTCGCTCCTACTTCCCAGTTTTTCCCTAACCCGTAGTTAAAGGTTGTCGATGAACGAAATTCTTCCCGGCTAAAATCTACTTGTTGCTGGGCTAAAATCTTTCGCTTAGGAGTAATGTCCGAGGAGGGTACATTAAAAATCGTTTGCTGGGCTTTCAATGTAAAAGAAGCCAGTAATAGTCCGCCCAGAAGGCAAACTTTATTCCACATAATTTTCATTCAGATAAGTCAGTTTGATAGTAATCTATTCATCCGTTCACAAATGAATAAAAATCAATACCATATCTATTTAACGTAAATTCAACACTTACGGTAACCTATCAGTAATAATTCTACTTATTGCCTTTTATATTTTTATTTACTCCTGTGCGAAGTGGTTCATCTTTTTTATAGATCTGTTTACTTACCTATACGTATCGATCCATCAACCTCAATTTCATGCGACCGTTAAACATTTTAATTTGGCACATTCACGGCAGCTATTTAACCGGTATTACGCAGACAGAACATAACTGGTACGTTCCAACAAAAGTCGGTTCCCCAGAAGGGTACGCAGGCCGGGGAAAGGATTCTACGATGCCGGGTTACGTCCGGGAAGTTCCCGCCGAGGAAGTACGCCACCTTCCCCTCGATCTGATTATTTTTCAGACACCTCAGAATTATCAGCACGATCAGTACGAAATCCTGACGGAAACCCAGCGGCAATTACCCCGCATTTATCTGGAGCACAATGCTCCCGAGCCCCATCCGGTCTTTTCAAAACATCCCGTGAACGATCCGAATGTGCTAGTAGTACACGTCACGCATTTCAATCGTCTGATGTGGGATTGCGGCAGAACACGCACGCGGGTCGTTGAACACAACGTTGCCATTGACCCCGACCTTCGGTATTCCGGCCATCTTTCGCAGGGAATTACCGTACTCAACGAATTCAAACGACGCGGGCGAATGGTGGGTTTTGACCTGTACGAACAGGCCCGGCAACGCGTCCCACTGACGACCGTCGGGATGAAGTCCGATGAAATCGGCGGTCTCGGTGAAATTCATTACCGCTACCTGCACCAGCGGGTGGCGGAATACCGATTTCTGTTTAGTCCCATGCGGTATACGAGTCTGCCGCTGGCGGTGGTCGAGGCCCTGACCATTGGGATGCCCGTGGTAGCTCTGGCCACTACCGAGATTCCTACGGTGATTGAAGATGGTGTTCAAGGCTTTATTTCCAACGACCCCGAGGTTTTGATTGAACGCATGCAGTTTCTGATCGATCATCCGGAAGAAGCCCAACGCATGGGAGCCAATGCCCGAAAACTGGCTCAGGACCGTTTTGGCAAAGAACGATTTGTTCGGGACTGGAATGCGGTATTTGCCGAGGTAGTCGGTAGACCGGTGATGATGTTTTGAGGGTTTGAGATTTAAAGTTTGAGTATTTGAGCAGCTAGGGATACTATCGATTATTCAAACTTTAAACCCTACACTACAGCATCGCTCGCTTAAACCTCAAACCTTACACCCCTGATACGCCAACAGCTTCATAGCCTCTTCGATGACTCGCTCGGGGTCGGTTGCCTGGGCTTCGCGTATAGGCCGGTGCCGTTCTGCATTCAGGCCCCCCCATTCTTCGGGGCGGGACGTCGTGTAGATCACTACGCTGGGTACCTGCAAGGCAACCGCCAGGTGAGCTACTCCCGTATCGTTACTCAACAACAGCGACGATTGCCGCAGGATCCAACCAAGACTCCCCAAATCCGTGGCCCCCGCCACGGATATAGCCGGATAAAGCATTTGCTGACGAACCTCCTCCACCGTTTGTTGTTCAGGCTGCGTACCCGTCAGCACTACCGTATAGCCTTGAGCTACCAGTGCATCGGCGACTTTAGCAAAATGTGAAGCGGGCCAACGGCGAGCGGATATACCGCCGGGGTGAATACAAACGAATGGTTGCTGAGTTATTTCAGGCCATGCGGACAGAGCTTCCGCCCGCTGGGCATCGGCTTCGGTCAGCGGAAATTCCAATGAGAAACCCTGCGTCGGTATACCGAGAAATTCCATCAATCGTACGTGCCGCTTTACCTCGTGTTCGTCCTGCGGATACGACATAAACAATTGTTCGTCCGGACAAAATTGCTCGGCGTGTTGCGTCGGATAATACCCCGCCGTGGCTTTCGCTCCCAGCAACAGTACCATGGCATTGACAATCGTACCGTTGCCCTGCATTTGCAGAACGACATCGAAGTTTCGACCCTGCATTTCCTGTAAAAAAGCTACGGTACGCGAAGCGTCCAGGGGTTGTTCAGGCAAACCAGGATAACCCGGGAAGGGAATGAATTCATCGAAATACGCAGCGTACCTTCGCACAAATTCTTCGGCCCAAGGCAAGCTGATTAAACTGATCTGAGCGTTTGGGAAAGCCCGCCGCAGGGCCCGAAAGGCGGGTACGGCACAAAGCAGGTCGCCGACTTTCAGGGCTCGAAACACGGCAATGCGTTCCGGCGTATGTCCTAACGTAGAAGTAAGTTTGTCCATAGCTCAATCAAGTAAACGGATCTGCTCTTCAATTCCCGGCGGTACCACCCGCCGCTGTGCCCAGATTTCGGGTATTCTTTTAAAAGCTTCCAGCCAGCCTTTGCGGGCGTTTGCATCCGCTACAGCGTGTAGGCCCGTTCGGAGCCACTGCCCGGCTACGCGGGGCCAGGGCCGCCGCAGACTGTAAAACCAGAGCGTATTGCGGGTTTGTACCTGCATTCGCCGATCCGGATTTCGGGATTCAGCCGGAAAATGATACCCGATGAGATCATCGACGTACGTCAATCCCCAACCCTTCGTTACCAAATCAACAGCTAATAATTCTTCTTCTCCTCCAATACCAAAACATTGTTCAAAGCCACCCACGGCTTCGAAAGCCGTTTTACGGATTATCGCCCCACAGGCCAGAAAACCCAGAATGGCTGGTCCTGGCATCCGAACCAACGGAGCCAGCGGACTGCTGGCCAGAGCCTCACAGACCGGATCGAGTGTGTGCTCCGGTCCTACCAGCACTTTCCCGGCCAGTAGAGCCACCCTGGGATACGCTTCGAAGTACGCCACTGCCTTTGTCAATGCTCTAGGAGCCCAGTACGAGTCGTCATCGCAAAAGGCTACGTAGGGCGTTTGCGTAGCCGCAACGCCCCGGTTACGGGCCGCAGCTCCGCAGTTTTCGGGTAAAGCCAACAGCGTTACTTCCGGGAAGAGCGTACGAACCCGAACCACCGTATCATCCGTCGATTGATTGTCGACGACAAAAATGGGCGGTTGCTCGGGCAATTGGAGCAAGGTATTCAGGGTTTGTATTAAAGCCTCTACCCGGTTGCGGGTGACAATTACAATACTGATATCAGGCATACAAGACCCGGTATTGAACGGCTCCGTAGAGTCGCCAGTAAATAGATAAAAAGGGCGTCGCCAGAGCCGACACGAGTGTAGTGGGCAAATGCCGCAGGGGCTGAGCCGTATTTCGCAATCGCCAGCCCACTAGGATCAGCGTTCCGAGAGCCCAGATCGCAAAAGCTACAGTGCTGACCGTACCCGCTCCCGCCAGTCCACTCCCTAGTCCCAGCAGAAAACTCACCACAAGGGTATAGTACAATCGCACCAGCGGAGCGTACGTTGGAATGCGTTCGCGGAACAGTTGGGGATGGCGTTTGTACAGGAGGGCATCGTAGCGGTTTTTGCTTTCGTCTTTCAAGCAACCCCAACATTTCGCACTTCGAATGGGATGGATAATCACAGCCTGATTGGATTTCACAATCGGAATGCCGTGCTGAATGAACTTGAATTGCAGGTCGCTGTCTTCTCGCCAGGCCCGGTCGAACTGCTCTTCTAGTCCACCCACCTGCTCCAGCAACGAGCGGATACAGGCACAGTTGGCCGTAACGAACTCAGCCGTTTCCAGCAGAGCCGTCGTGCGGTCGTAATCCGTGGGAGCTTCTGAAAGTGGTACGACTACCCGGCCCGTAATCACCTGGGCTCCCTGAGCAAAGGCATCAAGTAGTACGTTCAGCCAGTTGGAATCGGGTATACAGTCGTCATCGGTAAAGGCCACGTAGGGCGAGCGGGCTTGCTGCCAGCCCCGGTTTCGGGCAGCGGCCGGACCACGACGCTGGGGCTGTCCATAATACCGAATCCGTACGTTGGTATGAGCAGCGATGCTCAACACCTGCACCCGCGTGGAAATGTCGTTGTCATCATCCACCACCAGAATTTCGTACGCCGCTGGGTCCAGCGTCTGGTGGGTTAACGCTTGCAGGCACCGCTTCAGTAGTTCGGGTCGACGGAACGTGGGAATGATTACGGAAAGTTGCATCTCAGTTTTTCAGTTTGCAGTTTTCGGTCTTCAGTTTACAGTTGTTTGCTTACTCACCTGCTCGTTCCGATTATAAATCGGGGTGAGCAGAGCTCATTACTGAAAATTGTAAACGGAGGACTGAAAACTCACCTCCGCAGTTTTGGGATTCTTTTCGAGCATGAAACTGCCAATAATCAAAGCATCGAGCGGAGACGTCCAGAACGATTCTACAGCGTCGCGGGGAGAGCACACTACGGGTTCCCCACGCGTATTGAACGAAGTATTGACCAGGATGGGCACGCCCGTTTTTTCGTAAAACGACTTGATCAGGTTATAGTAAGCCGGATTCTGCTGCGGATTGATGGTTTGTACCCGAGCTGTGCCGTCGGTGTGCGTTACGGCGGGAATGGCGTCTACTTTTTCCTCGCGGACATCGTTTACAAACAACATAAACGGTGATTTTCGGGAATTGATAAACCAGGCGTCGGCTTCTTCTTCCAGTACTACCGGGGCTACGGGACGGAAATCTTCCCGGTCTTTCAGGTCATTGAGGCGAGCCTGCATTTCCGCCGGGAACGGAGCCGCCAACAACGACCGGGCCCCCAGGGCACGCGGACCAAATTCCATCCCCTGCTGGAACCAGCCGATGATGTTTCCTTCGGCCAGATACTCGGCTACTTCTTCCGCTACGTTGTCCAGGCGGCGGTAAGGGAGTTTCGACCATTGCAGAAACTGCTCGATTTCCTCGTCCGAATAGCTGGGACCGAGGTATACGTGTTCCATTTCGTAGTTCCGCTCCTCGGTTTTGCGTTGCTGGGCATCAATCCACATCGCCGCTCCCAGAGCCGTACCGGCATCCCCAGCGGCGGGTTGTACCCAGATGTTTTTGAATGGACCGCGATCCCGCAGACGAGCGTTCATCACGCAGTTTAGAGCGACTCCACCGGCTAGACATACCGAATCCGCTTTCGTCTTTTCGTACAAAAACTGGAGCAATTCGAGTACCGTCTCTTCCAGCACTACCTGCACCGAATGAGCAATGTCGTAATGCATCTGCTCCAGTGGGCCACCCTTCTCGCGGGCCGGACCAAACGTGGCTTCCAAGTTGAGTGGATCGATGGTGTACTGACCCTCTTCTTTTAAATGAATCAGGCCCTTGAAATAATCTTTGTAGACGGGATTACCAAACGAAGCCAGGGCCATCACCTTGTACTCATCCGACGAGTGCAAAAAGCCGAGATAGGTAGTCATCTGCTCGTACATCAGTCCCAGGGAATGCGGCATGGTTACCTCCCCGAGCAGGGTCATCTGATTGCCCTGCCCGTGCCAGTAACTCGTCGTAGCCACCTCCCCGCGACCATCCAACACCAGTACCGCCGCGTTTGTATACGGACTGGGCAGGAAGGCACTCGCCGCGTGGGATAAATGGTGATTGGTAAAATGCCACTGGTACGGTCCCAGTCGGGAAGCTCCTTTGAATCGGGCCGCCAAGTGCAGCGGTACGCCATCCACCAAATGCCCCGGAGCATTAACGATGGACGACAAAAACAGCGAATCCCAGGGATTAGTCCAGTTACCCGTCGAAGCCGTGGGTTTCAGCGGAATCTGTAACGTTTCGGCCTGTGACTGCTCCCCTAGCTGCATATACGGATCAAACGAATAGGCGATGTGATCCACTTCGGCCAGCGTGATTCCGGCTTTTTTCAGACAGAAATCAATGGCATGATACGGCAGTTCGTACGTAGAAAAAGGAATGGGCCGTTTGCCGTGTTTAATGTGCGTAAAGCGTTCTTCTTCGGCGGCGGCCAGCACTACTCCGTCTTTGACGAGAGCAGCGGCCGGATCGTGAAACGCAGCGTTGATTCCTAGCGTGTACATGGATTAAAAATGGGTTTAGATGGATTGAGTCGCTGCGGTTATACCGCCTTTTCTACGGGACGCATTACAGCCCGTACCGACTCGACAATTCGTTGGGGCGAGGCCTTCGGCTCGGCTGTACCGGGAAACTGCTGTAATAGCACGTTTCGGGAACGTAGGGCTTCGGGCACTTCGAAATACAATACCCGGTTTTCGACCAGCCAGGGCGTATGCTGCGGGTTGGTCATGGCGTACAAAACCACCACTGGCGTCCCGAGGGCGGCGGCGATGTGTACCGGCCCCGTATTGTTGGAAACCAGCACCGGAGCCTCGGCCATCAAGGCGATAAACCATTCGAGCGATAGATCACCCGCTAGGGCAAAAGCCCGGTTACCCAGGGTTTGCTGTAAGGTGGCGACGTAGTTTTTTTCGGAAGCGTTTCCCGTCAACACCACCTGAAAAGCTTGCTCCTGAATAAGTTCCTGACAGGCTTCCAGATAGCCTTCAGCCGGATAGCGACGTTTCTCTTCACTGACCCCGGCGTGCAGCACCAGCCAGGGTTTGTCGCGATGCAGACCGATTTGATCCAGATACGCCCGAACCCGTGGTCGGACGTTTCCACTAACGCTAACCGATAAACGTTGATTTTCGGTAATGCATCCAATCCGGGCGACCAGATGCAGTTGCCGTTCTACTTCGTGACGGGTGGCGTACAGAATTTCAGGATCCGGTACCCAATCCGACATTAGCTGATAAGGATTTTCCCGGCAGTAGCCCAGCAATCGCGGGATACTCGCCAGGTAACAGATCAGAGCGGTCGGCAATGGATTTTGACTCTGTACAGTAAAGAGAATGGCTCCGTCGAAATTCCTTGCTTTCAATTGCTGCACCAGATCGTTTACGGCCGTGGAAGCTTCCCCCGAAGCCCCTTTCATCCACGGAACATCGAAGGTCATCACCTCATCAACCTCGGGAATAAACGAAGCAATGGCCGCCCCTACGGAGGAAGTCAGCAAGGTGAGCCGAACCTGTGGGAGCCCTTCTTTCAGGGCCCGAAACGCGGGCGTCGTCATCAGCACATCGCCCATGTTATCCAGCCGGATGCACAACAAGTTGCGAGCGTTTTGCCACGTCTTTGTCATAGCCTTGTCCTACGCTTGAATGGGTCGTTGCAGCAGTCGCGGTGCCACCGGAATCACGACTGGATTCAGGATGCTATCGGCCATTTCTTTCAGGGATTGAACCGTGTGCGTAGGCGTCCGGAATTCCCCCGGCACCCATTCGGTTTCGTTGCCGTTGTTGATGAGTACGGTCCGACAACCCGCCCGGCGGCCCGCCTCAATGTCGTTGAGAATATCGCCCACCATCCAGGATTCGGACAGGTGAATGCCGTGTTGCTGGGCCGCTTCCAGAATCATTCCTGGCAAGGGTTTTCGGCAGGTACAGTCAATGGCGTACGAAGGTACCGAACCCTGCGGCGAATGCGGGCAATAGTAAAATCCGCTCAGTTGCACGCCCCAGGGCAGTAACAGTTCACGAATGCGACTTTCCACGCCCGTCAAGGCCTCTTCCTGAAAAAATCCCTTCGCCACACCCGACTGATTCGAAACTACAAAAATCTGGTATCCGGCCCGCTGGAGGCGAGCCAAAGCTTCTCCCGCGTCAGGGTACAGGCGGATTTTTCGGGGGTCAACGTTGTAAGGAATATCGGGAATGAGCGTTCCATCTTTGTCGAGAAAAATAGCCTTCTGACTGCGACGATACGGACGAAAGGTCGGCAGAGCGTACTGTTCGTACAATTGAGCCGTTTGCCGGGCTACTTTTTCCCAGGTAAACTGAGCGTGTACGTTTTGTAAAGCCTTTTCTTTTAGTGAAGTAGACAGTATTTTATCCGACAAGACCTCGTTTAATTTTTCGGCCAGAGCCTCGGGATCTTTGGGTGGTACCAGCAGGCCGGTTTCGCCGTCGGTGATGGTGTACTTGATGCCACCCACATTGGCTCCAATGACCGGAGCACCCGAGGCCATGGCTTCCAGCGGCGTAATACCGAAGGGTTCGTACCAGGGCGTGGTTACGAAGACATCCGAAGCACTGTAATAATACCGAAGCAGAGCCCGGTCTTTCCGGCCCACAAAGGTTACCAAATCGGCAATTCCTTCGGTTTCCGCCAGTTGCTGTAACCGACCAATTTCGGGCGTGATGACCGGATCGGGCACATCCGATTCCCCGCCCACAATGACCAGACGAGCCTGCTGACCGTACTGCTTTTTCAGGCGAGCCAGAGCTTCGATGACGGTAGCCACTCCCTTCCGTGGCACCATCCGGCCTAATTGTAAAATGATTTTCTCGTCGGCGGGAAGGCCTACTTTAGCCCGTGCCCGCTTTTGATCGGTGATGAAAAATTCGCCGGGGTTAAAGCCATTCGGGATAATCGTTAGCTTATTCGGATCGGCGTTGTACAGCGTCAGCAGATCGTCGCGGTCCTGCGGGCACAGAGCAATCACCTGATCGGCTTCACGAATGACCCAGTCTTCCAGATCAAACCGTAAAGCGGGAAATTTATCGCTATCGCCCTGAATGAGTCGCCGGACTTTTCCCAAGGCATGGAAAGTAATGACAAAGGGAATACCAAGCATTTTTTTCAAATCAGCGGCGACCATTGCTGACAGAAAGAAATGGGCATGAACGAGTCGGTACGGATGCCCTTCGCGTTTGGAAAAACGTAGTACCTCCGCCGTAAACTCCGGCATGTAGGGTAAAAAATCTTCTTTCGGCAGAAAGGTCTTCGGGCCCGCTTTTACGTGCACCACCCGAATTTGCGGTTGCCACTGAATGACCTGCGGCAGCTTTTCATCCGCCCAGCGGGTAAAGATGTCAATGGTATAACCCAGATCCGCCAGGTGCTGAGCCAGCTCGGCTACGGCGATATTCTGCCCTCCGGCATCCACGCCGCCGCAAATGGCCAATGGAGAAGCATGGTCACTGATGAGTGCAATTCTGTACTTAGGTTCCATAAATGCGAGCAGGAGTTGGTACGAAAAACCTTCCAAAAGCAAATCCCGGCGGGCGACTTACTTCTTAGAATTACTTGTATAAAAATCGGTTTTATCAGACAGGGTTTACTTCGAAAAAGACCCATACCATCTCCTAAATTACTTCTTGCACTTACGCTTCATAAGTACCAATTTTACTTCTCAATAACCCTACAATTACTTTCCCAAATACTGGAAAAATAGAATAGTTAAGTTTACCATTTTACTAAATTACAATCTCAAAAACAGTTAATACCCCTAAAGATAAGCCCGATAAAGGTTCACCTCTATCATTGCAATACTTAGCTATAAATAGCTCGTATTCTTCGAATACTTATACATCTTTCACTTTTATAAAAAGGGGTCACATACCTAAAATTTACGTCAAATTTTAATCTCAATTTTAGATTTGAGCCTACATAGTCCTTGAATTTGGATTTTATAAGCAGCAGTAAATTTTAAAAAATAGTAATAAAGAAGAAGTTATCTTATCCGTTACTTACGGTTTGTATTAAACGTGAGCAGATCATATACCCATAGATTTAGGGTGATTTCAGAATAGTTTTAGAGGTCTGTAGACTACAGTCAACAGAATGAGGAATATGTGTTTGATAAAGAGATTTTAATTACTCAAAAAGCATTATATTTCTTCCCTATCATAAAAATAAAAATCTTTTTAATTCACCCTTATAATTTGTTTATAATTCTTAATAATCTACATTAATAGCTATAAAACTCCTAATTTTAATAATAAATAAACCCGTTAAATTTAAGGGGTATCACAACAAATATTTACTGTTAGTACTGTATTCTAATAGAAAAGTTAATTAAAAACCACACAACTTATTATAAGACAATTTCAAGATAAATTTTAATTTTTATAGTTAGAGTCATTTTTAGACCAGTGAGCGAATTTTTGAAACCACTCCTACCTTAGTGTACAATTTCTTTACACTTCGCTGGAGCGTACAGACCGACCAACCCACTTTTCGTACATTCCACACGATATTTTGAGAATATTTGAACCCAAAGTCAAAAGTTTAGATTATATACTTCAATACTAACTCCTTGTTTACGTACTAATCATCCATATCGTATGGATACGACTGCTATACCCCCTGAAGTAGCCGAGTTTCCGGTACAGTTCAGGTTATCCTTTAAACCCTTTATTGCGTACTTACAGCAGCAAAAGGGTTCTACGTCCACGAGTGCTGCCCGCTCGCACGTATTTGATTACTTACTTCAACAATTTACGCCACTCATTTCCGAAGATTCTATTGACGAAACGTATACGCCACAGCAATTGGAAGACATGGCTCAGCTACTCAAGCTGAGCGTATTACCCTTATTGAGTAACGAAAAGGAAATACCCTATGGCTTTGGATTGCCGATTCCGCTAGACTTGTTTCATGCTTCGGATTCATTCAACGCTCTTTTGCATACGTTTGAAGGGCTGGAGATGGACGAGGCTCATAATCACAAAGAGAAGCTACGGTTTCTGTACCAGCTGATTCTGAATAAGTGCTACGGCGTTCATTTTATCAAGGAGCTTACGCCTTCGCTGTCGTTTCAGCGAGTCGTCAATGGCGTTACGAAATTCTATCGTTTAACGATAAACGTCAATTTCGTCGAGCCGCAACACCAGGGCTCTGCCTTGCCGCCTCTACAGCCCGAATGGACGGAATTCGCTAAAGGTCATCGTACCCTGGATCGCGTACCTTCGCCCCTGTTGCTCGGAGAATTTGTTCTCAAAGGATTTTGCGTTTTTCTGATTGAAGACATTACCGAGGAAAAGACTATTCAGCAACTCAAAGAGGTGTTTGTACACTTGCAGAGTGATTCGGAGGAGATGATCTATCGCCGCTTCGAAAAAGCCATGCGAGATTTGTGTGGGCAACCCGACATCCGGATTGGTCTAATGCCCTTCATCAAAATTAATCAGCAGTACGTTTTTCACCCCGATTTTGGTAGTCGTAGTGTTGTACTGGCGATGGCCGATTTTGAGAAAACCTGCGGCGAAGCCTGGGTGGAAGGCAGTCAGCAGACCATGCAGGAACGCATTGCCGAGCGACTCGCTCAACACGATTACCCGCACGTTTTCTGTAACCTGAATAAGTTTTCGGAGCCCGAGTTACAGCGGCTGGTCTCTAATGGCCTGCAAAGTTTTATTCTGTATCCCATTAAAGCGGCGGATCAGGTCGTAGGCGTGCTCGAAATTGGTAGCCCCAACGCTGATGCTCTGGACGACGAAATTCTCTTCAAGGTCGAACGCGTCATTCCGCTCGTTCGGGAATTATTACTCTTCCAAATCAGCGAATTCAATAAACGCATTCAACGGCTGATTCGACAAAAATTCACAACCTTGCAACCGGCCGTTGAATGGAAATTCAACGAAGTAGCCTGGCAGTATCTGCGGGCTGGTGGCAAAAAACCGGCGGATCGGGAAGCGGCCCGCATTCGTTTTCCCCAAGTATATCCTTTATACGGAGCCATCGACATTCGAAATTCGTCACTAGAACGGCACTGGGCCATTCGTACGGACCTGAGCCAGCAATTGGATTCCGTTGCCTCGCTCTTGCAGGAACCCAGTCTGGATTCCGAGCGATCCCAGCCATTACAGCAGCAAACCCGGTACTGGCGGGAACAGCTACTCGAAGATCTGACGCCCGATACGGAAGAAAGCATTCTTCTCTTTCTCTCGCAGCAGATTACCCCGTACTTCCGTCGTTTGCAGCTCGATTCCAAAACACTGGAACCGGCCCTTGAATACTACTTCCAGCAAACCGACCCGCAGACGGGTGATTTCCACCAGGCTTCCCGGAATTACGAACGCAGTCTGGATTGGATCAACGCCGCCGTTAACGGGTATATTGAGCAGGAAGAACAGCAATTACAGGCCGTTTATCCGCACTATTTTGAAAAATACCGGACTGACGGTATGGAGTACAATATCTACGTGGGGCAGTCGATTTCCCCGCAAAACCCCTTCGTAGCTAATGACTTACGGCGGTTACGGTTGTGGCAACTGACGTCGATGGTGGATCTGGCTCAGCTCACGCATCGGTTGTTACCACACCTGCCGCGACCCCTGCAAACGACGCAGTTGATTCTGGCTCATTCCCAGCCCGTGAACATCAGTTTCCGGGAAGATGAACACCGCTTTGACGTAGAAGGCTCCTACAGCATTCGGTACGAAGTCATTAAAAAACGGATTGACAAGGCCCTCGTTCGCGGTACGAACGAACGCCTGACCCAACCCGACCACATTGCCCTAGTCTATACCCATCAGCAGGAAATCGCGGATTATCTTCCCTTAATCACTTTATTACAGGAACAGAACCGGATTAGCCCTACATTGGAATACCTCGACCTGGAGCCTTTGCAGGGCGTTGTCGGACTAAAAGCGATTCGGCTGGCCATTCAGTACGAAGACGCCATCGTAGTATCAGAAAATGAGCTGATGGTCGCTCAATCCTAGGTAGATAAACCGTAGCTTTGGCCGTCCCGGATTCGGGACGGCCATTCATTGCTGACAACGAAGCGGTACCGCCTTTGTGTTTCACCTTTCATCCTTTATGCGTACGTTCTTCTTCCTCCGCCGAAGCCTAATTCTACTGCTGGTTTTTGGTGGACTACTTCCGATACGGGCCCAGCAGGCCCGACCCGACTCCGTCGTGCATCGACTCGTACTTATTGGGGACGCCGGACGCCTCTACAAAGGCAAAAATCCGGTGGTAGATGCGGTCCGGGCCCGGTATTCCTTCGACGATCCACAGACAACAATGCTGTACCTTGGCGATAACGTGTACCCGCACGGCTTATCCGACGAAGCAAGTCCGGATTACGATTCCCTGACGACCATTCTGCGTTACCAAGCCCAGCTCGGCATTGGGAAAGCGTCTCAGGTACTGTTCATACCGGGGAATCATGATTGGAGCAAGGACCATCCCGACGGCTGGGAGAAAATCAAACGCCAAGGTCGCTGGCTCGACAGCCTGAATTCGCCTAACATCCGTTTGCTTCCCGCGGGCGGTTGCCCCGGTCCTGAACTGGTGGAGCTAAACGATCATCTGGTTCTGATCATCGTTGATACGCAGTGGTGGCTACATCCCAACGATAAACCCGGCAGAGATTCGGACTGTGCTTGCAAAACCGAAGATGAAGTCGTCACGCGACTCTCGGAGTTAGTATACCTCAACCGTGACAAGGGAATCATTCTGGCGACGCACCAACCCTTCCGCAGCTACGGCATTCACGGGGGCTATTATACGCTCAAGCAGCATATTTTTCCATTTACCGATATTAACCCTCACCTGTACATTCCGCTACCGGTCATTGGATCGATTTATCCCATCGCCCGGGGCGTATTCGGTACCGTACAGGACTTGCCCAATCCGATTTACAAACACATGGCTCGGGTACTGGAGAAAGCAACCCAGCCTGCCCCTAACGTCGTCTTTGTCTCGGGACACGACCATGCTTTACAGCATATTGTAGATGGGAACCGGAATTTTATTGTCAGTGGATCAGGTATCAATCGGGAACGGGTCAAAAAGGGCAAGAAGGCTCGTTTCGTTAGTGGTGAATGGGGCTACGTAGTCCTCGACGAACTACGCGACGGCCGGGTACAAGCCGCGTTCTACACCGTCGACGAAGCCGCTCAGGCAACCCTGGCTCATACGGCCCAGATCTACAAAATTGACCGCAAGACCACGCCAGATCATGCTCGAATTCGGGAAAAATCCTGGCCCGATTCCGTAACCGTAGCCATTGCTCCGGATTACGATAGCGTGAGTACGCTGCATCGCCGACTGTTCGGAGAAAACTATCGCAAAGTCTGGGCGACCCCCGTCACCCTACCGGTATTCGACATTACCAAAGAAAAAGGAGGCTTCAAGATTCTCCAACGCGGCGGTGGGCAACAAACCAAATCCCTGCGGCTGGAAGATGCTTCGGGAAAAGAGTGGGTGCTTCGTACCATTCAGAAGGCTCCCGAAAAAGCCCTGCCTGCGTACCTACGGCAAACCGTGGCGAAAGACATTATTCAGGATCAGATTTCGGCGGCCTTCCCCTTCGCCCCCCTGGCGGTATCCACGCTGGCGGAAGCCGCTGACGTACCGCATGCCAACCCCAAAATAGTCTATGTACCCGACGATCCGGCTCTGGGTGTCTACGGCGTTGATTTTGCCGGTACGGTCTGTTTACTCGAAGAACGCAATCCGGTTACCGAAAAAAGCCTTAGTACCCCCAAGCTCATCGATGCCCTGCAAAAAGACAATGATGACCGCGTCAATCAGCGGGCCGTCGTTCGGGCCCGTATGCTGGATTTATTGATGGGCGACTGGGACCGGCACGAAGATCAATGGCGGTGGAGCAGTCGGAAAACCAAAAACGGCAAGGTGTACGAACCCATTCCCCGCGATCGTGATCAGGTCTTTTTCAAGTCGGGCGGACTGTTTCCCTACATTGCCGCCCGTTCGTGGTTACAGCCCAAATTCCAGGGTTTCCGCGATCACCTGCACAACGTGAATGGCTTCATGTACAACGCCCGGTACTTCGACCGGATGTTTTTGCAGGAGCTTAGTCAGCAGGACTGGCAGGAAGAAATCACCGTTCTGCAGGGCAAGCTGACCGATGCCGTACTCGAAGCCGCCGTCCGGCAGTTTCCCGATCCGATCCAGAAAAGTTCGGGAGCTGATATTCTAGCGACGCTCAAAGCCCGCCGGGCCAATCTGCTCGGCGAAGGCCTCACCTATTACCGGTTCCTGGCCCGGGCAGTCGATATTCCTGGCAGTAATAAAGCCGAGCGTTTTGAGGTGGAACATCAGCCGGATGGCCGCGTGTCGGTCCGGGTGTACAAAATCGGCAAGGATAGTACGCTGAAACAGCAATTGTACCACCGCGTGTTTGACCCAGCCGAGACGAAGGAAATTCGCTTGTACGGTCAGGCGGGTACCGACCAGTTTGTCGTGCGCGGTACGGCTTCTTCCGGTATAAAAATACGCCTCATCGGTGGCGAAGGCATCGACCGATTTGCCCTTCAGGACACGCAAAAAAGTCAAACGCAGGTGTACGACCTTCGTACGGAAGCCAATGTCTGGCCCGAGCCCCAAACGGCTCAAGTACACGCCTCCAGCGATCCCACCATTAACGCTTACGACAACCACGCTTTTAAGTACAACCGCTTGGCTCCACTGGCCTCAGCGGGCTTTAACTTGGACGATGGTATCCTACTGGGAGCCGGATTTCAGTTTACCAAACACGGCTTCCGCAAATCACCCTACGCCTCCATGAACCGGCTGCTCATCAGCCACGCCCTGGCTACGGACGCAACGGCCATCAAGTACGACGGTATTTTTACGCATTTACTGGGTAAAAACGACCTCTGGATCAACGCGTACCTGCGGGCTCCCGATAACGTGACCAACTTTTTCGGCATTGGTAACGAAACGGTTTACGAAAAAGGACGGAAAATTCGTTATTACCGCACCCGCTACGATTTAAGTACGGTATCGGCCCTGCTCAAACGTCGGTTGGGACAACACTTACAGGTGATGGCGGGTCCAGTTTTTCAGTATTTTAACGTAGATATGGAGGATAATCAGGGGCGATTCCTGGAACGCTATTTAGCTGAAAATAATGCACCCTTTTTGCGGCGACAGTTTTACGGCGGTTTGCAGGCGAGTGTCGTCATCGACAACCGGAATAATCTTACCCTTCCTACCCGGGGCCTGTACTGGAATACGACGGCGATGACCTTACAGGGTTTTGGCGACCAACGAAACCACATGACACAGTTGAGTACCGACCTGACCGTTCACGCCAGTTTCTCGAACGCCGCTCGTATCGTCATTGTCAACCGGATTGGTGGGGGACTGACCTATGGTAATCCGGCCTTCTATCAATTACAGTATCTAGGTGGACAGGACAACCTGCGGGGCTTCCGGAAGTACCGTTTTGCGGGAGAAAAACAGGTGTATCATAACCTCGAAATCCGGACGAAGCTGTTTAATTTTAACTCCTACCTCTTTCCGGGCACCGTGGGGCTCACGCTTTTTAACGACCTTGGACGGGTCTGGGTGAAAAACGAGAACTCTCAACGCTGGCACGATGGGTACGGGGCGGGGCTGTACGTTTCGCCAGCCAGTCTACTCATTTTCAACGCATCTGTAGCGTTTTCGAGGGAAGGAACCCTACCCTACGTTTCCGTAGGATTCCGCTTTTAAGCAAAAGTTGACTTATATTACCAGCCAGTATTTTTCTAAACCGAGTCGTAATGACTGATCCCTTAGTATCGAAAGCGGAAGCTCATGTGCTGCGTCTGTACGACGAACATCCCACGCCTTCACTGGCCTACCATACGCTTACCCACACACAGGAGGTCGTACAGGCTGCTGAGGCCCTGAGTCATCAGTATCAGTTGAACGAAATGCAGTACCGGACGGTACTCGTGGCCGCCTGGTTTCACGATGCGGGCTATTTATTCAGCCCGAAGATGCAACACGAGGAAAAAAGTGCCGAGCTGGCAACGGCATTCCTTCACAGTGAAGGACAGTCTGCCGAGCTAATTGCCCAGGTAGAAGGTTGCATTTTGGCGACCCGAATGCCCCAAAAGCCCCACAATTTACTGGAAGAAATTATCTGCGATGCGGATTTGTCGCACCTGGGTAGCGTCGATTACAAAGACAAAACCAAACTTTTGCGGAAAGAAATAGAGGCCATGAAAGGCATCCAGATTTCGGGAAACCTCTGGCGAATGGGCAATATTGAATTCATCCAGTCGCATCAGTATTTCACACCCATGGCCCGAAAAATGTTTGACGCAACGAAAGCCGAAAACTTGCGGCGACTACTGGATAAGCAGGCCGAAAAAACCGACGCACCTACGCAGCCACTTGTCGCGGAAAAGAAAAAGAAAGACCCCGAACGCGGGATCGAAACCATGTTCCGGACGACGTCCACCAACCATTTACGCCTGAGTGAAATTGCCGACAGCAAAGCCAATATCATGATTTCGGTCAATTCCATCATGGTTTCGGTGGTGGTATCGGTCTTGTCGCACCGGCTGGAAAATCACCCGCAGTTGATTCCGCCCACGGCCATCTTTCTGCTTACGGCTGTCCTGACCATCATTTTTGCCGTACTGGCCACGCGACCGAACATTACCCGGGGCACGGTGAGTATGGATGACATTCGGCAGAAGAAAGCCAACCTGCTGTTTTTCGGTAATTTTTACAACATGACCCTGGAAGATTATGAACGCGGCATTGATGCCATGATGAAGGATAGCGAATTTCTCTACGGTAGCATGACCCGCGACATCTACCACCTGGGCGTCGTACTGGGCAAGAAATATAAGCTCCTTCGCATCGCCTATAACATTTTTATGTTTGGGTTTGTCGTATCCATTCTATCGTATCTAATTGTATTTACGTTCCTGGAAGATTAACCTTTAAGGCCATCCGGCTCGTCGGATGTTGTTCCATACGGCAATAGATTCCCCACGCTAGGGCTTACCTATAGTCTACTGCGTTTATTCTCCTTCGTTGGTTCGCTGGTATACCTTTTTCTAGAAGTATACCAGCGTTTTTTGTTTCCCCTTACGAAAAACGGTACGTCAAGGCTGCCTCCTTTAGCCCTAAACTAAAGCGGCGGAAATTGCCCCTTAGGCGTACAGGTCATTAGCATCTTTTATTCAGTTACTCAAAAAATAGTGAATGCTTGTACATTCTTTCAATCGTGCCTAGTCCGCCCGAGGGGTATTGCTGCGTACGAGCCTGAAAAAGTGCAACGTCTGAACCCTTGAGTATTTATCCTTTTTCATCTTTTTTAAACCGTTCTATGAACCAACTTTCTACGGGTTCAGCCGCATCGGGCGGCTCGAACAAGGGGACTTCTGCTGTAGGTCGCCGCACCTTTCTTCGTTTTGCCGGTTTGTCTTCCATTTCAGCTCTTACGTTAACCACGTTAGCCTGCGAAGACCACAAGCCCATCGTATATGATCCCAATTTCATTGATTTAGGATTTGGCGATGTGGGCATTATGAACCTGTCGTATGCTCAGGAGCAACTGGAAGTAGCGTTTTATTCAACCGTGATTGAAAGCCCTGCCTTTAATCAACTGTCGGCGGAAGAAAAAGCTCTGTTCGTGGATCTCCGCGACCGGGAACGTACGCACCTAGAGCTGTTTCGTTATCTGCTGGGAGACAAAGCCATTCCAATGCTGACGCCGAACTTCGACAACATCAAGATTGGCTCGCGTGAAGAAATCCTGAAAACGGGCCATACCTTCGAAGACTTGGGCGTTGCCGCTCTGAACGGAGCGGGCCGGTTTGTAACGGACATGGAACTGTTGAATCTTTCGGGTAAAATCGTATCGGTGGAAGCTCGCCACGCGGCTCTGCTCCGCGATCTGCTGCATCCGCGATCTAACATGCCAGGCAGTTTTGCCGGGGATGACATCATCACGCCTGATACGGGTCTGGATCGGGCCCTGTACCCGCAACAAGTGGTCGTGCTGGCTCAGCCCTACATTAAAGAGCGAATCACGGCGGAGCGGATTCCCGTTCAATAGCATCGGCCTTTTTCTATCTACTTACTACTTGACTCTCTCTTGAACTTCGATTCAATCCATGAATATTTTTCAGATTTTTTCCGATATTGAAAAAATAGATGGCGACGCTACGGAGCGTTTATCCTTCTACTCACGTCGTTATTTTCTCCGCAAGGGCACGAAGGCAGCTACTGCGGCCGCCCTACCCCTCGCCTTGGCCAGCGTCACACAAGAAGCCTTTGCTCAGTCCACTGAAGTACAGGAAGTGCTAAACTTCGCTTTGACGCTGGAATACCTGGAAGATGAATTCTATAAAAAGGCATTGAGCAGCAGCCTGTCGTTCGGTGGTGATCGGTCCGTATTTGAGCAAATCAGCAAGCACGAAGACGCTCACGTAAAACTATTGAAATCAGCGTTGGGCAGTGCTGCGGTAGCCAAACCCAGTATGTTCAAATTCGAAGAAGTATTTCCGGGCGTATTCTCAGATTATCAAACCTTCCTGATCGTTTCGCAGGCCTTTGAAGATACGGGCGTTCGGGCCTATAAAGGACAAGCTCCGAAGCTCTACAAACAGGCGGTACTGACAACGGCCCTGCAAATTCATGCGGTTGAAGCCCGTCACGCCGCCGAAGTGCGTCGAATTCGCGAAGGACGCGTCTGGATCACCAAAAACGAACCGGACGGAGCTCCGGCTGCCGTATACGCCGGCGAAGAAAACGTGGTACAGAAAGTAGACGTCACCAAACTGGGCCCCGGATTCTCGGACATCGTTGTCTCGGAAGCCTTCGACGAACCCCTGACGAAAGAACAGGTACTCGCCATTGTATCTCCGTTGATTGTGATGTAGGATACACTTTATACACAAAAAAACCTGGGCCGTATGACCCAGGTTTTTTTGTTTCACTCGTTCAAACTATCCTTCAATATCGGTCAGAATCGACGCGTATTTCGGTTGCCAGCCGAGTGTCTTCCGGGCTTTCGTGGCATCTACACGACTGTTGGAAGCCAACCCGTATGAGGAAGCGTCGGGGCCCCAACGTTCGATGGCCTCATCTATGGGTAAGGCCACCGTTTTTCCGCCAAAACCCAGTTTCTTGCTGATACTTACAGCAATATCCTTTAGAGCTGCTTCGCCATTCTCGGCGTAATAATACGAACCTGCAGGAGCATTTTCCAGGGCTAGCCAGTACAACTCCGCTAGATCCGCCATGTGGACGTTCGACCAGATGTTTTCGCCCGCTTCAATGTGTACTCCGGCTTGTTTTTCTCTGGAAATGTCCATCAGCATCGGCACCTGAATGCTGTCTTTTTTCAAACCCAATCCAGCACCATAAATCATAGTAGGGACGATGACAATACTACGGATTCCCCGCTGGGCTGCTTTAAGCACGGTATCGTTGATGACGACCCGCTGGGCTTTTTCCAGCCGTGGTTCAAGCGGAACATCTTCGTGGTACACAACGTCGCTCCTTTGCCCCACTGACTTATCGCCCACTAGACTGGAGCCGGAGGTGTGAATGAACGTTTTTCCGGTTCCTTCCAGAGCTTCGAGAAACGTGGCTACTACGTGTACATCATCGGCGTCGGCAGTATTAATCACGGCATCCGCTTGGCGAGCTTCTTCCCGTAATAATTTCAGATTGTGCAAATGTCCGATGACTGGGGTAATTCCTAATGCTTTGAGTTCTTCCGCGGCGGAAGCTTTCCGTACCAGGGCGGTGATTTCGTAACCTTTTTCGAGTAATACCCGGGCAATGGAACCGCCAATGTAACCCGTGGCTCCGGTAATGAATATTTTTTTCATGGCTAATGGACTAAGTTAAGCGTATACTGTTTCGAGTTGTTGATTGATAAACGTCATTTCTTCCGCCCGAATGTCCACGTGCATGGCCTGGGCATTTTCAATGGCCTGCGTAGCATTACGAGCCCCCGCCAGTACCACACTAATACCGGGTTGCAAGGTGGTCCAGCGTAATACTAATTGTGATACAGTGGCTCCTTTGGCTTCGGCCAGGGGAGTGATTGCGGCTAGAAATGTTTTTATTTTTTCCGCCGGAAACTGGCCAAAATAGCCGTTGCGGTGATCGTCGGCTTTGAGTTGGGAATCTTTAAAATACTTGCCCGTAAGTAAACCCCGTTCCAGCGGACTGTAAGCAATGATGGACAGGTTCTTCTTCTGGGTGTACGGTACGATATCTGCTTCAATACTGCGGTTGAGCATACTGTAGGAAACCTGTTCGGAAGCCAGCGATAGCGTTCTTTCGGCTTCTTTCAGTTGATCCAGCGAGTAATTACATACACCCGCCGCCCGGATTTTACCCTGTTGAAGTAAGGTTGCCAGAGCTTCCATCGTCTCGTCAATGGGCGTGGTGGCGTCAGGCCAGTGTACTTGCAACAAATCAATGTAATCAGTCCCGAGGCGATGGAGACTTTCTTCGAGTTCCTTGATGATAGCCGTTCGGGCCGTATATTTATAAACGGGTACGGTGTTACCCTGCTCTTCGGCGTCGAAAAAATACTCACCTCGCCCCTGATTACTCTGGTCCCATACTAACCCGAACTTCGTCAGGATCTGAATCTGATCACGGTTTTTGCCTTTGATGGCTTCCCCAATCATTTCTTCACTCCGGCCCAGTCCGTAGAAAGGAGCCGTATCGATACTGGTTACGCCTTCATCCAGCGACGCGTGAATGGCCGCAATTGAATCTTTTTTCGCATTGCCACCCCACATTGTACCGCCAATGGCAAAGGCTCCGTAAGTGAGGGCCGATACGAACACTCCGCTCGATCCTAATTCTGTATATTCCATGACTTTACTAAAGTACCGCCCGTCTATGGCGGTTGTTTGTTGTTCAATTGATGAGGCAAAATTAGCCGTCGTCAACCGGAGAAACTGGACCGCATTTCGGAAGAACGGGTACTTTATACAGAATGGATCGTTCATAAAAAAAGCTGCCCTTCGGGAGACAGCTTAATCCAGGTAGCACGTAGGTTAATGGGCTTTTTCTCGGTGCTGTTTAGGCGTGCGATTGGTATAGCGTTTAAAGAAACGCGAGAAATACGAAGGGTCTTCAAATTTCAGCAGAAAACAGATTTCGGCTACGCTTAGCTGCGTATTCAGCAGCAATTGGGAAGCTTCTTTGAGCGTTCGTTCACGAATGAGTTCACCCGGTGTCTTTCCTGCCACAGCTTTGATTGTATCATTCAGGTGATTTTGCGTAACATTCAGCTTTGCCGCATAGGTAGCCAACGATTGCGTCTGAATGGGTTGGAGCTGTTTGAGCGGCTCAAAATCCTGTTCAAACAGCCTAGTAAAGGCTTTCGTCAATCGTAATCCGGCGGTACTTTGATCATTGAGGCATTGTTCAGGGTCGCATACCATCATTCGCTGGGCTTTTTGTAGAATGACGGTAAGAAAGGCCCGAATCAAATCAGCCTTATGGGGGTTTGGGGAGTGATACTCCTCCTCGATCTCCCGGAAGAAATTGCTAAAGTATTGCGTTTGAGCTTCGTCGAGGTACAGAGCCGAACTACCTTCGATATTGAAAAAAGGATATGAAGCGAGTGTTTGCTGGTCCTTGAGATTTTCCTGAAAGAAATCGGAGGTAAAGGCACAGAAATAGCCGGCGTGTTCATCAACTGTAGTTTGCCAGGAAGTAATCATGCCGGGTGATACAAAGCAGAGCATACCGGGTTTAAGGTAGTACTCGTTTACGCCGAAGGTATGGATTCCCTCACCGCCGGTAATGAGAATGACCATGTAAAAATCCAGTCGGTTGGAGGTAATGGTTTGCTGACAGCGAAACCGGAAATCATCCCGCCGATGGATTTCAAAATGAGCTACACTAGCTCGAATCGCTTCTTCGGACCACGCCGAATCGCCCTGAAAATATCGTTTCCGGAAGCTTTCCGTCGTATACGTCGGAATCAAGGACGTTTTCGTTTTCATGACCAATAACCGGATGGTGTAAGATTATCAGAACGATACGGGCAAGAAAAAGTTCAGGAGAGATAGTTCAACAAAGCTAGTCTAAGCTTATAGAAGTGAAGTAGCCCTTTAGAATTACTTCTACAATTTATTATAGTATTAGCCACAAAAAGACCTGTACAACTATTTATAGGGGTCTTTGTCTTTAAAAGAACGTACTGGTACAAAACTCGAACTCTTTTTTCTTATTTTCCGACCTATTATTTTAACTTTTTCAGTTCTTTGTTTAGATATTTCCTCACGGGCTTTCCTCCATACGGTTTTTTGTTTCGATTTTGTCAATAGCGTTGTAGTAAATGAGCTTGGCAACAATGGCAGGTTCTGATGTATGAAAAGCAGATTTCTTCGTCAGTGTTATTAAAACCACCTTTTAGAACCTATTCCTTTACTTCGGACAGGCATTTTAGAATTAATTGTATTACAGCCTTTATTCGTTGTATCGAGCAATCAACCTCAATCTCCAATTCGTTGATTGCTATTTCCAGCCTTTGTAATATTTTACTATAGAATTTATCCATTCCGTTATCTTGATTGACCCTTGGTAAAGATCAGATATTGGATAGTTTGCTTAAATACTCGCTTCCTAACGGAGATATTTCATAGCCAACGTTATGGCTTATGGTCAAGCCTAAGTTTTTCAGTTTTCGGATATTCAGCTTCAACCATTCTTTTCCAAATCCTGTCAATTTTGCTATACCTATGGCGTGTAAATTGGGATTGTTTTTTATGGTTAATAGAACTTTGTTTGTCCAATGTCCCTGCTTACTATAATTATCCAACCGCTCTAACTTTTTTTTAAATCTACAAACCCCTGTTCTGATAGTCGTGTTTGCTCCCTCAACTTAATTCGTGGGTCTGCGGAATAATAGCTGACGGATATTTTGAAAATCGTTCCTGTGCTGCTGGGTGTAAATGATTTTAGTAATTGTTGTTTACCTGTAAAACCTGCCTGTATTGCGTCTTGTTCAGTTATATCATTTTCGCTTATGGTTTCAATTTTACCGATTTTAACCAAGCCAACAGACGTATGCAAAAGGCTTCCGCATTTTACAGAAGCCTTTTGCCACTTACGAAATGCAAATGTAATTTCTCCCGATTTAATACCTTGTAGGTGTATTCCCTTAAATAGCATGATTATAATTCTTTTACATACTTCTTCAAATCAAATGACTTTCTGCCAAGCAATTTCTCAAGTGTACTGTCCACATGGGAAAATTCGCCTACTTTAATCCCATTCGCCATACTGACCAATAAATCCACGACCTCGACAGGCATTTGATAGCTAATTAGTTCTTCTCTGAATACTTCATCTGAAATATCCACATGGTTTATGGTTATACTTTTTTCTGTACTTATCAACCGTGCCAATTCATTAAATGAATATGCTGTGTTACCTGTTATTTCATAGATCTTATTTCCATGTGCATTTCCCGTTAATACGTTTACAATGGCTTCCGCTATGTCCGCCCGTGACACAAAACTTACTTTCCCACTCCCCGATGGATAACGGATTTCATTCGTTTGTAAGGCGTTCCCAATCAGTTCGGGTATGGCTTCCATATACATACTGTTTCTGAAAAACGTGTACGGGATATTTGACTTTCTTATCAGTTCTTCCGTATGGTATTGCGTTTGTGTTCCTTGAAAAACGGTGTTCGGTCGAGTTTGCACCATACTGGTATAAACAATGTGCTTTACGTTGTTTTCTACGATTGCATTTACAACATTCCTTTCCTGCTGTTTGGCTGTCTCTATATCCACTCCGATAGTAGATATTTGCAATACTGTTTCCACACCTTTAAAGACTTGTTTAAGTGTACTGTAATCGTTGTAATCTGCTTGTCTGACAGTTACGCCCTTTTCTTTAAATTCATTTATCGTTTCGGGATTTCTGACAATGGCAACAATATCGGTTGGTGCGACTTTCTGTAACAAAAATGGAATGGTTGCTTTGCCTAAATTTCCATTTGCTCCTGTAATGGCTATCATAACTTTCCTTTTAGGCTTCCAATGCAAACAAAGCGAGCCGATTACCCTCACTATCCAAAATATGTGCAATAAAGCCCGATTTTATAGGTATTGTTTCCAATATAATTTTACCGTTGCTTGCTTTCACTCTTTCAAGGACAAGGCTTAATTTTTGCCCTGCATTAAAATATAGAATTGCGGACTGATTGGGTTCATTGCCTTGATTTTGCACCAACAAGCCAGAGACATTGCTACCATTAAATGGAAAAGTCAAGGATTTAAAACCCCCGATTTCCATTTGTGTCAATGAGATTTCCAATACATTCTCATAGATTTTTTTGCCCTGTCAAAATCGTTTACTGGCAGTTCAAACCAAGTAATTACATTGTTCATCATTTTTAATTTTTGTGATGGAACAAAATTATCTTGAATTGAAATTTCAAAATTGGATAAAACCGACAGGGATTATATTTTCCATTCAGGAAAGTTCTCTACATGTTCATTGGTCTGCTGAATGAACTGTTTAGGATTCATTCCTGTAAACGCCTTGAACTCCCTAATGTAGTGTGATTGGTCAAAATAATCGTTTTGGTACGCTAAGTCCGTAAGGTTGTAGAAATCTTTTTGACGTAATGCTTGTAAGCCCGACTGAAAACGGACGATCCTTGAAAATGCCTTTGGGGATATGCCGACATAGTGTCTTATCAATCTTTCCAAAGAACGTTCGGATAAATTCATTTCCGTTTGAATGTCTTTCAATGTCTTTCCATTTTGCAGAAGCCTAGTTGCAAAATCTGCTTTCTTAGCATGATGTTCTACCTGTCGTATCCGTTTAAGAAAAAAGTGTGAGATAATCTCAATTTTATCATGTGCCGAAGTTGCATTGACAAGTTGCTCAAGAATTGGGTCGGTGGTAAGGTTGTCTATTGAAATGTGTTGGTTAGTCAGTTCAAATGCATCTATATTGAAAATGGTTTTTAGTGCTGTTGGTTGCAGATATACGCCAATACTTCTAAAATTTCTTATTGCTTTTTGTTCACTATGATAGGTTGTTTGCCCGTACAAAAACATTTGCGGTAAGACCTGATGTTTGTTGTCGAGAAAGAGGTTTGCTTCTTCTTGAAATATAAGCCCAGATAACCCGTCTGGTATAATTTTAAAAATTTTATCGCCAACATCTTCCAATATCCAAAAGTATCGGATATAGTCCTGTAAAGGCTTGATTGGAAGAATCTTTTGATAATACATTATTTGTCTTTAAGAATATCAAGATAGGATTTTTTATAAACAAGTCAAATGTTATAACTCGTCACGTTGTACAATCTTTATAATACCTATCTACTCCATATCTCAACCTATTTGCTCAAATACCAAATTTGGAGGGTGTTATTATTACCTGTTAAGGCAAGTAGTTTTGAGGCACAGAATGAATTTCGATCACCTCAATATGTTCTGATGAACAGAAAGTAGTGTATGATATTCGTTTGGGATGTGTAGTCGAAATTGCCTACGTTCTAATATCTGTGTGACCTTATTAATCTCTTTTTATTTATTCGGTAATGAGAGGAGGTGCTGTTTTGTTTCTCTATCACTACCTTAATTGCTTATTCATTCGTTCAAAGGTCGGAGTATACTATGTTTCGTTTCAACTGAAAAATACTATCCGCAAATTGGAGATTTTTTAACAAACCGAAGGTTTGACCTTGTAAAGCATAAAAACACTGATCTACCTTTGCCCTTGAAAATGGAACGAATAGAATACCGACTTTTCAATAAAAATTGTTAAATAGCTGAGAAATAATGATGTCAGAGATAAATAAGTAAAAGCGGGTTCGATGTTCCCTAAATTTCTGTCATTATGTAAGATACAACATCGAATCCCAAAGATGAATTCAGTTCCAAGGTATATCTATCAGAATACCAGTAAATTATAGGGAAATAAAAAAGGGACAAATCTGTTATTTTCAGACTTGTTCCAGTAAGTGATTCCAGCAGGACTCGAACCTGCAACCTACTGCTTAGAAGGCATCAAAAATAAAATACCTATCTTACACCTCTTTCTTACCTAAGTAAAATACTTTACAGATACACAGCACTTTACTTTATATACTCATTCTTCCACATACCCTTTTTATCACTTATAATTGTAGGCAATGTAGGTGAGTTTGTAGGTGAGTATCCATATCCATGATTTCAATGAATGCTATTTCTGTAAACCTGAGTTTTGACACCTTAAAAGATGACCGAGTATCCGTAAAAATACGCATTACTTTCAAAAGAGAACAACGAAAATACGCTTTGCCCAACGCTGAGCCCGTTATTGTCTCTAAGGCCGTTTATCCAAAAATCGTATTATTTCATACTACGGGTAACTTACGAGTTTCTGAGGAAGTCAGACAACAATACTTTCTAATCCGACCCCACCTGGAAACTGCAAAAGCGATCATAAAAAAGCTATCTCCCTTTGACTTCAAGACCTTTAAAATCTTATTTAGCAATTCTGGAGCAGAATCAACCAGCCAGAAGCTATCTGATTCGCATGTACCCAGCAACGGCAATCCCTTAAACATTCACACCCGGTCAAACTACTGAAAGAGAAAGAGTACGCCCTTGGCAGCATCAAAAACGGAAATCTCTGTATATCGGCCAGTCAATCACTGATCAGGTTTCAAAAGGGTGCAGATCAATTGCTCTTTACAGACATTACTCCCGAATTCTTAGAAAAATACGAGTCATGGATGCTGAAATACGGAAAGCCCCTAAAAAACAAAACGGCAAACCCCTACCCGCCTCTATCAATACCGTCAACATTTACACCAGGCAAATCAGGAAAGCCTTTAACTCAGCCATTAAGGATAAAATCATTTCGGAGAACGCCTACCCTTTCAAGTCAGCTTACGTGATTCCCAGTGAAGAAGGTAACGCCAAAGCACTAGAACTTACTGACATCGAGAAGATCTTCCATTATAAGGCGGAACCGGGTTCCATTCGTCAGCGTAGTAAAGATTTATGGATCCTTACGTACTTATCGAATGGAATTAACATGAAAGACCTCTGTATGCTTCGCTGGCACCAGGTCGATTTAATTACCAAAAAAATTACGTTCAAACACCAAAAGACCTTACGTACTCGCAAGGAGCGTCAAAAAGATATCATCGTCAACCTACACGATGAGAGTATTGAAATATTTAAACGTTGGGGCACGCCTAATTCACCCAATGAGTACGTATTCCCCCTTCTGAGCGATGACATGGATGAAAGCCGGAAACGATCAGTTATTGACTCTTTAATCAGCCTCACGAACAATCACTTATCTATCATAGCGAAAAAAGTAGGCATTTCGATCAAACTAAGAACGTACGAGGCTCGACATTCATTCGCGACAGTTTTGTTGCAGTCAGAATCGGTACCTCTTTACTTTATTTCAGATGCGCTAGGACATACTACCTTTTCAACCACTGAGCGGTATTTAGGTCGTTTCAGCAAGAAGCAAAACAAGAAATACGTAGCTAACTTATCACCTAATAATAAAGACAAAAACCCTGATCGCATACATTGCGATTTACACTCTTTAAAGGTACATCGGTAAAAATTCATCCTTGATACTGATTTAAGGAACCGATATCTTTGCTAGGCAAGCAGCACATGAATAGATAGAACCTATTTCAATGGATACTCGTGGGTATCTTTCTGAAATAGTTTTTTATTAGCACTTTAAAGCCTTTATTGTGTTAATTCTACAGACAGAGTTCACATATTGATTGATTATGCAACAGATTTCTTGAATGGAATACGAGAATAAGCGATACGAAATACTAAAAGGTCTTCCACCTTATGGTCCTATGTATATACCTGTTATTCACACAGACCATCCTTACCAAAGTCCTTACAGTGAAGGATTTGTCATACGGTTCCATACTTCTCAGGGCGAAAGCTGGGTGGCTAATTTTATGGTAGGAGGAACTGATTTTAATCAAGTAGTCGACTTTTCCGAAACTGATTTAACGCTAGTCATTGCCGGCGGCAATGGCTATATAATGAATCGCAATCAGGTTAAGCCCCTCTCTACTTTCGGTGGTGATCTACAAATGGCTTTATTTACTCCTCAAAACGAAGTTGTTGCTGCAAATTCCACTGATATCTGCATTCTTAACTCAAAGGGAGAGCAGTGGACTAGTCATAGACTTTCCTGGGATGGAATCAAGGATCTATGCCTGGAAGGAAGATTGCTTCAGGGATATAGTTATGATCCAATGGATGACAAGAATGAATGGGTTGCCTTTACCTTAGACTTAGATAGTAGGCAAACCAAGGGGGGGAGTTATGCAAAATATTATTATTCAGATGGCACTCCTAAGAAGACTAGGTTGTCGTGGCCATTTTAAGCTTAACATAAACTATACTTATAGAACAACAATACACTGTCACCGCGTTGTATGATCTTCCTATTGTAATGAAGAAAACTTATATTCTACTAATCTCTAGTATTCTCACCTTGTTACTTATCACTAGTTTAGGAGTAACATATCTACCTTCAATTTTTGGCTTCGTTCTATTTAGAACAAAGCAATATGCTGTTTTTAATGATCAGCATCTGCCCCTAGATGCTTGTTTATTTGATAAGAAACAAACCCTTGATAATGAGTCAACTCATGAGTTAATCCTTTATTTTCCATCCGAGAATACCTATAATTATCTAACTATTGTTCCAGAGCATAAATTGATAGGGTTAGCTAACCGTACTAATAAAAACCTTTATGTGCTTCCTGGTGAAAAGCTGGCTTACATGTGTCCTGAAGGTTCATTGTTTACACCCTTAAATACTTTGTTCTTAAATCAACTGTTCAAGCATCATTTTTCGAAGGGCAGTATTGAGTTTGATACTTTTGATGATTTGAAGAAAATGGGTAAGCGTATTTTAATTAAAAATACAGTTTTATAAATACCCCTTTTCATTACAGTTTGGACTTCATAACATTTTACAAACGACCACTCAAGTAACGAAAAGGCCTCTGGGTAATATCTGGAATCCTTTCTACATAGTGAGTTATAGGGAACGCTATACTAAACAACAACTTTGTATATGGACAAATCTATTTAATCTTAGTTCCTACAAATAGGACGGTATTTTTTTTACCTAATTCTATACTACATGGACTTGCATTGTAATTACAGCTTACAAGTGTGTAGTTTCTCCGAGGATAATCAAAGATTGCTTTAATTGAAAAATGGTAGTCAGTAGGAAAAGTTCGACTTACCTTAAATTTCCCTTGTCTATCTGTTACAGCTTCAGTAAGTAAAGTATCTTTGAAGGAGGTAAGTACACTTCCGCTCCTACCCATAACAAATACTCTTACGCTATCAATGGGAGAGCCGTCAACATCTAAGACTACGCTTCCTTCTACTTCAGTTTGAATCCACTCACGTGCCGGGTGTACAGGCTTCTTTTTACAAGCATATATACCAGTTACTAATAACACACACATGAAAAGTTTGCATAAGTTCATAGCTTCAAGGTTTATCGAGTGAGTACAACTTTTTTAGAAACGTTTCTAAATATCATATCCGATGATTTACGCACTCAATATATTCATAGGAATTATAGCTTTTACATTAAGCTTCATTCTTTTAAGAAAACTATTTCCCAACAATAAGGGTGCCCTAATATTTTGGTGGTCTTCATTAGCTTTAAGCCTTTCCTTTGGAATCTTTTGTTATTATTATTTCGAATTGTAATAGTATATAAGCTAGTTAAAGTACCATCTCTAATAGGCATGATACGGAATCACATATCTTAATTATCCTCGGCCTAAATACGTCTGCCGGTCTTTCAGTCGAATCGTATCCTGAAAGCCATTTACCCGGAATGTCACATCGAGCGGTTTAGCGTTCAGTACGGGATTATGACCTACCACGACGTACTTACCCCCATTCTTTACGACCCGTACGAGCGGATGCCGGTTTTTCTTCGCGGCTAGGGCTTCGTTTGAGGTCCAAGACTTCCCACCATCGAGGGAAATTTCTGGTACCAGAAATTCGGGTTTACCCTGACGAATATCATTCACTAAACTAGCCCGGTAGAATCCCGAAATCAGAGCTTCTTCGACATTGAGATGCTGGTTTCGATCGGCAACGTCCCAGTTGATCAAACCTTTTGCACCCCTCAGCAGTAAAAAGAGCGGTACTGCGTGAGCAATATGCTCCGGAATGTACATCTGACCCGAAACGTCTTTTTCTTTCCGCACCCGCTCGCGGCGATCAGAAAGAGTAAAATCAGTAGTTTGCTCATGGGTTGGATTTTGGCCAATGAAGATTTGCACGGCCTGATTGAGAAGACCTGCAGCAAGTGCCACATACGCCGCCAGTTGCGGGTTATTGGTCACCAGCGAATGACCCGCCACAATGGCAACCGCCGCGTTTAGAAACAGTAAGAGCTGGCCCAGCCGGGGCGGCAGGGGTTGGTTATATCGGGAAAGATTCATGGGGTTGGATAGAACGTAAGTATTAATATTCTGCGGCTTTCCATATAAAGCGTCCGGCCCAATCTCCACTGTAACTCTTAGCATGGAACTTAAAGCCGATTGCTCTGCCTTGACTGTCTAGCTGCACATTTACCCGAGACACTTCAATATCTGCACCATTATAGGTGTGGTCATAAGGCTGAAAACTTATACTCACGTGCGGACTTTTAAGAGACGAAGAAAAGTTTACCGAATAAGACGTTTCTACATTTGCGGTATACGATTGAACCACTTGCCCAACTAGTGCTTTTTTATCATACACCTGCAAGGTACCATCCACTAAAACGGAAGAAAAGGCTGGTGTTGGCAATACCGCAATCTTAGCAGATGTTGCATAATAGGTCGACACATAGGTAGTCTTATTCGCAGACAAATAGAATCGGGCTGTCGTTTTACCTTGACGGTTAGCAGGAATGATTACCCGAAGTAATTTCCAGCCAGTTAGCGTATCTGCCTGCGACGGTTTGACCCCGAACCCAACCGTTCCCTGGGGGCTAATCGCTTCGCCCGCCTGAAAATCATCCCCTTTGTACCATAACGTCAGGTTAATGCTTTGCAATGTTCGGGAAGCATGGGTATAGACTGCGGGTAAAGTCAGCTCAAAACCCTGGAATGATCCCGTACTAGTAAGTTTGGCCGCTCGGCCCAGGCCGGATATTTCCGTAGTGTCTAGTTGGAGAATGGGCGTATTGCCCAAGCCTTTCAAGTCTATTGGTAACCCCTGAGCATTAAGTTGAGACCAGTCACCGGCCAGTAGGTTTCGTCCAATGGGCAGGAAATCGCCCGCCGTTCGTACAATATTTTCTGTAGCCCCTAACACAAATCCCCGGGCATTAATCAGCGGGGGTTGATCACTGTCATAATTAAGCCCCAGGATTCCTAATTGCCCTTGAATAATACTATTAGCTTCGGCATAACCATTGATCATTAGGTTAAACTGAGGATTGGAGTTTGTTTGTTTGAATCCCCCGTTACCATTACCGTAGGTCAAATCTGCATTTAAGAATAAATTCGAATGGGCTTCATAAGCAGTTGATCCACTTAGTTCTACCTTTACCCGCCCACCATCGAAAGTATTAAAATTCACATATCCTTTATTGGTGGATATACGAATGAGGGTCTTATTACTTCCTACGTTCACAAAACGGTTCCAGGCACAACCGTAGTCATCCCTATATCCATCGATGTCAAGCGTATCAGCTGTGTAATAGATAGTGCTCAGACGCGTTCCAGACACTACCAAATGCCGGGCGTTCACTGTAATATGCTGATAGGTTTTGTTCGAGATTCGTACAACGCCAGTAGCATTAATGAAAGCTTTTTTACCATCGAACTTTTGAGGAAGTGTAACGGAGCCATTCACGCGGTAAGTACCATCTTTCATTTCAATGAAGTCTGGAGAGTCTTGAACTGAAGAAAATGCCTGGACCGAATTAGTCTCATTATCAGCTTTAGCTCCCCAAAAGCCAAGATTCCGGAAAGTATCAGATCGTTTTAAACGTTTACCATTTATAGTCACCACCACCGTACCCATGTTATCAGCCGATAACTGATCGGCAGCATCATAATACCAGTACCCTTCTTTGCCTTTTTCGGCCAAATAGTATTGAATTCCTTCGACGGGCGTAGTAAACCGCCGTAGTTCGGCAAGGGAGCGAAACACCCGCGTACCCGTAATTTCGGTAGTACCGGAAGCCCCTTTGGCGTAGCGTACGCCCTGCTGGTAAGCTTCGCGGAACCGCCCAGCTTTAGTAGCCAGTTTGGTGGTATCAGAAGTAATTTCAACGACCTGAGCCAGCGTCGTAGTTAGGCTCAGAGCAGATATGAGGGAAAAGAGAAGTAGCTTTTTCATCCGTTGTAAATATCAATAATTAGGTTTCCAGTGAACGTTTCGTCTTGCGGAATGCTGATTACCAAATGATCCATGTCTTCAGCCGCTCCTAAGATATTATAATCCGAGAAGCCCTTTTCGTTTTTGGCTGAAACCATGATTCGTTCCGTACCTAAGCCGTGGTAGACTAAATCACCGTCCTTTAATCCGGTAACAGGAATCGTTTTACCAACGGCCGTTACCGCTTCCTGAGCCACGTACTTCTGATCGTTTTTCTGTTCCATCATGCCCTGATTCAGGACACCGACCAGACCGATCAGAACGAGTAATTCATTATCCCCGCGTGCCATGGCTCGCCCCGTCAGCGTATTGAGCGTTCGGGTCACGAATTCGTGGGTTTTTGCATCTGCCATTAGTTCCAGTTTTTAGTGCTGATTTTTTTATAATTGATGTAGAGCGAGCTTCCCGCCGCTCCAATCGTAAAGAGGACGGCGATTATTCCAGCCCACGCCGCCCAGGTTGTTTGTCGTTTATTCATGTGAGTTGGAGCTTTTTACGCGGTTTTTTTCAGGACAGGAAATAGAGAAACCCTGCTACGAATAGCAGGGCAATCCCTACCATCAAACCCCAGTCTTTTTTTTTGCGTAATGAGCTGCGTTCCCATTTCCGCTTGCAGGATCGGGAGCATGGCATCGTACAGGGCTTTACGTCCGTCGTAGCCATTCATGCCGCCGTTGACCCGCTTTTGAATGGTCAGCAGATCGCCTTAATCGGCCAGAGCGTTCAGATCCACCCCGTAGCGTTTCCAGAGCACCGCCCAGTACCAACCCGCCACTTTCTAGGCAAAACGCGGCTCCGCTACGAGTTCCGGTTTTTCCACGAAGGGTTCCCCGAAATCTTTGGCAGCCAGGGTGTAGTTATTGCGGCCCGTCAATTGGATGGCCCCGCGACCCTTGAAGCGTTCGCCGTCGCCGGGCTGGGTATTGCCCAGATCGGCCCGGTTATCGTAGTTTTTGAAATACGCCGAATTTCCCCGCTCGGTGAACGCGGCCAGTTGCCCGGTTTCCCAGCCGCCCGGTTGCCTTCCAGTCGGGAGCCTACGAGCGGTACCAGACCCTGTCGGGCTCAGAAATCCCGCCCCGAAACGACGGCGGCCTGATGATCACGGAAGGATGCCGGTTCGAGATCAGTCCCTTCGTGGATGCCCTTTTGGACTGGAGTGCACCCGTAGCCGGGCAGACGGGTATCACTGTCTGCCCAAATCTCACTTTACCCTATTTTCTTAAAACCGAAATTGATCCAGAACTGGGTTCTAGCGTAACCGGAGCCGCCGAAATAGCGATCAAAGCCAAGCTGCACGAAGACCAGTTTCCCGGCTGGAAAGACCTCTTTTTCACGAACTGGATCGGAGCCGGTAAACGCTTTCTCACCTGGCAGGCCGACCATAAGCTGATCGAGCGAAATCAGCCCGAATTCCTGTATTTCCTGCTCAATATGCAGCCCAAGCCCTCGGAGCTTCGGGTACGCTGCCATATTCAGTACATGAATGGTACCACGGAAATCCGGACGATTCAAACCGCACGGGATCTTCTACAAAACTGCGTCTACTGCATTCCTACGGGCTTCGAGGCGTTGGGACTTCCCTCGATTGAAACGGCTACCGGCAAGGAAATCAATGCCTATACGGTCTGGCTCAACAACGAACGCGACGATCGCATTTCTGAGTACCGCACCTACCTAGTCAATCAGGACTATACCCGAAATGTGCGTTTCCTGATCTTTCAAAATACGCTGGGTGGATTCGACACACTGCGTTGCTGGGGGCAGGCATCGACCTCGCTCACGGTAACGGCGAATCTGGCTCAGAAAACCCTAGAAGCCGGTTACTTGCCCAGCTTCCAAAAAACGTAAAGCCGAAAAAGCAGCCCGCGAAGCAGAAGCCCAGGCCCAAGCTATGGCTCAGGCCGCACAGGAAGACGCCGATGCAGCTCTGGCCGAAGCCCAGTCAGCAGCAGCCACAGCCGGAAGTTATGGCGAAGATGCCTCTTACGACGCGATGGAAACCAGCCAGGCCACGCTGGAAAATGTTGAATCCAATACTGCCGATACGGTTGAGCTGTTAATGCAGATGAACGATACCTTGACTGAAATGGCTTCGAGACAGGCATCACAATCGGATATCATGAGTCAGCAACTTGGCTCACTGAGCGGTATCATCAACAAGATCAGCGAAAGCAACAGTGCTCTTTGGAGTATCAATTCTAAACCGAGTGTATCTAGCCGCGAGATCGCTGAAGCCATCGGCCGGAGCGGGGCTACGGCTGGTCAGAGTACATTTGGTTAGTTTATGAAGAGCGGTTATCTAATAACCGATAACCGCTCTATTTTTGTAAACATCATTCATTATTAGCCTACCTAAATGAAGAATTTTCTGTTATTATTCTGCTTTGTCAGCCTCATTTTCAGTTCCTGTAGAAAAAAGAAAGACGACCCCAAACCGCCTGTTAACGAAACCATTATAGCAACAGCACTTTATGGGAGAATATATTCCATGAATGCTCAAACAAAGAATGTTAATTGGTCAACAGAAGAATATTTTATGAATGCAGAACCAGCTATTCATAATAATATCGTGTATGTAGGAAAACTAAACGAATTAGGCCCAAGCTATATAATTGGGTATGATTTAACTACAGGAAAAGAAGTATATAAACTTGATTTGGATCGCTCTTTGGTTATTAGATCATATACCTCAAATTTAATAGTGACTGATAAATATATATTTGCTCTTACCGAATCGAAAGTGCTGGCAATTGATCGAATTCAGAAAAAAATACTATGGACGTGGGCTACAGAAAGCTATGGTGCTAATCGAGTAAGGCTTACTTATAACAATGAAACACTATACGCAGATACGGGTGAATTTTTATGTGCAATTGACTGTAATACAGGAAAACCAATATGGGAATCAGATCATTACAAGGGAAATCAATTAGTAAATCCGTCTGCAACCCTTTATAAAAATTTTATTTATCTAAGTGCGGGTTCAAGCGATAACCAAGATGAACCGCTTTACGCTTTTGATAGAGAGACAGGAGTCCTTAAATGGAAAAACGATGAAGCTAAAAATGCTTATTCTGCTGTTATCCACGAAAATTCACTTTTTGTTGGTACACGCCAGGGAAATTTTTATGCATTAGACCCAGTCACAGGTTCAACTCAATGGAGCATTAATTTGAATAGCTCTGAGTTTTTTTATGCTCCATGTGTCTCTGGAAACTACGCTTTTATAGCTAATGGCGTAAAGTTATATGCCATTGATATAAAAGCTCGTAAAGTTAGTTGGACTTATTATCTTGACTCCCCCCCTCTATTTGTGTCAGACCCAGTAGCTGCGAATGATAAAGTGTACATAAAAAGTAGTAAACTCTACGCTTTCGATATTTATACTGGTCTTCCAGAAATCATATCCAGTCCAGACCCTAAATACCCATTTGGGGGGGTTCCAATAACGATCATTGACTCAAACAAAAAAATTCACTGTTCGTTGAACAGTGAAATGAAATCTCAATATTAAAGCGTACTCGATTTATTCTTTAACGGGAGCGACAATCTGTGATAGTTTGTCAGCTCCCGTTTTCAATTCTTTATTGAAGTACCCTTCGGTAATACTCACAGAGCTGTGACCTAAGCCCGCCGAGATAGAATAAATATCATTGCCCGTCAGCTCACGAGTCACTTCAGCGAAGCTATGTCGGGCGACGTGTGTACTGATGGGTTTGTCTATAACGGCTTCCCTGGCTAATTCTTTCAATAAACCATTGATTTCAGCGGTCCAGCTCTGTACCAGCTTATGATGCTCCAGCTTTCTCGGATTTTGTGATAGAAAGGGGAATACATAATCCTGAGGCCGGACGTGCTTCGAACGATATTGCTCCAGTATATTCCGGATCGGCTCCGTAATAAGGATATCCAATTCCTTACCGGTCTTATTCATCGTGTAGACAAATCGACTCAGATCAGGCTTAACCATCATCCACCGGAGCTGTAAGGCATCCCGAATACGCATACCTCTCGAATAGAACATCAATACAAAGATGTTGCGAGCATGATTGAGCATCTGAGCGTCCGAAAGGTCTAGTGTAGCTAACCGTTCAACTTCAGCAAGGGTAAGTTTGGCCTTTGGCGTAACCTTTGACCGGGTGAATTTGATCTTGATCCAAGGGTCTTTTGCAGGCTCGAACAGGTCTGCATGAACGGCTTCAAAATAAATCACCTCTAGGTTTTCAAGGTTTTTGGAGGCAGTCGACTGTCCATTCCCTAGCTTGTTGATCATGTACCGCTGATAATCGGAAATGAACTCGCAGGTGATTTCGTTGAAAAGAAGATCTCGATTATTGAGGTACTTCCGGAGCTTATTCACTACGGGATTACTTTGTCTCGGGAAGAAGCGTTTGTGATACGCTTGATGTACTTATCTGCAAAATCAAAGAAGCTGTTCCCTACTACCTCCTTACGAGCTTTCCGCTGAAGATCGCGAGCCGATAGGCCGGTGTTTTGGACATTCGCCTTACTTACTTCGGACATGAGTTTGCTGACCTTTTCCCGAATAGCGGCATTAATAGCTGTCGCGATGGGATGCCCCCTTAAGTACCTCATGCCTTTCGGTATTCCAGAATTTTTCGTGTACGCTATATTCCGTGGCTATACGACAGTGTTTTTTATTCAGGGTAATTGGAATCTGAATCCGCTGGGTACCGTCTTTGAGTTTTTTGGAGTTGAGTTCTGGTGTAATAGATATATCGCTCATGAAGGTTGCAGGTTTGGGTGTAACAATTGGGTGTAACTTTTTCCAAACTGTGGCAAACGCTGACGAACACAAATAAAAGCAAAAACGCCCTAGAAACATGATTTCTAGGGCGTTATAGATTGCCAGCAGTCGCCAGCGTGTTGATAAGTGATCCCAGCAGGACTCGAACCTGCAACCTACTGCTTAGAAGGCGCAGGGTTTTAGCATAATGCCGTCAAACGATATTAAACTTTAGATCATACTTAACTGATATTCAGTTGATTGAAAGTTTTTAGTTACCCACTATTAAACGCTATTCAAATATATTACACTAAATTGTGGGCGAGTTTGTGGGCTAACTGCCCGATTTTCTAACTCGCCCACATCATGAATACCAACAAGGCCTCTTATAAAATCTCCTACGACAAAACAGACGATCCAAAGCTGGTTTCAGTAAAGCTCCGGGTATCCTACCAGAGGGATCGTCGCCGCTATGCCTTACCGCTAAAAACCCCGCTCATTATTTCTGACTCTGACTTTGAGAAGCTAGTCAAGTACCACGAATCTGAAAACCGTAGAACGTCAGAAGAGATAAAGAATACCTACCAACTCATCAAGCCTTTCTTGGATAAAGCCCAGCGGATTATTGATGAGATTGAGGAATTCTCTTTCACTGAGTTTAAGCACTTATTCTATTCGGAGAAAAAAGAAGAGGCGCCGGCGGCAGGGGTGATTGACGCTCTGGTTCGGTCGGCTGCCCTTCTCGATAAGAACGACCAGGTAGGAAATGCAGACCTTAGAAGGAATACAGCTACGTCAATTGATCGCTTCATGGCCAGCCTGACCAAGGAGCAATTGAAGATGCTATATAAAAAGGATGTGAAAGAGGGAGCTTTGCCCCTCTTAGAGTTCAAGCATATCACGCCCCTATTCCTTGAAATGTACGAGGCCTGGATGCTCCGATTCGGTAAGGCCCCTAAAAAGAAAGGGGAGAAACCGCAACCAGCCTCGATATCCACCGTTGGCATTTACGTACGCCAGCTCCGGACGATGTTCAACGAAGCCGTACAGGCTAAATTAATCTCTATCGATCTTTATCCGTTCGGTAAGAAAGGCTATACAGTGCCGGCGGCCGTGAACGTTAAAAAAGCTTTGAGCAAAGAGGACGTTCTAAAAATTGTCAACTACCGGTGTGAGGACAACGAAGACTTCCAGCAGCGAAGCCGGGATCTATGGGTACTCTCCTATTTAAGTAATGGAATGAACCTGGCTGATATTTGCACCTTACGTTGCCGGGATGTCGATGTAGATCGAGCTACGATTCAATTTATACGTAGGAAAACAGCCCGAAATAAAAAGGGCAATCAGCAGAAGATTGTGGCCAATCTCTTTTCGGAAAGCTTAGAAATCATAAATCGTTGGGGCAATCCGAAAGGAGCCCCGGATAGCTACGTATTTCCGTTTCTGGATGGAGGTATGACTGAACGCCGGAGGAAGGATGTAATCAAGCAGGTGATCAAAGTAACCAACAAGCACGTCGGAATCATTGCTAAGTCCCTGGGGATTGCTGACAAGGTTAGAACCTACGAGGCCCGCCACTCCTTCGCTACCATCCTACTCAAGTCTGGTGCCAACCTAGTCTTTATCAAGGACAGTCTGGGACACTCAAACCTCAAGACCACCCAATCCTATTTCGGAAGCTTTGAGAATGATGAGGCCAAGGAGTTTTTGAAATCGTTGTTATAAAAGAAAAGCCACTCCCTTTGAACGGAAAAGGCCTTTTTAACCGTTATTTCATTTTTAACGGAATAATGATATCAACAAAAATACAATATATAAGGGCCTAGAAAGGTTATTTCTGTTAAATTCGTATAAAAATAGTAATGAGCATTATACTAAATGCTAAGTAAAAATATCCACATATCGTTTCGAGAACCTGTACCAAGTTCATCACTTGATACATTCAAAGAGATATTGTCATTAAGCAATTTAGAAATAAAAGGAGACATTAGCTCCCATAAAATTGAAGGAATTATATATTCTTACGGAATGTTTAATTTGTTTAAAGCACCATTAGTTAAAGCTTTAGAATTAAGCCATTTAAAAAAGTATGTTAAGGAGATTATGATACTTCAATAGCCTCCTCCTTATTGTTTTCGCCCCAAGCTTGTTTAACTATTTCGTCGGCTAAAGCATTCCAGTGACTCGAGGTATAATCTTTAAAGTTAACATCTAAAACTTTAAATTTATCTTTATAATAATCGAAATCCTGAGGGCCATCAGTAAGGTTTAAACTAATCTTAAATGCCCTTAAAAAGCCTACAATAGCAGTTGAAGATAATATACCCCCTTTTTTATTTTTAATAAACCATTGATCTTTATATATAGCCCTAACAGCACAAAAATAAATTTGAATTTTATCAGTGCAATACCTGACATAATCTTGAAGCTTACCTCCGTCTTTAGGGGGGATATTTCCTTCTTTTATATAATAAGTATATAATTGAACGTCATCTGGCTCTAATTCAATTATATTTTGTAGCCCATACTGCAATATACTAGGTATTTTTATTCCTCCTTTCTCTAAAGATGAAATCGAAAATAACCCTAAGAAAGGGTTAACTTTATTAAGAGAGAGTATAACGTTATTAGCTATACCAATAGATGAAGAAGGGTCATTCAACGATTTTATAAAGTGCAATAAAGCTGGACTAACTTTCTTCTGGGTGCTATTTATTTGCAAAAATATCTCACTTTCTAGTTTCCTCTTCTGGTCGTCATTAAAAAGTTTTTTATCAAAAAATAAGCCAGTAACAAAGAGATGCCTCTTATTCCTTAGTTTGAAAATTTCAGCCTCTAGTGTATCAGTACCTTCATAATGAGAAAAAATTCTATGCTGTCCATCAATAATACCAATAGAATTTAATTTATATGGGATAGTCATCACTACATTAGAAAATTTCTGTGTCTTAAACACATCAAAATTAACATCTTGATTTGTTTTAATATCTTTAATAGAAAATGTAGTGTCGAACGGCAAACTTACTATTATATTATCAATAAAAGTTCTTTTTTTATTAGCTAAAAAGCTCCTTATTTCGTCTATTCTTTTCTTTTCAATCAATCTTTGATATAAGCCTATTGTATTATCCCAACTGTCTTTTCTCAAAACATAAGAACACTCCAGTAAGTCACTTGCTTTCATAATAAAAGTAAGAACTTGTACACCTTCAGGAAAACCTGAGGCAGATTCAGGCAATACGACTGTTGTTTCAATTTTTTTCAGATCTTCTGAAGCTTCCGGGCTCTTCAAATCTGATAATTCTAAACCTAAAAACTTAAAAAGTTCAAATCTTGATGTAAGTTTAATGCTACTAGATATACTCGAAAAATAATTCAAGATAGGTTTATCAATAAAAATCAAATCACTAAATGCCTTCCTAGTCTGATCATCAATTAAATCATCACATATATAAATGTAATAGAATTTATATCTTCCAAGTCCGTATTCATCATATACAGATAGCTCTGTTTCATAATCGGTTCTTAACCACTTTAGAAACTCAGGCAGCTCCTCTCTAATTTTCTGAAAGTAGATATATTTTTTTCTAATATGTTCTTTATCATCCGGCGAAATAGTTTCTTCAACCATTAAAACAATATTTTCATATACGAAAATATTATCTAATTCGCCCATTTGTTCAGCAAATATTTTATGGATACCATCGGTTTTCAAAAATTGAAAGCCCATGTTATTCATAAATATATTTAGAACATTGTTGTGTAAAACTTTTTTTCTCCTTTTAAGGGCAGCTTCTTTTTTGGCGGCTCTTATTTGCTCTGGAGTTTTAACAACTTTTTTCTTTTTTTTCTTCTTTTTAGGTGCAGGTGAAATCTTTGTCATTAAATTAAATTTTTAATTCCATGATTGAGGTTTTTGAGCAACTTTATCATTAGGAGAAGGCACATGTACTGGCCTATCTATCGATCTAGTTTTAAGATTTCCATCTTTAAATCTTTGTATACGTTCAGTTGCAATTCTACAATAATCTTCTTCTTTTTCAACTCCTACTGAATTTCTTCCATTCTTCAAAGAACCAATTATAGTTGAGCCTACCCCTGCATAGGGGTCTAAAACCCAACTACCTTTCTCCGTTAAAGCCAAAACACATCTTTCAACAAGTTCAACTGGAAACTGGCAAGGATGATTGGTTTTTTCTATATGATTTGCTTTCACATTAGGAATATCCCATAATTCGTTTTCCCAATCCTGTACAACTACTTTCCAAATATCTGAAGGATTTTTTCCTAGAGGATTTCCCGAAGGTTGTCCCTTTTTATCTCCTTTGTAATTTAATTTGCCAGGATATTTGGAAGGAACCCGTACATCATCCAAGTTAAAAATAAAATTATCGGTCTTCGAAAACCATAAAATGGTTTCATAGCGACCAGAGAAACGTCTCTTAGCCTGAAGCCCATGGCCAAAATACCATATTATCCTATTACGGAGCTGAAGTCCGTACTTTTTAAAAATTTGATAGTAGTATATATCTAACGGGAAGACTTCACCTTTTTCAATATAATTTCCTACCTGCCAGCATATACTGCCTTGATCTGAAACTACTCTTACTAACTCCTTGATAATTTCCTCTTGTGTAGATAAATAGTTCTCAATAGACTGTTTAACTTCATACTCCTTACCGACATTATATGGAGGAGAAGTTACAATCAGATCAAACTTACCATCTTCATATGTCTTTAATGTACTTAATGCATCACCACAGACAATCTTCGCTTCCAAGGATGGGTCAACCAAATCAAATAACATAATTTAACCTTTCAAATTTTACTTATATACAAAGTAAACTATATTAACAGAAAAAGTATTCACAATTTGTAAAAAATAGTAACCTCCTACTAGGCTAACATTTACTAAGTATTTTTACCCTATCCATAAATATGTTATCGCGATGATATTTTAAGTATTCTTTGGGGATCTCGTTACCACATAAACTAATTTTCTTACCATTGATAGCCAGTAATATTTCATGTAAAGAGGGACTCAACTCAGCCGTAAATTTTATTGTAGTAATCTCTAGGTCACTATTTATAGTAAAATACCCTCTATCAAACAGCTTATCGTATAAAATTGAAAGGCATAAGCCATTTAACGGATCTAATCTAGTGGATTTATTATGAGACCAAGGTATAATATGGCTAGCTACTAATAAATCTTTCTCCGTTATGTTAGTTATGCAGCAAGCATTATTGAACCTTTTTAGTACTTTTTCCCTGAAAACGTTTTGTTTAATTCGAATATTAATTTCCTGTCTATAATTTTCTATATAATAATCACTAGAATAGTTGTCTTCAAGTATGTCTGGCTCTAAATAAATTTTAGACATGAAATAGTCTTTAATATCTATATCGGTACTACAATTATTTATCTTAAGAATATGATTTTTTATGGTAGCAACCCATCTTTTAATATTACCTTTATCTTTAGAAAGATTCTTCTCAATAAAAAATTCTTTGACTTCTCCAAATGGAATTATATAATACCCTTCATTTGAATCTTCTCCAGCATAAATAATTAAATTAAAACCTTCTCCATAAGTATCAATATATTTACTCATTTTTTTACTAAAAAACGAAACCCAATAATTATTACTCTTTTTTGAAGTTCTCACATAATTCGAAGTCCTTAGTTCTTCTAAGTTCATAACACTAGACAATTATTACAAATCAGATATATTTTTCGGAAAACTATTGCTGAGAATTCTTACAAATTCAAGTAGTTTCTCATAAATGTATTTAGGATATTCTATGCTTTTTATATGAACAAGTATGTATGTTTCTTCTGTATAAAACAATAATCCCAAATTATCATAAGTATCTTTATTATCTAAAATATACATTGGCACATCATATAACTTAGAATTAGTGTGACAGATAGCATTCCGAATCAGTCTGTTTGAATTCATTATGTTTTCTAATTCTACTATATCTTTATGCTTAATGAATTTATAATTTTTTAGAAAACCCAAATAATTACTAATCTTTAAATTACCATTTCTCTTGAGTTCCCTTTTCGAATATAATTCCAAGCTTTCACATAATTGTAGCAATGATGACTCAAATAATGAGTATAGTGCAATAATTAAAGATTTATAATGGAATTGTTGAAGGTCAACTATGTCATAATACTCAAACTGCCAACCTCCATCATAATTTTTTTTCTCTAATTCACTTTTTTTCAGCTCTATATCATTCTCAACTATTCCTATTAATGTTTCAACGGCATAAAACTCTCTTTCTATCAATGTCAATTGATAAGTCAATATATTGTTGTTTGTAAAATCAGAATAAAACATTATTATCTAAATTTTAAAATCATTTTTTTTCAAAAGAAATATATAAACTTACAAACTTTCCACTTTTCCTCTGAAACTCCTTTTGATCAAGTACCATCTTTATTCCATTTTTTTCCCAAGATTGCGGCACTTTAATAATATTACCCTCTCTCAAAATATTATTATTACCAAGTTTTTTAAGTAAATCGCTTGACAAATAATCTATCCTGTAATTGTCCATAGCGAATATTTCGTAGATTCTATTAAGTTTCTTATCAATGAATTCGTAACATGAAACTGGAGGTCTGAATTGAGTTATAAAATAAGCAGAGTTAATAAAACAATGAGTAGGGGAAAATTCTTCCCAAAAAGCTAAAGCGTTATCATTTCCAACTATAGCCATAATATTTGTTTTAACCTCATCCTTAGACATTCCAAAATTTACTCTACCAAAGTCAAATGTCTTGATAGCCTTGGTAAGGTTAATATTTGTAGACTTTGTTATGCTTTGGCCAGACTTTACAAATCTTACAGTTCTATCAATTTTACGCATCCCTAGTGTTGATGAGGGTTCGAACATAAGGGCGGAAGTGACTTTCCATTTTTGAAGAGTAGCTTCCCACTTCTTTGAATAGCTAAAAATGATGGGGGTCAAGCCATTTGTATTCCAAGTGACCTGGGCACTATCCCCTTCGGTTACGAGAACATGGATGGGTAAGGTGTATGATCTTACATTGACTGAGGTGTCTAGCTTCGTATAATAGGTCTCAAAGGGAAACTGGTATTCTGGCTCAACGATAGATACATTATCTATATAGCTTATGCCCTCGCTATCTATAATGTTAGGAGTGGTATTTATTTCGTTATCCTCCTTTTTGCATGAGGCTATAGATAAACCAATAAGCAAAATTGGTAAAAGGTGTTTCATAAGTAAAATAAGGTTACTTGAGAATACCGCTGACAATATAATTAATTCAATGTTATATTGACTTATTTAATTAATGTTGGTACATACTATATATTAATTCTTATACGTATATACTGATATTGGCCAAATTTTATAGATTTTAACTACTTTTTTTACACATTATCTCTTGATATGAAACGGTAATATGTGTACGTTTACATGAATCATTTACTTAACTATACACCTTTTAAGCTATGTGTACCGTCACTGAGTCGCCTGCACTGTCCAAACTAAAAGAAATTCAACCTACCTCTGAATTGGCAGACGAGCTAGATACCATCCTCTCTTATGCCGTTGGTAGTAAACAGTTCAAAAAGCTAAAAGGACCTGAACGCACAAATATTACTTTGAAAGCACAGGCCATTTCTCGATATCTAAGAAGTATATAGTTCTGCTCTTCAAATGCTTTATCCCACCCCGCCAGGTGGGTTGCTCTATTTAGATAGCTTTTCTAATAATGACTGGAGAAACTGCTTGTCTTTTTCACAGCTTTCCAAGCTTCTAGTCAAAACTTCAATAGTTTGATCTCTTTCATCGGAAGTAGATATAGCATGATATGAGATTGGGTTTTCTTCAGTATATCCATATAGCCAATCCAAGCTTACACCGAATTGTTCTTTTATTAGTCTAGCAGTCTTTATAGATAATGCTTGAGTACCATTCTCAATATTAGATATATTGACACGATTCAACCCAATACGGTTGGCAAATTCTTCTTGTGTTAAGTTACCTCTTACCTGTATAAGTCTTTGTGATTCAATAGGCTTCATAACAATGTGAGAAAAATAATTATAAAAAATATTGTAATACTATTGTTACATGTAATTAAAGTATTACATTTGTACAAGCCAACTAATTATAGGCCCAAACAAAGGTACAATTATGTATCCATTGTCGGCCTGAAAGGTTATCACCGTCTTTACATTTTGTTACAAAAATATTACAAACCCTAACCAGCGGCCTAGCCACTTACAGCCATGCGATAGCTACTTAATTGGCCATTAGTCGGGAGAGACGAAAAGCCTTCTAGGATACCAGAGATAAGATGCAACCTAAAGTAGCCTTTTTGCAAACGAGTAATAAGGCTACTCTCGACAAAGGGCGATCTGGCGGAATTGGTAACGCACACGACTTAACAGCCGTGGTCTCCTATGACAGATAATTCACTGGGCTTTTAGCAAGGCTAACAGCCATCCGGGTTCGAGTCCCGGGATCGCCGCGATTTTCAGTGAAGTGTATTGAAACTATGTAAGACCGGAGTTCGAATCTCCGCGTATCCACAAGGGGTAGCGTAAGTGTAACAGTAAGCTTATCCTACGGCCCCGCCAGCAACATATTGGGTACGACAGGCTATTGATTGCGTAGGATGTATTTACATGGAGAGAATCAAAGCCCTAAACGGCAAAACGATTCAATTTCAGCCCCGTGTTTCTGCTGCAATAGCAGCATAACGTAAGAGGCGACTGGGGTGGGTGAAGTATAGTAGTTCGCCCCTTTAATTATGACCCCTTCGGCTAGTAAGCAAGCCGTCTTTGGATTAAGGAGACTTACGATCAAAAGCAAACAGAGGTGCAATTCCTCTAAGGGTCGCTATTGACTAAACCCAAACCTTTTACCATGAAACAGTTCTTTACCCTAGCAGCTGTTTTCGTATTGGCAGCTCTGTTTTTCTGGGATTACCAAGCTAAAACCGCTCTTCAGGAAGAGGTGATAACCTTGAGGGACGAATCTGAGAAGTATCAGCGGCTCGCTTTCGTTTATGCCGACTCTCTCAACGGGATGAAAATTGAACTACGTTACTGCAAAGGCACCGGATATGAAGAATAACCTTATGACTGCTATGACTCCTACGGATTTACTGTCTCCCGCTAAGAAACGTCAGAAGGAGAAATACGAGCGGGTTTGGTCCTACTACCAAAAACTGATCGAGCAGGGAGCGGCCAAGAACACCGCCCTGGAAAGAACGGCTGATCATTTTCAGATCAGTCGAAACGGGACGCTGCTGATTGTAAACACCATGAAGGGTTAAGCCATGGACAATCCGTTTGATGCCTTTAATAAAAGGCTGGACAATCTTGAAAGGATGATCGGTCTGCTTTTGCACAATCAATCAACGCCTGTAGTTCAAAACACTTCAAAGCGGTATCTGAACAGTAAAGAAGCGGCTGAATTTCTAAACCTGAGTGTGGGAACGGTTCGAAACAATTCGCATATCATCCCACACCACAAGCGAAACGGTAAGCTCTATTTTATCCAGGACGAGCTGGTACAATACCTGGAATCCAGCGATGATCGATCTGAACCCTCTATCCTTAAATACAAACGCAGGAAAAAATGATCGATAAATTCTTTTTTACCTGTTTACTGGCCGCCGGCGCCATGGTTATTAGCGGCACCTGGTGGGCTGTTGTCCCAGCAATCCCAGTACTCCTTATTTTCCCGAGGTATATGAAAACGCCTCCCCGCTTAAGAAAACCTTTTTAACAACCATATACCATGCAAGTACAAGTAATCTTAACCGGTGATCTCCCTGAGATCGCCCAGGCATTCTCTGCGCTTTCCAATTCAGGAATCCCGTTACGTCCGTCCGTAGTTGCGGAGCCCGTACCTAGCGATGAGTCGGAGAAACCCAAAGGTGTCGATTTCGAAAAGCTCGCCACAAAAACTAAATCTGAGCGTTCGACCAAATCCTCCAAGGCAGTTCCTGCCCCGGCCCCCGTAGAGGATCGGTCAGAAGACACTGACGAGATGCCTTTTCCCGCCGCAGAAGATTTTCCAGTTAAGGAGAAATCTGCCGTAACGCTCGAGCATTTGATGGAACGCGTTGAAAAAGTCGGCGGTAAATCTCCTGCACATGCCAAGCTCATTAGCGAAGCGTTGAACCGCTACAAGACGGCTGGCGGCACCAAAGTTTCTTCGCTGGAAGACCTGGAAAAGGCTGATTACCGGGCTTTCTCTAACGATGTAGAAATGGCCAACATCGCTCAAACGATTCGAGGGGCTATCGCTGTCAACCCTGCTCTCAATGATGCTGCCGGGGTTATGCTTAACAAGCATTTCTCGGGATATACCCTTCGGACGATCCCATCAGATCAATGGCAAAAACTTAAAACTCTTTTCGAAGAACTGGTATGAGTCACGCCCTCCTATCTCCCTCAGGTGCCTCCCGCTGGACGGTTTGTACGCCCAGTGCCCGGATGGAGACTGCTTTCCCTGACCGCTCGGGGGAAGCAGCCAAGGAGGGAACGGTTGCTCATGAGCTTGGGGAGCTTTTAATACGTCAGTACCTGGGTGAGTATGTGGATTCAGAGATCACAAAGCTTAAGACCAGCCCGTATTACAATCCAGAGATGCAGCGGCACGCGGAAGATTACCGGGATTTTGTCTTAGAACTGTACCATGAATCAATGGCCATTGACCCGTTTACAATTCTGCGGTTAGAAACTCGCCTGGACCTAACTGATTACATCCCAGAGGGTTTTGGTACGTCTGATACTAACGTCGTGGGTCACAGTCTGCTAAACGTAATCGATTTGAAATACGGCAAGGGTGTATTCGTCGACGCTGTCAACAACAAGCAGATGATGATTTACGCGCTGGGTGCCCTGAAAGTTCATGAGCTTTTCTACGACATCGAAACGGTACGCATGACCATTTTTCAGCCCCGCCTGGACAACTTCAGCACGTTTGAAATGTCAGCCTCTGATCTTAAGCACTGGGGCGAAACGGAGCTTCGCAAGCAGGCCAAGCTGGCCTTTGCGGGTGAAGGAGAGCCGACTGCGGGTAAACATTGTCACTTCTGCAAAGCAAAAGGCACCTGCCGGGCGTTGGCTGATTACAACCTGGAACTCGCTAGGTACGATTTCAAAGCGGGACGTCTGCTGTCCGATTCGGAAGTAGCTAAGATCCTGCATAAGGCAGAACTGCTTACTACCTGGGCTTCGGCCGTACGGGATTATGCACTCTCTGCGGCTTTGGAGGGTACCAAGTTCGAGGGCTGGAAAGTTGTACGCGGACGGTCAACCCGGAAGGTTTCTGACGAGGAAGCTTTGGCAAAGAAAGTGCTTGAAATGGGCTATGCCGACAAAGACGTATATACTAAATCGTTAGTAGGAATAAAGGCTCTTGAAACCCTACTCGGCAAAGAAGATATGGCCAAAGTGGAAAGCTATATCGTAAAGCCTCCCGGAGCTCCTACCCTGGTTGTTGAAGGAGACAAACGCCCTGAGTTCACCACCGCATCTGCTGCTGCCAATGATTTCACCAAGGTTGAATTCGAATGAATCTTAAGTGGTACGAAATCACCGTTAGGGCTGGCCTTTTCTCCGGTACCCGTACCGTTCAAGCTGCCAGCTACAATCAGGCCCTTAAAAAAGTGCTCGCCTGGGCCCGAGCCGAAAACCTACAAAAACCAATCAACTGTAAATAACCATGGCAACTAAAGTTGTAACCGGACTCGCCCGTTTGTCCTATGCCCACGTTTGGGAGCCTCAGGCTTCTGTAGAAGACGGCGGCAAGCCCAAGTATTCTACTAACGTTATCATCTCTAAAGACGATACGGTAACGATCGCTAAAATCAAGGCGGCTATTGACGCTGAGATTGAGGCGGGTATGCAATCCAAGTTTCAGGGCAAGATCAACAAAGCCCAGTTCCATAACCCGCTTCGTGACGGGGATATTGAACGCCCAGATGATCCTACGTATGAAAATGCGTACTTCCTCAACGCCAGCTCCACAACCAAGCCATACATCGTAGATCGTAACGTAGAGCCTATTCTGGACAGAACTGAGGTCTATTCAGGCTGTAATGCAAAGGTTTCAGTGAACTTCTACCCCTTTGCGGTCAATGGTAAGAAGGGAATCGGCTGCGGACTGAACGGTTTGCAAAAAATCAGTGATGGCGAGCCCTTGGGCGGTACCAGTCGTGCAGAAGACGATTTTCAGGTTGAAGATAGTGATGGCTTTGTCACGCCTAAATCCTCAAATCCCGTCTCAAAAAAACCCAGTATCTGGGACTAACCTAAACCGCTAAGAGGCGGCTTATTGGGTCGCCTCTTTTCATCTTACCATGCCAAAGAAAACTACTAAAACTCAGGAAGAACCACAGTCGGTTGAACCCTCTGAAGAAGCAACGCAGCCTAGTGATGTTGCTCCCGCCCTTTCTCATCCTAACGCTTTTTCGATTTCCCTAAGGGCTTTATCTACCGAAGGCGAAATTCTGTTAAACCGATTAGGGTATCTAGAGAAAAAGTGTGATGCCTTGGAAGCTACTAATTACACGCTTCAGCAGATTCAAGATGAGCGTGAAAAGGTAGACGAGGCCCGCGGCGAAGTTGTAGAAATCATCTGCCCTTCTGGAAAACTCGAATACACAGCAGACAGCATTCCACTTCAAACCATGATGGAAACGCTCGCTGAGGTACTGGCCGTCCTGCCTGCTAACGAAGTAAATACCAAGCTCAACAACATTCTCGTCCTGTTATGATCCTTTCGATAGACATAGAAACGTACAGCAGCGTGGATCTGCGGTCAACAGGGGTGTATCCTTACATCGATTCGCCAGACTTCCAGATTCTCATGCTGGCTTACAGCATTGATGGCGGACCAGTAGATGTGTTGGATTTGATGGGCGAACACAGAGAGTACTTCCCCAAAAGTCTGTACGATTTGCTTTTAGATCCTGCCGTTGTTAAAACTGCATGGAACGCTGCCTTTGAACGTCTGTGTCTATCGAGGTATTTTGGGGTTACTTTTCCAGTTGAGCAGTGGGATTGCTCAATGATCCGGGGGGCTCGGGCGGGTTACCCTTTGCAATTGGGATTAGCTGCAAAAGCCATGGGTTTAGAACAGGAAAAGGATACAGCGGGTAAGAACCTCATTAAGCACTTTTCAATGCCCTGTAAGCCCACTAAAACCAACGGTGGCCGTACCCGTAACCTGCCCGAGCACGACCCGGAAAAGTGGTCTCAGTACATTGAGTACAACCGGCAAGACGTTGTTGTCGAAATGGCCATTCGGGAGCGGATCGTAAACATTCCCGTTACTGAGTTTGAACAGCGACTGTATTGCCTGGATCAGAAGATCAACGACATGGGGATTCTGGTCGACGTTGAACTAGCGCTTAATGCTATTGAAATGCAGGAAACCTATGTTTCCCGGATTACGCAGGAAGCCTCAGAGTTAACGGGTCTGGACAACCCGAACAGCGTTAAACAGTTGCTGGCGTGGCTTGATGAAAACGGCCAATCTTCCGAGAAACTTCGCAAGTCTGATGTTTCGGAAATGCTTGACTCTAAGACCTTAACTGAAAAGGTACGCAGAGCTTTGGAGATTCGTCAGGAGGCTTCGAAGAGTTCAGTTAAGAAGTATCAAGCCATGCTTAATTATCTGGGCGAGGATCAACGGGTTCGTGGACTTTTTCAATTCTACGGGGCTAACCGCACGGGCCGCTGGGCGGGTCGGGGTATTCAGTTGCAAAACCTCCCTCAAAACCATTTAGCCGCTATTGAAGTAGCCCGGCGAGCCGTAAAAAGCGGCAACGCAGGCCTGTTGTCTTTGCTCTACCGTAGTATACCCGACACGCTTAGCCAGCTCATCCGTACAGCATTCATTCCTAAAGAAGGACATGTACTGATTATCTCGGATTTCTCAGCGATCGAGGCCCGCGTTCTGGCTTGGCTGGCGGGCGAGCAATGGCGGCTTGATGTGTTTAAAACGCATGGAAAGATCTATGAAGCCTCGGCCTCTCAGATGTTTAAAATCCCCATCGAAGAGATTACGAAAGGGAGCCCGCTTCGCCAGAAAGGCAAAGTCTCTGAATTAGCACTGGGCTACCAAGGCGGACCCAATGCCCTAATCACCATGGGGGCCTTAAAGCAAGGACTCACGGAGGATGAGTTGCCGAGTATCGTCAGCAAATGGCGTAAGGCAAGTCCTGCTATCGTACGGCTTTGGGCAAACCTGGAAGCCGCGGCTATCGAAGCAATTGAGCGTCCCGGTTACTGGGTGAAGTGCGGGAAGTTTCTTCGGCTCATTCTCAAGCAGAAAACGCTCTTTATCGAGCTGCCGTCGGGTCGCATGCTGTCTTACCTCAACGCAACCTTAAAGCCCAGTAAGTACGGAAACGGCAAAATGAGTATTGCCTATCAGGGGCTTAGCCAGGAAAAAAAGGTATGGGGGCATCAGGACACCTACGGCGGCAAACTGACGGAGAACGTCGTACAGGCCATTGCCCGCGACTGCCTAGCAGAGGCCCTGGTTCGGCTCGACGATGCGGGCTACACCATCGTAACCCACGTACACGATGAGGTTGTGCTGGAAGAACCCGAAGACAGCGTCGACGTCGAAAAGATCGATAAAATCATGAGTACCCCAATGCCCTGGGCGGCCGACCTGCCGCTAAAGGCCGAGGGTTTCATCGCCAAATTCTATCAGAAATAATCCTCTTACCATCATGGTTAAAAAAGCTTTTTATAAAGAAGAATTTTACCTGCGTCCGCACCTAACGATTAGCGTGTTTGACCGAATCAAAAGCCAAGAACTTGACCGGGATTTTGAGATGTATGGAAGTGGCGAATTCCTGTTCATGGCTGCCTTAGATTCTCCTGCATCCCGGGAAATCCTGTCTGATGTGATCATCGACCTTGAGGCTTATCAGGAATACTACAAGGGTGCTTACTCGGAAGCTTCTCCCGGCGCAATCAGTCTTTGTGGGCTTCAGGACGAGCACAGACAAGTTCATGGTAACGCCAAAGAGCTGATGTGGGATGAAGAACGACAAACGTTCATGTCCGCCGAATCATTTTTCGCCGACGATGAAGAGGATTACGAGAGTGAAAACGACGAAGACGAACGCTAACCCTCCTCTAATCATGTGCAACTACGAATTGGCCTGGATAGGCAAATGCAAAGACCTTGCCGACGAGTCCGGATACTGCCCTGAACACGCTGAAGTAAAGTGTAAATGTTGCGGCGAGAAAGCTACTCGAGATTGCTCAGAAACTTTTATGGGCTTCGTATGCGGAGAGCCTCTCTGCAATACCTGCGAACATGAGTTAACTGAGAAGGGTGTCAACTACTGCGGAGGCCGACACGTCAAACAGGGTGAGCAGAAATACAAGCCTTGGTTCATGCAAGAATCTTCTAAATAACCCTAAAAACCTTACTCCTATGTACTTAATCCTTGGTTTTATAATTGTCTTAGCTTTGGGTGTTTGGCTGGCCTACGAAGTTACCACCGCCCCTACCGTCAACGAAAACGAAGAAGTCATCGCGGGCCCAGGGCTTTCTGCGGTGGACTTTCCCGAATCAAATGTGGTTTTCGCTAAAGACCAGCCCGAATACCGACCCCTCCCTGGGTTCAAATCCCCAGATTCTCCGCATGGTGAACTGATTACTTGTTGGAAGTTAACGCCAGGACAGCGTTTGAAAATCGTTTTCACGGGTAAGATTTGGCACCTGAGTTTAACTTTCAACGACCCTTTACAACCGCTTTACCTGACCGTCAATAAGCATGATGTGCTCGTACCCATCGAGCGGAAACCGCAAAAAGGTTACTTCAAAAAGCTTTGGGATAGCATTCGTTACCGCTTCTACATGCTTCGCTATTCTGGCGCAGTGGCTTGGTATATCCGTATGCGGGAAACGAAAGCTGATTGGTTTCCTCTGCTAAAAATCTTTACGGCTATTGCCCTTATCGCACTGGCTATTTACCTGGGAGCTAGTCACCCAGCCGATCAAATGAAAGGTTTCACCAAGCCCTACGCAAGCCGATGAACAACATACCTACCATGCAGGAAGTCGCTCAGCGGGTACACGCTGACCACTACAAGGGTACCATCAACGGAATCATCCTGGCTGGCGTGATTCCGGAATACGGCGGGGAACCTTCCATCTACATGAACACAAAGGTTGATACCGAGTGGCTAAAATGGGTCGGCGTGCTGGCCAATGCGGCTCGGGAAGTAAACGGTGAGTGGGAGCCTAATTGGAATGATGAGAAAGAGGAAAAATGGTTCTTTGAAATTGATGCCGATTGTCATAACCACATTGGATACGACTATTCGCGGGAAATGGTCAGAGGCAACGTGGTTTTCATGGGCTTGTCAGCAATGATCCGTTGCCGCGAAATTCTGAACGAGTGGAGTAAGCAACAAGGCCTTGAGGAAGACGGTATTTTGCTCAGAGCCCTGGGCGTGGTAAAAGGGTGTAAGCAGTGACCCACGCTAGTTTATTCTCAGGCATCGGAGGGTTCGATTTAGCCGCTGAGTGGATGGGTTGGGAGAACCTCTTTCACTGTGAAATAAACCCCTTTTGTACGCAGATTCTTAAATACTACTGGCCGAATGCAGTCCACTATTCCGACATCAAACAAACCGACTTCACGCCCTGGCGAGGCAGAGTTGACGTACTCTCGGGAGGCTTCCCTTGCCAGCCTTTCAGTTCCGCAGGAAAGCGAAAAGGCACAGCTGATGACCGCTACCTCTGGCCAGAAATGCTACGAGCAATACGAGAAATCGAGCCTACATGGATCGTCGGTGAGAACGTTCGCGGACTTGTTACTTGGAACGACGGCATGGTCTTCGAGCAGGTGTGTGCTGACCTGGAAGCTGAAGGCTATGAAGTACAAGCGTTCGTTATTCCTGCTGCAGGCGTCAACGCTCCCCATCGCAGAGAAAGAGTATGGTTTATTGCCTACGCCGACCGTAGCCGACACGATTGGCGGGGACAACGCCAAAACGGTGAGTCTGGAAAACGGACGATATGTGAGAACATCAATGACGACAGGTTTGAAGTTCGGAGCCAAGCTACAACATGTAGTACAGTTACTTCCGACGCCGACCGTAGTGGACACCGGAGCGACTACGAGTTTGGACAAAATCGACCAGCGTCGCTTGAGAGCGAAGGCTTCGGGCAAGAATGGAAACGGGTTCGGACAGTCACTGGGGGAAATGGCTCAGAGGAAACTACTTCCGACCCCTTTAGCCTCGGATTCAGGAGAGAAAGTGACGGGGAGGGAGAGCCAAAACTCCCTAGTCAAAATGAACAGAAACGGGCTTTTGCCAACACCGACTCAGACAAACGCCCATCAGGGGGTGAACTCGACCAACAATCAAGGCAAGCCCCTTCTACCAATGGTTGCCGCCATGTTGGGCACTCCAACGGCCAACATGCGAGTACGAAGCAATCAGTTTCAAGCGGGCCGGGCCCCGAACCCGGTAGAATTCGCAACCTCTCTGATACCAACCCCTACAACGAGAGATTGGAAAAGCCCAGATGTCAACCCCAACAGCAAAAGACACATGGTGAATTCGGAGTTAAACACAAAAATGGCTCAAGAGCTTGGTCAGAATTCCCAACTCAATCACCGCTTCGTAGCCGAGATGATGGGTTTCCCACCCGACTGGACGGAATTACCGTTTCTAAGCTCCGAACCGAATCCATAAAGGGCTTTGGCAATGCGGTTGTTCCGCAAGTAGTCTATCGAATCTTTCTGACGATTCTGTTCAGTTGAATTCAGTACCCCTCAAGTAGCTCAAGAAAATTATGTCGAAGATAGATATTGCCATCGGCAAGCATCGTAACGATGAAGTCTGGAAGAACAAGTCCGTGGAGTGGTCAGAGTTCGTCGAACGCTGCTCGAAGACGCACCGTACGGCTGAGAAGCTGGCTGTTTACCTGGCGGCCCCCAAGACGCGTCAGGATGAAATTAAGGACGTCGGGGCCTTCGTAGGTGGCTATCTGGCCAATGGCCGACGGAAGAAAGACACCGTCACGCACCGGCAGCTGATTACGCTCGATGCGGACTTTGCCTCCGCGGATTTGTGGTCTGATTTCTGCCTGGCGTATCGCTGTGCAGCGGTAGTCTACTCGACTCACAAGCACACGCCCGCCAAGCCTCGCCTGCGACTTATTATCCCCCTAGACCGGCCCGTATCCCCGGATGAGTTCGAAGCTATCTCCCGCCGGGTTGCCGGGTCTCTGGGCATTGATCAGTTCGACCATACCACCTACCAAGTCAACCGATTGATGTACTGGCCCTCTACCTCAGTGGACGGGGAGTTCGTCTTCCACGAGCAGCAGGGCGAGTTTTTAGAGGCTGATAGCATCCTGGCTCAATACCACAACTGGCAGGATACCTCGGAGTGGCCCGTAAGCGACTCAGAAACGGCCGCTATCAAAACGGGCATTAAGCGTCAGGGCGACCCGACGGAAAAAGAAGGTGTCATTGGGGCTTTTTGCCGCATCTACGGGATTCATGAAGCCATTGAAACCTTCCTGTCGGATGTATACGAGTCCTGCGACGTGGATAACCGCTACACCTATATGGGTGGGACGACCGCCGCTGGCGTTATCGTCTACGAGGATAAGTGGGCGTATTCCCACCATGGTACGGACCCGACCAGCGGGAAACTCTGTAATGCCTTTGACTTGGTCCGGATTCACAAATTCGGCTATCAGGATGAGAGTAAAAAGGCCGATACGCCGGTTAACAAGCTCCCATCTTACCTGAACATGATGGATTTTGCAGGTAAGGATGAGAAGGTGAAGAAATTGATTTTCACTGAACGTTTAGCCTCTGCTCGTGAGGACTTTGAGAGAGGGGATGTTGATGGTGACGAGATTGATCTAGAATGGACGGGTAAGCTAGATACCGATCGTAAGGGCACGATTCTTCCAAACCCCGATAACCTCGAAGTAATTCTTAGATATGATCCCCTTCTAAAGGGCAAGATCCGCTATAATGAATTCTCCAAGGCTAAAGAAGTTCACGGTAAATTACCCTGGGCTCGTCCGGAAGACTCTAACGAGTGGTGTGATTTCGATGATTCAGGTATCCGCCGGTATTTAGGAGGTAAGCCTTATGAGATTAAAAACAAGGGCATGATTGAAGATGGCCTTAGCCAGATTGCCTATGAGAATCGGTTCCACTCGGTACGCGATTACCTGAATAGCTTAGTCTGGGACGGCGTTGAAAGACTTGACCGGGTGTTCGTGGATTACCTCGGAGCTGAGGATACGGAGCTTAACCGAATGTTAACCCGTAAAACGCTAGTAGCCGCCGTCGCCCGGATTATGAACCCCGGCTGCAAATTTGATTACGTCCTAACGCTTATCAGTGATGAGGGGGCTAGTAAGAGTACCCTGCTGTATAATTTAGGTAAAAGGCAGTGGTTTTCCAGTAGCTTGACCTTTAGTATGATCTCCGGAGGTAACGGTAAACAGGCCTTTGAACAGCTTCAGAATAAGTGGATTTTAGAGATCGCTGAAATGACGGGATTGAAGAAGGCAGAGGTTGAAGCCGTTAAGGCGTATATAACCAGCCGAGAGGATCATTACCGGGCTTCCTATAGTCCTAATATGACCAGTAGAGAGCGGCAGTGTATCTTCATTGGGACGACAAACAACGTTGATTTCCTGGTAAGTCAGACAGGTAACCGGCGGTTCTGGCCGCTGCCTGTACGGGTGCAGGCTCCTACAAAAGCCGTTCAGGAAGAAATGCCCGATGAAGAAATTGATCCGCTTTGGGCCGAAGCAGTCGTGCGATATCGTCAGGGTGAGAAGCTTTATTTAACACCTGAATGGGAAGCAGTCATTAAAGATATCCAGCAGCAACATACCGAAGTGGATCCGCGGGAGGTCAAGATTCAAAGTTATCTGGATATGCTACTACCTGATAACTGGGAGGCGATGAGCATTCCGGAGCGGCGAGCATATATCCACTACGGCGGTGATCCGCTGGTAAAAGCGGAAGTGCAACGTATACGTGTAAGTATAGCGGAGATATGGACCGAAGCCTTTGATGGTCAGTCAAAAGATATGACGACTAATAACGTGAAATTCATTCAGAATTACATGCGTCGGAAGGCCACGGATTGGGAGCCTAAGCTTATGAAAATCAAGGGGAATGTGGTAAGGGGATACGCGAGAAAAGCGGGGTTCTTAGAGCTCTTAGAGAGGTAACATTTTAGGTTACATCAAAATGTTACCAAGTAACAAAAGTAACATCCCAAAATTTCAAATGTTACCAAAAATGTTACCTCTAACCAATTGATATTCTTAAACTTAGCTCCTAGGTAACAAAAGTAACATTTCAATAATAGGTTTTTAAATAAAATGGAATTAGGCTGTAAAGGCTATTAAAAAGAGCTATTAGCAATCTTCTTACAGCCTAATTCAACTTTTTTAAATCCATAGGAAAAAAAATGTTACCCTGTTACCTACCCCACTACTATGGATGAAAAGCAACTCGAAAAGAAGTTTCGGGAGCAGGTGAAGAAAAGAGGCGGTCTGGCTTTAAAGTTCGTATCACCGGGTTTTCGTGGAGTGCCTGATCGGTTAGTACTCACTCTTGGAAATATCCATTTTGTTGAATTGAAAGCCCCCGGTAAAAAGCCCTCACCCATTCAGCTAGCAGCACACCAGATTTTCGCCCGCTTCGGCTTTCCGGTTTGGATTGTCGACTCCCCAGAATCACTCAACGCATTTTTAGATCAGATATGAAATACGTACCGCATCAATACCAGGAACACGCCACGCAACACATTATCGAAAACGAGGCCGTACAGCTTTGCGGCGGTGCTGGCTTGTTCCTTGAAATGGGACTTGGCAAGACTGTTGCTACGCTTACGGCCATTGATGAGCTGATGCACAAGCGTCGTGAAGTGAAAAAGGTTTTAGTCATCGCTCCGCTTCGGGTGGCCGCTCATACCTGGCCCAAAGAGATTGAGCAATGGGACCATCTCAAGCACCTGACCGTTTCGGTTTGCCTGGGCTCAGAAAAGAAGCGTAAGGACGCTTTGCGGGCCGAGGCGGACATCTACACCATCAACCGCGAGAACGTACCCTGGCTCGTGGCTTACCTGCAAAACAACGGCAAATGGCCTTTTGACATGCTGGTCATTGATGAGCTCTCGAGCTTTAAAGATCAATCGTCGCATCGCTTTAAATCGCTTCGCATTATCCGGCCCCTGATTAAGCGGGTCGTAGGCCTTACGGGTACGCCTTCGCCGAATTCGCTCATCGATCTCTGGTCACAGCTTTACCTATTAGATCGAGGCGAGCGATTAGGCAAAACAGTAGGCCGTTACCGTCAGCAGTTTTTCAACGAGGGTAAAAAAAACGGCCACGTTGTTTACGAGTACAACCTCAAAAAGGGTGACGCCCTCTTAGGGCCTCAGATTTATAAAAAGCTGATTTACGAAAAGATTGGCGATATCTGCGTAAGCATGAAGAAAGAGGACTGGCTGACGCTTCCTCCCCTGATTGATAACCACGTATGCGTGAGCTTGCCCGAAGAGGTAAGAACCCAGTACAAAAAGTTCGAACGGGATTCAGTGCTTAGCCTGACCGATGCGGACGACATCTCAAGCGTATCAGCAGCCAGCCTTACCCAGAAGCTTACCCAGTTCTCAAACGGAGCGGTGTACGATGAGGATAAGCAGTTTCATGAAGTGCATAGACTCAAAATTGATGCACTGGCCGATGTCCTGGAAGCGGCTAATGGCAATCCGGTTTTATGCTTCTACAGCTTCAAATCCGACGTGGCCCGGATTCAGAAGTACTTGAAAGGGTATAAGCCTCACCTGCTTCAGGGTACCGAGGATCTGGATCGTTGGAACGAGGGTAAAATACCTTTTCTTCTCGCCCACCCCGCCTCAGCCGGTCATGGTTTGAATATGCAACACGGCGGCAATCACATTGTCTGGTTTGGTCTGCCCTGGTCTTTGGAGCTCTACCAGCAGGCCGTAGCCCGGCTTCACCGGCAAGGGCAAAAGAAATCGGTGATCAATACCTGGATTACCTGTCAGGGCACGGTAGAGGACGACATCATTCAGGCCTTGAGCCGGAAAGCCGAAGATCAGAATAATCTCATGGTAGCCCTGAAAGCACGTATTCAACGAATCCTTAGCGCTTAGTCCAAACATCACCTTATGATTCCTGCTACCCCACCCGCCGTCGGTACAATCTGGCAGCATGACTTATCCCGCAACCGCTTTATCGTTACTGCCTGCATGGGAGGTCTGGTCTTCTACCGCATGGAGAAGTATACCAATGTCTATCACCGTGACTTACTCAGCTTTTACACCAAGTTTAGCCAAATACAATAACCAAACGGCCTCTTAGCGATACTTAGTTTTCAAGAGCTATGAGGCCAACTAAGAAGTTAGGGAAAGTTAGTTTTAGACCAATCAACTGATATGAAAAACGAAACACCCTCGCACTATGTCTCTAACGGCATGGAGTCCGAAGAAGCGATGTCCCGAATCTACGGCCCCGAGGAAGTAGCCATCTTTTACAAGCTATCCCGCTTTAAATACCTCTGGCGTGCGGGCAAAAAGGATGAAGCTATAAAAGACGTCGGTAAGGCCCTTCACTGTGAAGCCAAAGCGGCCGAGTTTTACCGAATGGCTGAGCCGGACGTAATGCATGAACCGGCATGAGTAAAAAGCCCTCTTAACCAGAGGGCTTTTTCTTGTTTTATAAATATATTTAACCACCATTTTATAAATAACTCTATGGTAAATCTATACTACGCAGAAGAAGAGCTAGAGCAAGCAAAAAAGGAATTAGCTCAGATGAGTAGATCAGATCAATTCGACGATGCCGAAAAGCATTGGCGGCGGTTTTTGAACCATTTAGATAAAGTTTGGACGAAAGCCCAACATGGGTGTGAAGGATTACAGGGCAAGTATCAACAACTTAATAATTTTGTCAGAGATAAACGTAAAAAAGATAAACTGCTGCAATATCTATGGCAAGCTCGAAACGCCGATCAACATTCTGTGCAAACGCTGGCTGCCTTAGACATAATTCCTGGTAGTAGACCAGACTTAAACAACCCCTTGCAGCTCCATAAATTAGACGACAAAGGTAGTGTGGTTGAAACCACGACTCACTATCTACATCCTGCTGAATTCAGATTACGTAACATCACGAATAAAGGGGTCATATATTTTCCGCCGGATTACCATAATGGAAGACCTGTTCCAAACGGGCATAACCCCTATGTCGTAGGACAATTGGCACTCAAGTTCTATGAGGAACAACTCAACAAGATAAAGGCTATATAGTATTTCAGAGTCAATCTCTGCCCTACTGAGAGGCTTTTAAGTTATTAGTGGCTAGATTGTCAGTCTAATAACTTAAAAGCCTCTTAAACTCACCAACTATGGTCCTTATGGATATTAATTTACACGATTGGCTTAAATACTTAGGCCTCACCTTTTTAATAGGGATAATATTTCTGCTGCTTATTCTTCTGATAATATTTACAATAACAAAATTCTTACAAGCTAGAAGAGCCATACTAGACTTTAATTCATCATTATGGTTAGGTATTGCTTTTAGGAACTGGGTAAGAAAGCATCTTCAGGAAAATCCAGAGCTCCAAAAGCGCTTTCCTAAAGAGAGATATTTAGATTATTATAATGGCAAGGACGACGACAAACCTAATAATCAGTAAAATCTTTAAACCGTTTTACATTTCTTGAACGAACCCTTATAAAACGATACGAATCGTTTATAACCGACCAAACCTCATTTAATTACGAGCCGCAGGACCATCTTGCGGCTTTTTACATTTGTAAATACCTGATATTGAGGCATTTGTTCTACAGGATCGCATATATCTTGTCAACTTGTCAAGAACTGAAAATCAGCCACTTATAAACTTTTTGAATAAATAATACACCCATTTCTTGCTTATTTCATTCCTGTAGCATTAGATTTTAGGATAAATGACTAAAATTTTACAAATGTGAATATGAAATTTATACAGTTATGAATTGGGCAAGCGTTGAGTTTTTTCACCTGAATACGCAGACCAAGGAGTTCTACCCCTTGAGTCCGTTACCCATCGCCGCAGGGTTTCCCAGTCCGGCAGATGATCACCGAGAAGGTATTCTTTCACTTAGCGAATTGCTTATTGAGCATACCGCCTCTACCGTTTTTGCCTGGGCCAGCGGTCGCAGCATGGAAGGAGCCGGCATATATGATGGCGATTTGCTGATCATCGACCGAGCCAAAACCCCGAAAGACGGTGACATCGTGATCGCGTTCGTAAATGGAGAGTGGACAGTAAAGTTTTACAAGAAGCAGGGCAAAGCGGTAGCCCTTGTATCTGCGTCTCAGTATTACGAACCTATTCTGCCTCAACCCGACGACGAGTGGCAGCTCTTTGGCGTCGTGACTTTCACGGTACGAGACCACGGTAACCGGTTAGCCTATAAGCGGAAAGGGGGCTTGTGATGTTTGGTATTATCGACTGTAATAACTTCTACGCAAGCTGTCAACGTGCCTTTGATCCTAGCTTAGAAGGAAAGCCTATCGTCGTACTCAGCAATAACGACGGGTGCGTCATCGCCCGAAGCAACGAGGCAAAGGCGCTCGGAATAGAAATGGGCACGCCTGCCTTTCAAATTGCTACTTATACCAAGTCGGTAGGTGTACAGGCCTTTTCAAGCAACTATACCTTGTATGGCGATATGTCGGATCGCGTCGTAGCGGCCATCGCCAGCATGGTTGATCGGTATGAAGTGTACAGCATTGATGAATGCTTCGTAGACCTCTCAGGTTATGAACACTACACCAAAGACATTTATGAATACGCCTGGATGATTAAGGAACGCATTCGGAGATGGACCGGCATCCCTGTGTCAATCGGTATCGCTACAACAAAGACATTGGCGAAAGTGGCCAATAGAAGGGCTAAGAAGAATCCAGCCTACGGTGGGCTGTACATGATTCAGTCTAAAACTGAAATCGAACGTGCCTTAGATGGTTTTGATATTGGGGATTTGTGGGGAATAGGCAGGCAGTATGTACGCAAATTAAAAGAATTTGGTTGCAAGGATGCCCTGCATTTCGCCCAGCAATCAGAAGCCTGGGTTGCTAAAAACATGACTGTTCAGGGCTTACGACTGCTCAAAGAGCTGAACGGCCAGCCCTGCTACGACCTTGAATTAATCCCTGACAGGAAAAAAGCCATTTGCACAGCCAGGTCTTTCGGAGAACTTACCCAATCGAAGGACGTAGTACGGGAAGCGTTAGCGAATTATGCTGCCAATTGTGCCAAGAAGCTCAGGAAAGAAGGAAGTATAGCTAACCTGATGACCATCTTTCTGCATACTAACCAATACCGGGAGCAGGACCGGCAGTACTACGGCCACAAGACCATTCACCTACCTAAGGCTACAAGCTTCACGCCGGATTTGATTCATTCGGCTCACCAGGTATTAGATATGCTCTGGCAGGACGGCTTAAACTTCAAGAAAGTGGGTTGCATCGTCAGTGGTTTGCAACCCGAAGAGCATCGTCAAGCTCAACTTTTCACGGATATTGACTGGGAAAAAGAGCAGAAAGCAATGCGGGCTCTGGATACGGTAAACGGCTGGTATGGGAAAGACACAGTAAAAGTAGCGGCACAAGGTTTTGGACGAAAGTGGAAAATGCTGCAGGAACGCCTATCCCCCTGCTACACCACGAGATGGTCAGACCTGATAACAGCCAAGTGCTAGATGAAATGTACGAGATCTTCGAGCTTTTGAAACCCTTCTCTCATTTACAGGGACTTCGGTTCGTTGCCGGAGAACTAGTATTTCAATGGCGTTGCGAAAATATTCTCTTTTGGATTTCTTACGAGTCAGAAACCTACAAAATCTACATTGATGGAGAGTTTCAACATGCCACTACGGATACGTATGAAGTAGCACGTTACTTTAGCCTCTTAGGACTTTGACATTAAATTTATCCATTGCTTTCTTGTCCTTTAACAAAGGGCTTCTCAATTTTTAAGAATCCAACTAATAAATTTCTAAAAACGGCTTTTACACTTTTAGGACGTTTTTCAGCAACTTGACCGTTTGAATATATAACCAAATCACAGTGAGGATACATACAATTTTCCGGCTTGTGATTTACAACAGCTGTAAAAATACGTCGTTCATTATTAACCTCGGCCTCCCTAATACTTAATACATCTGAAACCTTAATGGACACTATACCATAAGCCAAGTGATGCTCTTCTGAATCTTTATTATATAATACATCTTCAGGGCATTCACTAAATTTGGAACGGTTATAAGAATCATTATCCATCGCAAAAATCTTCACCCGAGAGTCTTGATTAGTTTCCCAATCTTCTTTAGACCCTTCGACTTTAAATCGACGATATAACAATTCATCCTCATCAAATTCGCTAATTACAGGTCGGCCATTTCTATGAAGTCGTGCAGGTATACTAGAAATTGTACATACTTCACATGCATTTTCACTCATGTACAGATAGGAAGTGTTCGTTCAATTTTTCAAAATAATCTTCATTTAATGCGTCCCAAGCCTGAGTTTCCGGTCCACTACCTTTTAACAATACGATATCTCCATCTTGAAAGAATTCAATTAAGTGATATTTATTGTTATGATTAAACTCAAATGCTACACTGTTATCCTCCGTAGCATTAATATGCTCTATTTCTATTCCTTTTTCCAAAAGTACTGATATGGTTTCTTCTGGGAGTGAATCAATTCCACCATCAAGAGTAAATCTTTTGGTTTTTCTCAGTTTTAACAATTGCTGGTTTTTTACTTGATTAATTCTTTCAATTTCTTCTATCAAAAAAACCCGTTCTAAAGCTTTAGGACGACTTGAACTATTCTTGCTTGTACTAACAGGAGTCTGCTTAGAGAACGGATGAAAGCTCCCTAGGTTGTTTGAAGAACTAGCAGGCATCGATGCCGAAGCTATAAGACCAATAGCAATGATAACCTTAGAAGCTGATGATTGCGTTTGTTGATTATGCATGGTTCTCCTTTTGGTATTATCGTTGTGCTTGAAGTTGACTAATCTTATCATTTAACCAATCGCGTACACCAATAGCAATATGCAAATCAAGCAAAATACCTACTTGAACTTCTCTAATTGAGCCTGTTTTCCCTTCACTACTGACTACTTCACCCAACGTATAAGCATTACCATCTACCAATTCAAGTCTATGTGCCATCTTAGTAGGTATGACAACTCGATCTACAAAAAAATTTAGATCTACCTGAGCCGCTGACGTAACGCCTCCAAAAACACCAGTACTTGTTATTGTTTTGTAATCCGTGCTTTTTTGGTAATGGATGTCAATTTGATCGGGAAGGTTACTTTCCATTAGTGAAAAAGTTAAAACGTTCAAGCATAAAACTCAGATTATCAACACATTGCATCCTTGACTTATACCCTAATGCTATTAGGGTAATAAAAACGGACTGCAAAAGTAATGCAATTAAATAACTATTCCTTTTAAATAAGCATACAAGTTACTTTCTTATCAATATTTCATAATCAGCCATTCTCTATACCTCTGCTAATGCCTGATTGAGCTGTAGCATTTGGGATAAAAAGAATGTGGAAAAGGCTGGTTTCTGACTGAACTTCTTTACTGGTACCTCACCATAGATACGATAGCTTCTTAAGCACTTTAGCCGTATATTCATGCCATGAAACCAACTGAAAAGCAAATCGAAAAGGCCATCGAGGAGATTCGGAAGAAACTCGCTCAGCCCGGCATTACCAAAGCGGCCAATTTCCCTCAGAAGGAAGGCTATACCGAGGCTGTCGACATCTTAGTCGAGGACCGCCAAACCTATGAGGGCATTGATAAGCTTGAAACCGTACAAGGGCGAGCGATCGCCGTATTGGCGGTGGACTTCCTCAACGGAGAGTGTGATCAAAAGATACTCTGTGGCGTAGCTTTAAAATAAACGTGATATGGAAAAAAGATTCGAAGTATTCTGGGCATACCCTAATTATAAGGCTGGTGGGCGTATAGAGTTTGATGACTATGCTTTATTAGAAGAATGGATAGATACTCAAAATATAGCACATCCAGGATTTAAGGCATATGTGTGGGTTAATGAAGGAAAAGACAAGCATTCAAAGCTTTATAAATCAGGCAAAGAGTTAAAATTGCAAAACCATAGTAATGGGGAAACAAAAGAAAAATGGCTCCGGTTACATATAACAGATATCTAGATATAGCTGAAACTATCACAGAGATCACGTTCACTTAAACCATCCGGAGTCCATTCCGAATATCTCCACCTTTGAAGTTATCCCGTACAAAGTAGGGCTGTGACTTACTCGTCAGCAGCCTTTTTCTATTTTCTTCAATCCAGTTTGTAAAGCCTTTCGGCATCTGGGTTACTGCGTTTTCCGAGCGAAAATCAGATGTGTCTTCACCGTCAAGGATCATCTGGGTAAGTCTTTGCATTTCGGCAGGTGTCGCTAAAACCGACACGGCGTAGCATCGGCAATTGGGGTGCCAACCTACAAACTTGAAGTTTTTCGGATACATGCCCTTGAGCGGCTCGCAGATGTCACAGACATATGGTCGATTAGACCGGCGTACTTCCACGCCTACCACGAAATCAAGCTGATTCCAGCGTTCGTAATCAGAGGCCCGGTAAGCCATATTAATTTCCGTCCGGGTCATGCGTTGCGCGTTCTTATAAGAACTGCGATACACGCCCTGTCCGGGATGGTAGGCTCGAGCTGCTTTCGAGAGTACCAGCTGGCCACGTTTGTTGCGGACTCGGCGGAAAAGCTTATCAGGCTCATTGAGGTATTCACGGACATCGCGGCTCAGCTCATTGGCCGAACGGCCCTCCCCGATGCCGATGTCGAGAGCCAGCTCCATTTCTTCCTTGAACTGTTGGGTATAGTTCCAGACGCGACTGGACAGATTCATTCCGGACACCTTTCGTTTTTGGAAAGTGGCAAGGGCTGAGAGGTTCTGAGCCTCGTAGCGGGCTAACAACTTGGCGGGAATCTTCGTCGTATCGAGTACCGAGGCCACCAACGCATCGTTTTTCAAATTGGCCAACTCCCATTCTGCCTGAGTGCCTTCCAGCGTCACAGCTTCGATTCGTTCAGCCATATCGGCTAAGAGCTTCTTTACCTGTTCTCGTATTACCGGATAGTCATCAAAGGAAAAAAGCTTCTCAGGGTCAACTTTCAGTGATTTGCCTAAACGGATTACCTCCCTACCCACTGCCTCGTAAATGGCCGTGATCCGACTGGCGTACTGCTCGGTACGCATGAAGTGCTTCAGCTCCCAGTCGGATACTTTGAACGCTTGTTTGGCCATTAGAACGCAGTTTCAGTGACATCAAAACTCCGCTCCTGCTGGCTTTCAGTCTGCATTTGCTTCATCTCCTCATCCACGTTATCGACCAATCCGGAAAGAGCCGTAGCGGTCTTCTTTGAGATGAGCGGTTTTCCGCCGTTGGCCGTAACTAAACGGCTCACCAGACCTGCCTCATCGTCAATGATGAAGGGTTGAATCTGGGTTTCAATATCAATGGCCGCAACATCACCTTTTAGGCTCGTAGCCATCATGCCCACGAAGGCTTTCACGATATTGGTACGACGCTCCAGGTACGCATCAAAGACCCGTTGCTTCTTTTTGACCTTCAAGTGGGCATCGAGAAAGAGCATTTTAAGCGCTACGCCGGAAATTTCCCCTAAACCTTTCACCGCTTCAAAGGAAATATCTGGCGTTTGGGTCAATGAGAATAAAAAACGGAGCAGCGTTTCGATTTCAAGCTTGATAGCCTCCGGGGCATGGTTCCAGGAAAGGTATTCAGCTGTGGCCCCATTTTTGGCTTGAAGCAGCTTACCTGTTTCGCCCTTTTTAGCCATGTTTGTCAGCTCTCCAGTAACTAAAATCGTCGGGGATCCGTGGTAATCGTCAGTATCGGCAAAGTTGGAAAGCAAGTATTCGAGGCGTTTAATGATCGATTCAACGTTTGACCATTCTACCTCTTTCTGACGGCCGTAGACGACGGGAATCTTACCAATTACATTATTCTCCCGGCTGACCTCTTCCCACTCACCTGTGGCACCCTCTTTCCAGATAATCTTTTCGGCTTCCGTATAAGTCTCGAAGTAGTTAATCTTTTTGCCTTCACCATCAAGGAGGATATATGCCCGGCTAAAAGCGATCATATCGCCTGTTTCGTCGAAAAGCGGATACAGCTCGTTCCCGTCCCAGGGATTAAAGGCCATAACCCGAAGCTTGAATGGGGTTTTAAAGCCGTAGTCCTCGTGCTCAGCGTCTTTCTTAACCGGGAACCAGCACTCCGCTACTTCCGTAGATTTGAACATCTCTAAAGCTATTTCCGCGTTGAAGCTGGATATTTTATTATCCTTGAAAATGCGGTTGATTGCTCCCAGCACCTTCTTTTGTCCTTCCCCCTGGGGATCGCAGACTACTTTAGGAGGAAGACCGAATAGAAAGCTTACCGCCCGCTCGGTGATAAGCTCTTGGAATGAAAAGCCTAATCGGTTCACCTTTTCAAAGCTACCATCCGCTAAAGGCTTGTCGGGTCGTTTGGCCGTATCAAAGACTTCGTGATCTTTTACGTTGTATTGCTTCTTAAACTCTTCTACCGTAGGAAGTGTGCGTTTACCTTTCAGCAGCTCGACTGCTTTTTTAATATCCTGGCCTTTGACGATTGCGGCTTTTAAGTCAGTTAGGTTCATAGCTGTGATTAGAAAAACAGTCCAGTTAAATTCTGAGGTGCTGATACGGTAGCTGGGTAGAAGGTGTTAGCCAGGGCGTCAAACTCGTCCGGTGAGCGGCTTAGACGTTTGACAATCTCGTCCTTCGGCTCAATGATGATCGAGCCATTTGATTGAAACTTCCATTTAATCTCGGTAGCTTCCTCAAGCAAAGAAGGGCTCGGAGGCAGCATGGCGTTTTGATTATTACGAGGGTTAAGCCAATCGCGTACGGCCCAGAACAGATAAGCCCGCATGTTGGCAAATTTGTACTGACCTGTGACATCGGTTAGGGGTTCTTCGCTTTCGTCCTTAGCTGCTTCGCTGTACTTACAAGAAGCGATTTGTTCGACTAGGCCCAACTCTTCCAGACGGGAGTACACGCCGGCCCCCTCGCCAATTGTATCGATTAGGGCAATGGCCCGTTTATCTTTATCCAGATGATGCTTTACGGCTCCGGCAATTTCCATGTGGTTGGCCCGGCCGCCGGAGTTCTTCTTCCGGATCTTGCTGACAATGTTGTCGTGACGGTGAACGAAGCAGGAGCTATCGCGGCCCATGCCGGCCACGTCAACGCCAATACGCTGCAGGCCTGGGTACTGATTGACGCGGTAGGTTTTGTGGTATTTCTCCCAGCGTTGGTTAGCCAGTTCAATCCACTGCTCGGGTATCAGCGAGTCCTCGCCTACTTTGGGAAATTTGCCAAGAATCTTGATGCGGCATAAATCCTCGGGGCGGTATAGCTTGCCGTCAAACTCGAAATCGTCTTCTTCCTCGGTGAACTCGTCAGGTCGTATTTCTTTGGCCCAGAGTTCCAGCTTATCCTTCACCCACTCGTAATCAACCTGACCCGGGATGATTTGCTTTTTGGCCAGTACGTTAGGAGCGGAAAGGGAGGAAAGCCGAAACCGGGACCAGCGTTCGCCCTTCTGGCTTTTAGCGGCGTATCCGATCGTTGTGTTAGGGTTGAATACAATCAGAATCCGGGAATTGCCTTGTAGGTTACCTTCTATAGCTGCAAACGTATCGTCTGAAATACCAGAAGCTTCCGTAATAGCGAACATGGTATTTACGGCGTGAAAGCCAGACCATGCCTCGTGATTGTGTTCATCCGCTTTAAAACCCGTGAGAAACCATTCTTCGTTATCGGTTCGAATGTCATAGGCGTTGAGCCGGCCTGGGAAAAGTACCCCGTTTCGCTTGGCTCGGTTAAAAAGCCGCGAAATCTCCGGCATCATGATGTTTTTCACCTGACGATCGGTCGGAGCTGTAAGAGCTACTTTCGTGTTTTCGATAAGTTCTTTTCCCCGCCATTTCGGCGTCAGATACATAAAGCAAATCGCGGCTACGGCCGTTACGAAGTCTTTACCTCGGGCAGTACCCGAGGCCACAGAGGTACGCGGATTATATTGTACGCTCGAAAGTATAGCTTCCTGCTCTTTGTCCAGATTAACGCTCAAAGCTTCTCGGGCAAATTTGCACCAGTCCTCTGTCCAAGCACGGACCTGATTCTCACCCTGCTTTTCGAATTCCTGTTCACTCATTTTACCTGGTTCACTTGCTGTAAAAAATCACCAAACCCCTTATTCAGACTTTCCCCTTTCGTGGTATGGTCCTGCTTGACGGGGGCGTCGTAGCCCATCACTTTACGGATACCCTCTAATGCTCTGAGCTTGTCCCAGAGCTTAATCTTTTTAGTCTCACCGATAGGAATACCCATCTCCTTCATTTCCTCAGTCTCAGAGCTTGCCAAAGCGGCGGCTTCATCTTCGGTTAGTTCAGTTACTTCTTTAAGTGAACCGTTCGGATTGAAATAGCACCGGAGGTCTGCGAAGGCGATTCGGGCATACTCAAGCAGTACCCGCTCCTTGTTGATCAGGTACTTATTTTCAAGCTGCTGGTTAAGTTGAGATTTCTTTTCCTCGATATAGGATCGAATCTGAGGCAGCTTTAATAATTGAGCAGCTTTTACGTCTGCTGTCCGGGGCGAATAGCCAGCACGGATAGCCGCCTGAGTACCGTTCAAATCAATCAGGTACTCATCGCAAAACCGCTTCTGCTTTTCTGATAATTTAAGCTCTGTCATCGGGGTTATGAATTAAAACCAGGTCCGTTAATACCTGCACAGAACCGAAGTAGCTACTTAGACGATCATATAAAGCCTCACCGCTTTTGGTGCGATATAGCCTTCCAAAAGCCTGCTGTTCTCCCGTGTCATCGATGTACATCATGATAAGAGCCTTGGCCCCGAATCGGCGGAAAAACAGCTTACAGATTTCTTCATCGGTTAGCTCACCTACCGGAAGCTTTTCAATCTGACTTATAGTCCTTATCCCGACTTCGGTATCAGTAGGATGTTTACGCTTTTTTGCCATGGCGTCTTTCCTCCATCAGGTTATTCATGAAATCGGTAATCTCTTGAAGGCATTTACAATCAAATAGCGTATGGGCCTCGGGGAATAAGGTGTACTTCCGCCAAGCGCCATAGTATTTGATCTCTGCCAACTTATGGCCGTATCGCAGACTCTGCACTTCGAATATTTTAGTCTTCCCTGTGTCCCGAATCTGGACAAACTTGAGGTAGGTTTTGAAAGGTGATGACATATCCTTAAAAGGTTAGTGGAAACACTGGACACGGTGGAAACACAATTCACTATGACTTATACGCATTAGGCGTTTAGGCTGTAAATACCTTATATCTTACGCCCTAAAGGCCTATTATTTCTAAGATAGATTTTTTGTGTTTCCTGCGTTTCCATAGAGGGTCAAATCACTGACAAACAGCTTTTTACCCGGAAACACAAAGCCTATTTTCTTGCGTTTCCTGCGTTTCCAGTGTTTCCGCACCGGTTAAAAGCTTGTGTTTCCAGCGTTTCCATCCGTTTCTGGTTTTTGGCGGGTACAAACCCAAGCTAAAGTCACCGTACAACTGAGCATTCCCAAGAAAGAGGCTACTGCCAAATAGTATTCGTGCTCCATAGACTTTTCATTTTGCAATAGTTAAGATGATTACTCCCGCTCCTATCAGTACGCCGCCAGCACCTTTCAACTTGCCGACTAGCTTAAGCCCACGTATCTGGCGTCTTAGGTCTGCTTCTGCCTTTTCCCATTTTCGACGGTCGATCTCGTAAAGTTCCAACTCCAAGCCTCTGGCCTTCTCGCTCAACAGCAAAGCTTTCTCAGCCTCTCGACTCTTAGCCGCCTGAGCATAGTAGAGAGGCTTCAACTTCTCGTATTTAATTACCGAATCTTCTAAGGCTAGAACGTACCAGGTCTCAAAGTCTCCGTTGGGCGTCTTTTGAGCGACGGACACCGTCACGCAACTTCTGACGATCAGCATCAGAAGCCCCAACAGCCTTAATGTCTTTAGCTTTCTTTTCATAACTGGTTTCAAGGGTATCTACTACGACTATTAGGCAGTCCAGGCGTCGCCTAGAGTCTGACAGGTCGCTATAGGTGTTATGCAGGTCAATACGTTTTACGGTTTCTTTATCAAGGATGACGCGGGGTGCTGGCCAGAAAATGAGAAGTAGCAAACAGAACATGATCCCAACGATCACTATAGAGGTTCTGGCCCGGTTTTCCGTCCATTGGCGGGCAATCTCTCGCTGAATACCTAACAGGAATTTATGCAGGAGCAGGTAGGCTTTAGGGAACTTGTCTTCAAACCAGTCGTTCACTTTTTCGACGATGCGGGCTAATCCTGGGATAAACTTAGTGGCGTACCAGCTCGTATCCGGCTTCCCGGTTTTGCGTTCAGTAGAGCGGCGTATTTTGGTGATTTTGATCGCTCCTATCACAAAAAACACGATACGAGAAGCCCATACTGTGTCGAAATAGGCCGACTTACCATAGTTTTCCGGCAGAAAAGGGACGATGGTGTTTATCCATCCGGTAGCAAGGAAAGCAACCGAAAAGAGTAGCTGGTAAAGCCATTCCAGAAATTCGTCGGGTTGATTCTTAATGTTTTCCCTAACAAACCAGCCGCCTAAAGCGAGGCAGGCAATGCCGTATGCGATCTCAAGTATGTTCATGTCAAGTCGGTAAGGTTGTCTGGTAGGTGATCAGGCTGTTTGATTGCATATTTTCTCAGTTTAACTGCGATGGGTGTTCCGCCTAAGGCTGAGCCGCCCGCTATGAGCCAAGTCCAGAATCTATCAAGCTGCTCAAATTTGAAGGCTACAGCCACTGTCAGGAACAGGGATATGCTTACGCTGATGATGATATCCACCCATATGTAAGCCTGGTCTTCCTTGATGCGCTGCCTGTATTTGAGACAGGTCATCACTGTTGTTCCTATCAATGCCGCCGGGACAAAAACCACCGATACGTCTAATACTTTTGTCCAGTTAATTATCTGCTCCATCGTAGCGGCGTGTGTGGGATATGCAAAAGGTTATTTGAACGGCGCGTAGACCGTCTTACCAGCTACTTTCGTAGCCTTGAGTATTTCACGTCTGTTGCCCTCTTTTGCGAGAGATACATGCACCCAGTCAGGATCTTCGTCTGTGCCAAACTCCCAGATGAGTTGATCAAAAGCCAGGTATTTTCGGATATAGTCGAAAAGGTCCCGATTCCGTGTGCCGTTTACGCCCGAGCCAAGGTCCAAGTCCATCGCTTCACCTTTTACATGTTGTGAGCTGCGAGCGCCGCCAATAGCGGAATTCAGCTTAGAAGACCGGTAAAAGGATGTAACTGGGATGGGTATATTGAAGTGTTCTCGAAGCGGCGTATGCACCCGGTCGGCTACATACGCCATACGTTTCAGCGTCTCAGTGCCAGGTGTATTATCAATACCTAGTCGAGCCGCCGTAGCACTGGATGTAGCCTCTTTGTAGCTTACGAAGGTGCTGATCTTTTCCATCAGATTTCAGCAGTAAATGAGTGAACGGTAAGCGGCTCGAGCGTCCGGCTGAACGTCTTTCCGTTGTGCCGAATAAGCACCTGTTGCGATTTACCCGCGTTATGGAAGGGCTGACCAGCAGTAGCCACCACCCAGAGTTTGCCATTCAAAGAGGCTCCCCGGATATAACCGCGAGGTTCCAAGTGTGCATCTGGGTTTGTTCCGGTACGTGGTGTGTCCTTCACCCAGGTCTTGCCGCCGTCGAGTGTGAATTCAAGCTGGATGTTGTATTGGGTAGCCGGGTTATTCAGGAACTCGTTATAGGAATACAGGCGAGCTTTGCCCAGCTCTAAGGCGTAGTTGGAAGCTAACCAGGGGCGACCATCTGTCCATAAGTAAGCGCCACCTCCAAAGCGGAATGTACCCATAACGCCCGCCCAAACGGGAAGGCTTTCTTGAATCCATTCGCCAATTTCAAGCCAGTTGAACGAAGACCACCAAATCTTCTGACCGTTTTCAATGTAGTATCGGCGCTCACCCCCATTATCACCGCCTTCATAAGTCGACATATACCACTCAAAAACAGAAGCTCTTAAGCTAGCGGGCAGCGTACGGAAGAAATTATCGGTCCAGTCAATTTTAGCACCAATGGATTTGATAATGGATTTTAGCCCGTACTCTTTTTCCGAAGAGTATGGTTTGCCTTCACCGATCACCGAGCCATAATGCTGAGGGTTATCCCATTCCTGCCGCGGCGTACGGAAATAGGGGACGGTACCTTGGAAAATATCAACGCCGGCATCCCGAAACATCTCGAAGCGAGGCGTTGGGCCGATATGTTTTTCTGGGTGTGCAGGACTGCCGCCACCTTCAACCGCTGAGTTATTATGCGAACCAGAGTATACGAGTATGCGAAGGTTGTCGTACTTGTCCGTGGCGTATTTAATAGCTTTGGCCGTACTGACTACCCCGCCGTAGGTGAAGAAATCCCCTGATTCCCAGTCTACGTCAAGAATATGATTAGCTGGCCGTTTATCCCACCCAATGGCTTGAACAAGGTCCATCAAGTAGCCAGCTACCCGTTCGTTTACTTCCTGCTGACTGTTGGGCCAGGGGTTAGGATCTTCCTCGCCGTTCGCTAGACGCGGCTTGCGGGGCCAAACGTCATCCAAGGCATTTTGGTACATCATCCGGTAAGCACCTACGTGTTCCGGAATGTTGTATTCTTTAATCAGCTCCCCTACTCGTGCCCAGGTGATACCTTTGGGGTTCCATTCTTTGTGATAAATACCACCATAGTCTGCATCAAGGTTCAAATGCACATGGCTGATCATGCCTTTACGGGCAAAATCAGCTTGAATGGCAAAGGGTACATTGGATTGCAGAATGTTGATCGCCCCATCTGCCAAACGGTAAACGGGGATTTGCTCTAATCCTTTGGAAGGGTCGTACTTGATAGCTCGTATTTCACCCTCTTGAGTTTCGGGTTGCGGTTCTACGGGCTTATTAGGCCCGTTAGGCTTTCCCGGCTGGCTGTGCTCGCCAGTTTCATCGGGCTCTTCTACGATTGGAGCTTTGTAGGTGAATTCCGCGAAGTTTTCGGTTTCCTTTGGATTGGCGTAGTCGTTTATATAGAGCCGTAACGTCTCGCCATCCTTCAAAACCTCTCGTTTATCGTACAAGGATACTTCGATATCACCTTCAGCATCCACTTTCAAACGGCCGTCGTTCCAACCATGAATGAATTCGCCGCCTTTGTAAGCGTCACCCCTGCTTACTGACCAATTAAAGCGTTCTGCAGAGCTGTAGTTGGATAGACCCGCCAATACAGAATATCCCTCCATTTCAGCGTTATGAATCTCAATTTTCTTACCCTGCTCTTCGGCTTCGTACGTAAAATCAATGTATGCCTCTGACCCTTGTACGCCAGGCAGGGCCAGGTACAGTCGATAACTTACCCCGTTACGCAGCTTATTCCTGAAAGGGCTAAGGTTGATTTCCACGAAGGAATTTAGAACCATTAAATTCCCCCTATCCCCGTCGATGAAGTTAGGATTGGCTACGTAGGCATCTCCTTCATAAATCGACCAATCCAATTTTGAGCCTTCAGCTACGTTGCCAACCTGCGCTTTGAGGCCGGTTGCGTTACCCTCGAAGAGCTTAATCTTGATTTGCTTACCCGGCGTCTCTCCTTTTACTGCCTGTTGGTACTTATCGGCAGAAATCTCCTGAACGCTGGTCGGCGTTCCGTTTATCTGCTCAATTGCGAAGTACTTTTTGTCAGCCATTTGGGAATATTTTTACAAGTTTTAATTCTTGTATTAAACCGATTTATATCCAATAAACAACCACTTAATAATCTTATTTTCAAGCCTTATTAACCAAAATAAAGACCCATAATTATATACATAATTAGATCTATAATTGTATATAACTATATGATTATCAGTTATTTAATACAAACAAAAGTATCAAAAATTATTTGCAAAGTATTTTTTATTTATATTTTTGTGACCAGCTATTAAATATCGTATACACAAGAATATGTAACGTATTCAAAACGTATGAAAAAAGAGATTTTAGAAGCGTTAAAAAACAAGTATAAAAACTTGGGTTTTACGGACAAGGCTTTTGACGGGGTGGCCGACTTCTTAGCAAAAACCGTTACAAAAGCAGAAGAGATTGACAATGCCATTGGTGGGGTCGAAGATCTTCTCAAAGCGTTCCAGGGCGATGCAGATAAGCGCGTTAACGAAGCTGTCGAAAAAGCCAAAAAGGAAACAGGCAAAGGGGCCGAGCCTGAAAAGAAAGAGGAACCAGAAAAGAAAACCGACGTACCTGATGATACGCCTGCCTGGGCCAAAAAGCTGATTGAGGAAAACCAAAAAATGGCCGAAAAAATCAGTGCAATTGAAACGGGCAAGACAACAGATACTCGGAAAGGTAAACTCGCTGAAGTGCTTTCGGGCTTTTCGGATGCGTACAAGAAGACGGTTGAGAAGAATTATGCCAGAATGGCTTTTGCCACTGACGATGACTTCAATGCTTACTTGGAAGACGTGAAAACCGACGGAGCGGAGCACCAGCAAACAGAAGCTAACACTGGACTTGGCAGCGTTACAAAACCCGCTCAGTCAGGATCTAGCTCTGTTAAGGTGGCATCGAAGGACGATGCTGTCGTTAAGGGCGTAATGAACGCGATTTAAATATGGCAACAACGAATCTTAACAACGATTCTGTGTCAATCGTCTCAGGTAAGGACTCCGTAGTTGTCCCCCTGGTACTTGATACCATTCCGGGCGGTCGATCTTTGAATGTTACAGGGTTTACGCCTGCGGTTATTCAGGCCGGACACGTAATCATCATGGAAACCGCTACCAAAGATTACAAGCCCATGCCTTTGAACGGCGGAGCTACGGCTTATGCCGCTTTACCTACCGGGCATGAGTACGTTGGTGTTCTGATTTCCAGCATTCCAACCAAAAAAGCAATGGCGGGTATCGTGACACGCGGTCGCGTGAACCCGGCAGCGGCCCCTTTTTCAATGTCATCAATCTTGGCAGCCGTCAAAACCGCTCTGCCGCTTATCGATTTCCGGGAGGACTAATTAGATGGAACAGTCACTTTTCATTGATTGGGTAAGAAAATACTTCCCGGCAATTGTAATCAGTATCACCGAGCGGGTAAACGGTACGGGTAATCCTTTAACGTATTTGCACAAAACGCTTTTACGTAGAGACTTCTCTGTCTCCGGTAAGTGGGAAGCTCTTTCCGCATCGAACACCCGGGTTATGGCCGACATCGTAGCCATGGATTCGGTATTGCCCCTGAAAAGCCGGGATTCGATCGGTAAAGCGGCTGGCGACATTCCTAAAATGGGTATGGAGCTTAAGCTTACGGAGCAACAACTCACGGATCTGGATACGCTGGTGGCTTTAAAAGCTTCTGAGCAACAAATCCTTACCAAGTTGTTTGCTGATACGTCCAAAGCAATCACAGGCGTTCACGAGCGTAACGAAGCTATTTTCCTGCAGGGTCTTTCTACGGGCGTTGGTCTGGTAGAGGACGATAAGAACGTAGGGGTAGGTATTCGCCTGGATTACGGTTATTTGACGGCTAACAAGTTTGGCGTTAGTACGCTGTGGTCAACGCCTGCAACGGCTAAACCGCTTGATGATCTCCAAAAGATGATCGACAAGTCGAAGAAAGACGGCCGGGCCATCACCAAATTCTACACGGACAGCTTCGCGTTCCGGAATATGGCGGCTACCACTCAAGTGAAAGAGCAGTATGCTTTTATTAAAGGATTTGTCGGCACGAGTATGCCGATTCCTGATTTAGAGCAGGTGAATGAAGTTTTGCAGCGGAAGTTTGGAGCCACGATTGAACTGGTAGACCGTTCAGTAATCTTCGAGAAAAACGGCGTTCAGACCTCGTACAAGCCTTGGGAAGAAGGTGCTTTTGTGGCTATCACCAGTCCTCAAGTCGGAACGCTTACCTACGCTACCCTGGCTGAGAAAAACCATCCCGTATCAGGTGTTACGTATGAAGAATCAGAAGAATACATTCTGGTATCTAAATACCGTACGAACAAGCCCCTGGCTGAGTTTACCAGCTCTCAGGCCCGCGTTGTTCCGGTGATCGTAGCGGAAGGTATTTATCTGTTGAACACTAAAACCGTTCAGGCATAATGGCAAAGTCAACATACGTAGTACTTCAGGAATTCCGCGATAAGGACAACTTCGATAAGAAGTACGAAGTAGGCGAAGAAGTAAGCTTTGATGGTCAGCGTCTGGAGACTTTAACCGGTCTTGGCTTGATCCAGCAAAAAGGCGGCGAAAAAGCCTCAGACCCTAGTAAAACCGATGAGGACAAGCAGACCGTTTTCACTGAAGTCCCAGTACCTCCGTACAAAATCGGAGATATTTGGAATAAGGGCCAGGAAGTTTTCAAGGCAGTAAAGGGCAAGGCTAAGAACGGAAAATTTGCCGACGCTGACTGGGAATTAGTACAGGCAGAACCTACCCCTCCTGCCGATAATACCGGCGAGGGTGGAGAGGTAAATGGTACAGGCGGTTCGAATCCTTTACTGGACTAACGGAGTACCCTATATGGCAACAATACGGGAAGTTTTGGTTGATAGGTTTTCTGAGTTGGATGTAGAGCTCTCGGCCGTTAAGGTGGAGACTCTACTCACCGACTCGGACTTAAACGGCGATGCTACGTATAGCAAAGGTCGTAAGAAGGATATTGACCTAATCATCGCCCATTACATACCCGTTTTGTTGAATCGAGCTGATGTAACTGAGGGCGGCTTTTCAGTCAAATACGACCGTAACAGCCTGCTTACGTATTACAACTACCTATGTGCTCAGTTGGAAATCGAAAATGTTTTCACTGCAGCTCCGGTTGTACAGGATCGCTCGAAGCTATGGTGAAGCAGTATGCATACGAGCTTTGGGTATTTCAAGTCAGTGAAAGCTACCAGAATGGTAACGGAGACTGGCTAGAAGGTACGTCTGAGTGGGTAAACGTTTCAAAATGCCGGGACGAATCTAACTCTAAGGGCCAGAGCATTAATCTGGTTGATGGGTCGTCTTATCGGTTTGAATCGCTCATCCAGTTGCCTAAAAAAGCACCCAAGGTGGAAGCCGGGACCAGGGTTGAAGTCCGAGACGGTTCAGAGGTTCGTTTATCAGCGACTGTTAAACGTTTCTCAAAAGACCAGTTACACTCCCGGATATGGGTATAAAGCCGAAGTTCACCAAGGCAGAAATCCGGTCAACGTTTGTGCAACGGAGAGACCGCATTGAGCAGGCTATTCTAGCGACGCTGATGTATCTGGGTGAAATGTGCGTAAACCATGCGCGCTCGGTTAATACCTATCAGGATCAGACCGGTAACCTTCGAAACAGTATTGGCTACATCATTGTCAAAAACGGCAGGACGATAGCTTCTTCCTTTGTCAAGTCGGTTACGGGAACGGTTGAAAGTGATGAGGACGGCGTAAAGATTGGCAGGGGTCTAGCCAGAGAATTAGCTAAGCAGCACAATACCGGATATGCACTCATTGTAGTGGCTGGTATGAATTACGCGGCTGCAGTGGAATCGAAAGGCTTTGACGTATTAAGCTCTGCTGAGCACCTGGCTGAAAAAGAGTTTCCCCGAATGATCCGGGATCTGAAATTGCAAATCGCAGCATGAGAACCACCTTTGATCAGGAAGATATATTGTACTCTATACTGGCTACATCTGCTGTCAAAGCCGCTGTGTCTGGTGGGCTATACAAACAAATCCGGCCTGATGATTCCAAGCTGGAAGATGTGGTAATTAACTCTCTCCCTATTGACCAAGGCTCCGTACAACGCAGTACAGCAAACGTAAACGTGTACGTGCCCGATATCCAGATTAAGATCAACGGAAAGAACCAGTATCAGCCTAATACCACCCGCCTAAAAGCGCTTACTGCCCTCGTAGTTCCTGCTTTACAAGAGCGGTACTCATCCGAAAAATGGAATTTCTGGATTAGCAATCAAACGACGTTCCGAGAGCCGGAAATCAATCAGCATTACTTGAATCTTAGAATCGAGTTCAAGTTTCATAATTCGTAATCACCTTATTTTCAAATTGATATGGCAAGCGTTGTTACGTTAGGTTTAGCCTCAATTGAAGTAGGCGCCGTAGCTGGTGACGGAGGTCCCGGCACAACCCTTACTTCCCTGGGATACACGTTCGAAGATTCTTGTACGATGACGCAGGATGATCCGGAAATCAATGAGTTTTTCGCCGAAGAGGTTGAAGACCCCATCGTGCGGAAAATGAAAAAAGGCCGGACTACGTTCGCCTGGCAACTCATGGATCCCGACGCGGAAACGCTTCAAAAAATCTTTGGAGGTACCGTTTCATCCGGTACTCCGAAAACATGGAGTGCTCCGGATGTCACCCCTTCTATCGAACAGACGGTTAAAATCACACCTCACGAAGGTTTAGTGATCACCATTCCTCGCGGCTCACTGGTAGCCAAAGTAAATGCCCAGTTTAGCCGTAAAGGTATGTTCCTGGTTGACATTTCCGTTGTGCCGCTAAAGCCCAAAAAGGCCGGTGTCGGTACGATGCAGGCAACCAATCCGGCTTAATTCTCCCCGACTTTAAAAGCCCTGGATCACTCTGGGGCTTTTATGTAATTACCCACCTATGGAGGTCAATCCTGAAGTGTTTGATGCCTTACAGGCTGAAAAACAAGAGCTCGACATACTCATCGAAAACGGCGTCAAATTCAAGACGCCCATTCGGAGCTGGCTACGCTTCCTGAGTAAAAAGAAAGAGCGAACCTTCATTATCCAGCAACCCTATTTAGGCACTCTGGACTATATCACTGCCGAGTACATCCGAATGGATTTCTCGGACGAGCGAATCAAGGAGGACCCGCTCGGCGAATCGAAACGACTGGCCCTGGTGAATGCCAAACGCTGTGCTCGCATCATCGCCCTGTGCATTCTCAACGGTAAGCTAAAAATAGCTCTGTTCTCGGGTGTGTTGACGCAGTATCTGCTTTGGCGGGTAACCCCTTCCAAGCTATTCCAGATTGCTCTATTGATCAACACGATGAGCAACATCGCGGATTTTACAAACTCTATCAGATTGATGTCCACAAACCCAAGGGCGACAGCTCCGGATCTGATAGAGAAGAAGGAGCCAAAGGCCTAAAAAGCCCTTTTGGTACGCGCGGGGCCATTTGTGCGCATTATGGCTGGTCATGGGAATACCTGCACTGGGGACTTCGCTGGCCAATCATGCAACGAGTTCTCATCGATGCCCCTGGCTACGAGATGCCTAAGCCGGAAGAGAAAGAGGTCAAGGAAAAGAAAAAGCTGACCAAGCAGAATGCCAAGGACATCATGAATTACATCAATAGTCTTGACTCATGAACAATTCGGGACCACTCGATTTTGAAGCCGATATCGACGATAGTTTTTTCAATCGAAAGATTGACGAGATGCAACGTCGTATCCTGGGTTTCGGAACGTACGTTACCAACGAAACGGGCAAAATCGACAAGGGTTTCAAGGGCATTAGTCAATCTGCAGTACACTTTACTACTCAGCTGAGCGATGTTCCCGGCCAGATGAGTAAAGCCAGAAGCGAGGTAAGAGCCTTTGATGGAGCTTTGGGTTCAATTCGCGGCTTACCTCCTATCCTGAACCGTCAAATCAGCGATGCTCAACGGGGCTTTGAAGGCTATTCCCGTACGGTACGCTCCGAAAACGACAGGATTGGCCAGAGCTTCAAGATGATGAGCCAGTTGGCTGCTGGCTATTTGACGTTTGCATCCCTTCAGCAGCTTCCCGGTGAAATCATTAAGGTAAGAGGTCAATACCAGCAATTGGAGATTGCCTTTACCACCATGTTGGGGAGTAAGGCAAAAGCCGATGCGCTGATTGCTGATGTTGCCCAGTTTGCCGCTAAAACCCCGTATGGTTTATCTGATACGGCTCAGGGAGCTAAGCAGCTACTTGCATATGGAGAGCAGGCCGAGAAGATTATTCCGACGCTTACCAAGCTTGGGGACATTGCCTCGGGTATTGGCGCCCCATTAAACGATATTGTGTATTTGTACGGTACCACGATGACTCAGGGCCGTCTGTATACGCAGGATTTAAACCAGTTCACGGGTCGCGGTATTCCGATGATTCGGGAACTGGCCAAGCAGTTCGGGGTAGCCGAAAGTAAAGTCAAAGACCTGGTCGAACAGGGGAAAGTAGGTTTTCCAGAGGTGCAAAAGGTCATCGATAATCTGACCAAAAGCGGTTCGATGTTCGGCGGACTCATGGAAGCTCAGTCTAAATCCTTGACAGGCCTTACCGCTCAGTTGGCTGATGCCTGGGATGCCATGCTCAATGAAATTGGTAAGAGCAACGAAGGACTGCTCAATTCAGGAATTGGTGCAGCTTCTGCCCTAGTTGAGAATTACGAGAAGGTCATTGATGTCCTCAAAGTGATGGTGGCCACTTATGGTTCTTACCGTACAGCTGTAATAGCCGTTTCTGTTGTTGAAGGGATTAGGGCCTCAATGACGACTGTTGAAACCATCAAAAAGTTCAACGGAGCTAGCATGGTGGCCGTTCAAGTTACCAAGCAGCTAACTCTTGCTCAGACAGCCCAAGCTATCGCTTCTCAAGCCGCTACTAAAGCACAAACAGCTTTTAACGCCACTCTCCTAGCCAATCCGTACATAGTTGCCGCAACTCTGTTAACCGGTTTGGTTACTGCGGTGGTATTTTTCAGAAACGAAGCTACCGAAGCCGAAAAGGTACAGGAACGTTTAAGTGAGGCCATGAACCGGGCTACGGAACAAGCATCCTCTGAAATTGCCAAGATTGAGATCCTTAAAACCCAGATTACTAATGAGAACCTAAGTCGGGAAGAGCGTAACAATAAACTTCAGGAACTTATCCGCTTATCACCAGATCACCTCAAGGCATTAACGCTTGAAAACGTCGCTACCGCTGACGGCACAAAAGCCATTGATTCTTACGTCAATGCATTGAAGCGTAAGCTTGAGCTTCAGGAGATTGAAAAGGAGTTGACTGAATCTATTGATCGGCAAAGACAGGCCAAAGAAGGAAAATTTGATTTACCACTCTCTAAAGCTCTGGCACTAGGGTCTACTCAAACGGGTAGTATTACAGGTGTTCCTTCTACAAATAGAAACTTTGCCCAAGAAACTGACCGCGAGCTTAGAAAGTATAATGACGAGGTTTATGCCAATGAGGAAAAACTACAGGCAAAGCTCAAGGAGCGGGTTAAAACGATTTCCGAGGTTGGCAAGGCTACCACATCTACCGAAGGCGGCAATCAGAAAGCCGTAGCTAAAACAGTTGAATGGTACGACGCTCAGATTAAATCTCTGAAAGAGCAGCAGGCCCAGAGTGCTACCTCCCGGGCCGAGTTTGATAAGTTCCAGAAGCAAATTGATGCCCTCGAGAAATCCCGTAACCGGTTGACGGGTCAGAAGACTAAAGCCGATAAAGATGCGGAAAAGGTTGGTCCGATGGGTAGTCTTTCCTACTGGGAAAACGTAGCTAAGAAAGCCCAGGAGGTTATCGATAAAACCCCTGAAACCAATAAAGGGGTACTAGCCCGGCAAAACGCCATTAAACTGGATGCTGAACGCAAAGCGGCCGCGATCCGGAAAACCCTTGAGGTGAAAACCTTTGAGGATGAACTCGCTGAGAAGAAAAAGCAGTACGAACTCTATACGAAATGGGTTGAATTCGTCGACAAGCAATCCGCCGACGAGCGGTTCAGCGATTTGCTCAAAAATGGTAACACGTACGCTGATTACCTCAAAAATGAGATCGGTAAGCTCAAAGCCCTAGAGGACGAAGGTACTATTTCCGTAGAAGGCTCAAAGAACCTAGTCTCGTTGAATATCCAGTATCAGGAAGCCACGGGTGCTAAAACGGCCATTGATCTGTTCCGGGAAAGCCTTACCCGTGCCAAAGATGAAGCGAAGAACCTCACGGACTACCTGACCGAATTAAAAGCGAAACAGGACAGCCTGGAAGGCGACACTACTGATTACGGCTTTGAAGCCCGACAGGCACTAGCTGAGGAAATCAATACAACCGAAAAGCAGCGTAAAGAGCAGCTGGCGCAATTCCTCAATCAGGTCCTCGGATCCGAAGAGCAACGACTCGCGGTTTCGAAGAAATACGCTGACCTCAGAGCGGCTCTTGAGAAAAAGTTCAACAACGATCGAGGGGCCGAATATCAGAAAGCTTTAAAGTCTATCAACACGGCTGAAAAGCGTGAATACGAAGAACTGGCCATTCAACAAGCCGAAGCTTCTCAGGCCTTTAAAGCGCTAAACCAAGAAATTACCGAACGCGGAAGAGAGGCTCTGAAAATACGAATCAAGCAATTAAATGAGTACTTGGCCGAACTTAAGAAAAAAGGGCTTCAGGAAAGCGAGTATTATAAAAAGTACACAGCGGAATTAAAGAATCTACAACCCCAGCTTGACAAAGACCGACTTGATGATTACCGCGTTTTCGCAAGTTTAATGGGTGATCTAGGGGAAGCCCTTTCGCAGGTAAACGGCGGCTTAGGTGAAACGGGCCGATTGCTTTCGGGCATTTCCTCCCAGGCCAACCTGGTAACGATTGCCTTTGACGAATCAGCTTCCAAAACGGATAAAATCGCTGCCGGCATCTCGGGTGTGATTGGCTTGATTGACATCATTGCTTCTTCAGCTCGCCAGCGTAAACAGGCAGAAGAAGAGTACTACCGCTCAGTCATCTCCCAGCAACAGCAATACAACATTCTTCTCAATGACCAGGTTGGGCTGCAATCCGAACTGAATGAATCGGTTTTCGTTAAGGATTTCCAAGGCCGGCTTAAGGACGGTATTGCTAAGCTCAATGATGCCAACGAGGGATATCAGGAAGCATTAGATAAGCTCACCAATGGACGGGCCAAAGCCGGCCAGAAAAACGCGGTAGACGGGGCCAACATTGGCAAAGGCATTGGAGCAGGTGCAGCAGCCGGGGCGGCTATCGGCTCAATTGTCCCCGTTATTGGAACTGCGGTTGGAGCTATCGCCGGTGGTATTGTTGGGGGCATCGTAGGACTCTTTGGAGGCAAGAAGAAAAAGGATGAGTGGGGTTCCCTGCTTGAAATGTATCCGGACCTGGTCAAAGAAGCCGCCGACGGCTGGGAAGAACTCGACGAAGAACTAGCTCAGACTCTCATTGATCAGAACCTGGTGGATGAGAATACGAAACTCCTGTTGCAAAACACGATTGAGTGGATGCAGCAAATTGAAGAAGCCAAGGAGCAGGTTAAGAACGTCGTTTCTGAGCTGGCCGGCTCCTTGGGCAATACGCTACGGGATTCACTGGTAACGGCCTTCAAAGAAGGTACAGATGCTGCTCAGGCCTTCGGTGATAGTGTTTCCAAGATTTTAGAGGATATGCTCTCCCAGCTCATTTTTAATCAGGTCTTCTCAGCGAGCTTTAAAAAGCTCCAGGACGAAATGATTGCCAGTTACGGCCCAACCGGTGACGGCAGCTGGATTGATGACTTTGGCCGCTTCTTTGGTCAGGCCGACGAGCTTTGGAAACAATTCTATGCCAGTATCGAAGCCGCTCAATCGTCTGCCAGCGCGTACGGACTTGATATCTTCAAAAAGACTGCCTCAGGTAAAGATGCCGCCAATACAGCCCTTTCCGGAGCTATCAAAGGTGTATCCGAGGAAACGGCTTCGGTTATCGCTGGCCAGATGAACGCCATCCGCATCAATAGCGCAGAAACGCTATTCACCATGAAAACGGCACTAACTCAGCTTACCGAAATCGCAGCGTATTCTCGCAATATGCGGTTTTTGGAAAGCATTGATGAAAAGTTGGGCTCGATTCAATCATCAGACCCCTTACGCTCGAAAGGAATTACAGGATAATGGCAGAGAACGATAAAATACTGGATATCCCATTTAACGACCCGGACGGATCGGAGGAAGCGCATGACCAGTCCGACAACCAGGCGAACGCGGCTCTGATCGGAGCACGGTTCACGCAAGGGCGGGTAAATCGGGCGGTCAACTTTCCGGGCGAAGGAAGAGCGGAGATCACCCAAAAGCTGATTCCACTGGATGGCGAATACACTTTTACCTGCTGGGTGATCGCTGATGAGTTTGTGGATGGCCCAAACGCTTCCTGGATTCTTTTCAAGTTTCCCGGCGAAGGAAATTACGTCTACGTGGATTTACACTCCCCCATGACGAGCTGGACCTACGTGGCCATCATTCAGGAAACCGATAAGGTCAGTGTGTATTTGAACTCGCGCTTTGTGGGATCAGAAGAGTTTCCGCCCGAATGGGGAGCGCCTACAGGCTGGTGTCTGCTCAACGACAACCCTTTCAACGGGACGGGTCACAGCAGTTATGAAGATTTGACGATTTACCAGGGCATTAATTCCGGTGAGATCATTACCCCTCCCGTTGCAAACATGGAAGTTACCTACTCAGTAAATGGACGCAATTTCAAAGATTTTGGCGTCTGGGTGTCAGAATCCGATGGGGTAATTGACAACCTGAATATGAAGGAGCCCTTCAAGGTGGAATGGGACGAATACCACGGCGAAGTAATTGATTTGAACCGGCCGCGCTACGATGTCCGTGAGATTTCCCTTTCCTGCTTCATTGAGGGCGTAGGCCGGGATGAGTTTCTGGATCGGGTGAAAAACTTCCTGGCTGAGTTCACCAAACCGGGTACTCAGCGCCTGATGATTCAGGTTCACTCGAGCAAACCTCTGGTATACGAAGTGTACTGCCGGGAATCGGTCAACCTGCAGAAAAAATGGTCGGATGACCTTATGGTAGGAACGTTCGTTCTCAAGCTCCGTGAGCCCGAACCCGTTAAAAGGGTGCTCAAGTTCACCGGAACTGGTACGGCTACCATTACGCTGACTTCCAAATGGATGACTAGCATTTACTGGGGTGACGGCTCAAAAACCCGTAACGTCTACGGTACCAACAAAACCGTTTCCCACAATTTCACTACCGGCGGAGATCATTACATCATTGTTGCTGGCATGATTGAAGAGATGACCGGATTTAGCTCGAACGCACCCATTGTATGGAATCAGTTGTAATCATAAAAGCCAACGGTACTGAGTTACCACTCATGCAGCAGGAGCCCGTCATCACCGTGACGAAGGCTCAGCAGTACCGTGAGCTTTTGGGGGAAGATCGGGTAATCGTTTCGGTTGAATCAACCGCACCCCTGGATATTGAAATTGGAGATAAGGTAATCGCTTTCGGTGAAGAGTACGTACTCAACGTCATGCCGGTTGCCCGCAAAAACAGCGCCCGTAAGTTCGTCTACGATCTCACCTTTGAAGGCCCTCAATACGAGCTTTTGAAAGTCGTGTATTTCAATACGGACATCAACGGCGTAAACACCTCCAATGAATTCTCGCTGACGGGTGATCTGCAGATGTTCGCTAACGTGCTCATCAATAATATCACCCGGGTGTTCGGTTCAAAGTGGACCCTGGGAAGCGTTGAGCCGTCCATTGTCAAAACCCTCTCCTTTTCGAATGAGAACTGTCTGGCCGTACTGCAAAAAATCTGTCAGGAATACAGCACGGAGTTCGAGATTATCCGGTCGGGCAATGGAAACCGAACCCTGAGCTTTAAAAAGGTTGGGCAGCTACTTGGCCACGTTTATGAGTACGGCCGCGCCGGCGGTCTGTACAATTTGAAGCGCGAGACGGTTTCCGATAAGAATTTCATTACCCGCCTCTATGCCTTCGGGGGAGAGAAAAACCTGAAGTCCAATTACCGGAATTTCTCGCCGCGGCTGCGGATGAACACGTCAGGCAGCTACTTAGAGAATGCCGCCGCCAAAGCCGCCTTTGGACTTATCGAGGGTTCGAAAAACTTTGATGAAATCTATCCGCACCGCACGGGGACCGTGACAGCACTGGGCGGTGATAAACTCACCTTCACGGATGCAGGGATGGATTTCGACCTAAGTGAAATCGTACCCGGCAGCACGACGACCGTAAACGGGAAAGAAGTCAGTCAAACCAAGTGGCTGATTCAGGGCGTATCGGCAAAAGTGCATTTCAACACTGGCAATTTGGCGGGTTACGAATTCGAGATTGCCAAATACGCTCACGCCAGTAAAACCTTCACGCTCCTACCCTTCAAGGATGAGCGGGGCCTTGAGTTTCCGGGTGATTCCGGGGCGTTCTCGATTGCCGCAGGTGATAAGTATGTGCTGCTTGACATTGTCATGCCTGATAGCTACGTGGCCACTGCCGAAGCGGAACTACAGGCCAAAGCCCAGGAATACCTGGATGACAATTCAGCGCCTCGGGTGCAGTACAGCCTTGAGGTGGATGAGATGTACCTCTCAGACTTTGCCTCGGAGGGAGCGCTGACGAATTTCTACGCCCTGGGTGATCAGTTGCAAATCAAGGATGCTGACCTTTTCATCGACAAGGCCAGTCGCATCATTTCCTTCTATCGGGATTTGCGCTATCCCTACCGCTATACGGTCAACATCGCCGATACGTACGACGTCACGCTGATTGAGCGGATCATTGCCGATAATTCGGATACGAAAACGATCATCCGGATTAATGACCTGCGCGATGCGGCCCGGGCCCGTTACGGCTGGCGTACCACGCAGGAGTTACTGTCCATGATTTTCGATACGGACGGCTACTTTACCGATGGTCACATCAAGCCCGAAAGCATCGAAACGATGATGCTCGTGGTAGGTGCCAAGTCGGGGCAGTTCATTCTAAACGTGGTCATTGAGCCTAACTATCAGGGCAACTTCAACGTTGTAAAGGTGAATGCGGGAACGCTCACCCACTACACGATTGAGGAAACGATTCGCACTTGGCAGATTCAGATTCAGACCTACACGATCTCAGACAATGCAGCCCGCTACATCTACGCCAAGTGCAGCAAGACGAATTACTCCGATGGCAACATCATTTTTTCAACTGCCCAGATTAAGCCCGACGACGACCCGAATTACTACCACTTCCTGGTAGGTGTTCTGCATGCGGTGGATACTACGCTCGGCGTTCGCTGGTACAGTTTGACGTACGGGGCTACCAGTATCAACGGCCGGTTCATCAAAACGGGACGGATCCAAAGCTTTGACGGCACTACCTACTTTGATTTGGACGCTGGCGAGATAGCCGGTTACATCAAGTTCATCCGCTCGGATGGTACGGTAAAAGACGTTGCCGAAGTTGATCAGGATCTGAAAGACTTTGTGGATGTGGTTTACGCTGGCGATAAAGAAGAGCTCCAGGAGCAAATCGATAAAAAGGTTGAGACCTGGTTTCAGGATACAAACCCCGCCACCTGGCCCGCAGAAGACCGCGCTCAGCACACGGGCGACATCTGGTACAAAACCAACACTAACGAGGCCTTCCGCTATGATGGCGCCTCGAACGCTTGGAATGCCATCAAAGACAAGGATGCGCTGGCGGCCCTGGCCAATGCTGCCAAAGCGCAGGATACGGCTGACGGCAAGCGGACTACGTTCGTAGGGGCATCAAACCCTGTCCCACCCTACCAGATTGGCGACATCTGGCTTAAAGAAGACAAAATCCTTTTACGATCGGTAGCAAATCGGCTGGAAGGTCAAGCGTTCAATCCGCTCGATTGGGTGGAAGGTACCTATTACGATAATACTGTTACGACCATCGATGGTGGGATTGTCACCTCTGGCCGCATCCAGCTGGCCGGTGTGAACGGTTCGATCCTGGCGGGTATATCCGGAGAAGGTACTACAGACGCTTCTATTCGGTTCTGGGCCGGAGCCTCGTACGGCAATCGGGGTATCGCTCCATTCAGGGTAAACCAGGGCGGTGAGATGTGGGCCAGAAAACGAATCGAGTTACTTAATGAAAATAACGTTGGAGAAGCTGGAATTTCTGGCTCTAATACATCAGCTGACGGATCTATTCGCTTTTGGGCAGGAACTCCTTACGAGAATCGAGGAAATGCCCCTTATCGGGTTTTGGCCGATGGCACTTTCTTCGCCACCAAGGGCCAGATAGGCAATATGCGAATTGCTGACGGGGGGCTATCCAACCTGAACGCGTCGAACGCTTTCATTGGTCAGGCTAACGTAGTTCTGGAAAGCTCCACGGTTAAGGCCCGCATTGGTACCAACGTATTCTCAGCGGCGACGGGAATTACGGCTGCCGGCTACTTCTATAATTCAGGCAACGGATCTGCGGACTACGCAATCATTGTAGAAGGTAAAGCAAAATTCGACCAGCTCGTATTAACGGGAAAGCCTTATCTGCACGTCAGTGCGGGCTCAGGCTTAACAACGATTAATCCTGATCTGTACGACGTCGTATTTGTGAACAATCCTCCCTCAGGCGGACTAGATAATAGTTTTCAAGTCTCTTCAAGCCCTAACATCTCTCCCGGCAAGACGATAGCCTTTGTGAGCATGCGCAACGAGTCCTTCTATATAATTAATACTATCAGAGGTACCAGCTCTAACCTTCAATTCAATGGCGGTAGCATCGTGACAATCGTCTACGCCCCAGACAACAAATGGTACATCCAAAGTAACTATGACAACAACTGGTAAGATGACACAGCTTGAACTCACCATAACGGATCGTGCGATTATCGTTTCGCTACTGCCCCAGCGGGGCGGTAAAATAAAAATGCTTGTAGCCAAGTCAATAATGGATCTGATAGAATTCTCGCTGTCCGAAATCCAGCAGTTTGAAATGAAGGATTCTGGCGATGGCCTTATAACCTGGAATCCGGCAAAAAGCCAAGCCTTCCAATTCGATTTTTATCAAGATCAAATCGACCTCATTAAGGAATGTCTGGCCGATGCCGATAAACGGGAAGCGATTACCCGGGAGATGTTACCCTTGATTACCAAACTCGAAACAGTAAAAAATTAACTCGTTCACTGGCAAAATATCAATACTATGGGAGTTCTTTTTGGAGTAGGCGATTTCGGACTGGAAGATTTATTGATAGCGGCACAAACAGCCGAACAAACGGCGATTACTGCGAAAAATCAGGCTATTGCTGCAGCCCAATCCATTGGAGAAGGAAAGCCGCAAGGACCGTACAACGCAACTACGAATTCGCCCTCCTTAGGTGCAAGCTCAGCCGCTTATCCCGAGGCCGCGTTTTTCGATGTAACGGTTGGAGGGACGCTAAATTTTGCAGGGTTCAACTTTGCCTCGGGACAAGTTGTAAAGATTGGTGACCGTCTTAAAAAAATCGGTACTCAGTGGTATTTGTCGCCCGCAATTAGCCAGTTTATCGACCCTAAAGAATCGACAAACCTTATTGCCTCCTCAAACCTAACGCCCGACAAATACGAAATCCGGCCCTCGAACTCTTCGGCATCAGTCCTTACCAACCCGATTGTCGTTCGTCAGGTAGGGAACCCCGGTATTACTTTCCTTAAACCTTACCGGGGTTTCAACTATGCTATTCAGTTAGTACTTGCTTCGACTGAACGGGTAAACTACTTTTCTCAGCGTATTGAGCTAGGAAAATACACGTTGGCCGCGGGTGATAAAGTTATGGGCGGGGTCTTTCTGGAAATTCCCGCCGGGGCTAGCCTGACGATCAACGCGGGCGTACGTCAATCAACCAGCAATTCGGGGATCAATGGTGCCTACGAATTACTGAGCGTCGGCGGCGATTGGAAGTATTTACGTTTCATTTCTCCGATAACGGTTCAAAATCCGAGCGACGGGCTTATTGATTTTTATGTTTACATTACCAATACAGGATCGTCGTCAGTAACGGTAAACTTTGCCGCCCCCGCCCTGGTAAAAACGCAAGCCGTTCTCGCTCCGTTAATCTATAACGGCGTCGAGGCTTTCGAAATCCCGAACGTTTCAAATTTTACCGCTCGCGAAGAGGTAAACGCAACTTTTTACAATGTTGTAAAGGATGCCCTTTTTGCAGGTCAGACACTCGGGGCGACTACTGTAGCGGCTCCGTGGTCAATTAATACAGGCGGAACCGGAACGTTTGCCGCCCCAATCGAGATCGTAAATAAGGTTTCCCCCGTTGGTAATCGGGCGATTAAAATTGCTCACTCGAAACGGAGCTCTGATAATTTCATAACGGATCGTCAGGTTATACAAAAAATCTCCATCCCTATGCACTTGCAGGGGGTGACAAAAATGTCGTTTGGATATTGGGCCGCCCGCGAAACGACTGATGTAAACTTCGAGCAAAGCCTTTTTACGTTTTATTCGGACGCTAGCGGCTCGACGGTTATAGGCTCGAATGTCGGCGTTAACCCGGTATTCACTGAAACGGCCGTTGGTGACTGGACTTTCGTACGGTTCGAGAACATAACAGTACCCGCTAACGCCCTAGTGGTACAGGTCAACATTCGATCAAAATATTTAACCTCCTCGGCGGTAGATACCGTTCGAAATATGTGGATTGGTGGGGTTATGATTGCGTTCGGTAACTCAAAAGCGTTAGCCGTACCCTTTAATGTTTACGATCAGGCTCTAGCGGCCGCAAAGGAGTATTACGATAGCCAGATTACAGCCGATACTGCCCGAGCAACAGCCGCCGCAACAGCGGCAATTTTAGCAGATAAACAAGCGAACCCGGTCGATCCAACTCTATCTATTGCCTCGATTCAAAACAACCCAGTAAAGGATCAGAACTTCAAAGCTCAAGCCGTTGGAGCTACGAGCTTAGTTACTCCTTGGATTGCGACCGCAGCGGGGGGTACTAACTTTCAAGCTCCGTACGAGGTAGTCGAAAAGTCAATGCCTGCAAATTACCGGGCGTTGAAAATATCGCTTTCGAAACGTAGCTCAGACAATTACACGTCAGATTTTCAGCTCAACCAAAAATTACAAGTTCCAACCGAAGGGCTCGGAGCCGACAAAATGAGCTTTGGCCTGTGGATTCAACGAGATTCGTTAGACGTGGCTATGAACGGCTCTTTCCTTACGTTCTATTCGAACGTGGAGGCAACCACTGTTATTTCTACGCTTACGACTAACGCCCCGGGGTTCGATGCAACGGTGGTCGGGTCGCCCGTTTTCGCTAAGTACGACAACATTGCAGTACCCGCAGGTACGAAAGCAATGGAATTGCGTATTCGGATGCGTTACGGAGGTTCGGCCCTTGATACCGTAGTGGTGGGATATATCACAACGCCCGTTGTCTATTTCGGATCGGCAAAAGGCTACTCCCTACCTTTCAACATTGACGAAAAAGCAAAACAAATTGCAACAGATGTTGTACAACAAGCCCTCGCGGGCGGCGGCGGGTCGTCGGCAAATATTCGGACCGATAAACTTTCGTACGGTTCCCGGATGCGTAGGACGCTAGCAAAACTACTTTCGATGTCTATCGACGGTCAGGGAGCGGCTCAACCAAAATTCGACAATCAGGTTCGGATTTGTCATTTTGGCGATTCGATTGTTGCTCAGCAGTGGAGCTCAGGCCCTTTGATTACGGGCGTAACCGGCACAACGGACGGCCGGGATTTTGTAGGACTTGAAAAGAAATATCCGTACGCGAATTTCCACGTTACGAATTGCGGCGTTGGTGGTCAGCAGGCGAAACACTTCAAGAAACATCTTTGGGGGCAAGTCATACCCTATGATCCGGACCTGATTATTATTTCGACCTGGTTAAATGACCAGATGAGTACTTGGACCAATAACACAAGCCAGTTCCAAAGCTCCCTCGAAGAAATAATCAAGTATTTGCGGAAACATACGACCGCCGATATTGCGATTTGCTCTTGTTCGTTGTACACCAACACCTACGAAAAAGTAGCCGGTTCCCCTGGCTATAAAAATGAACTTGCCCTTGCTCAGAAATACAATTGCGAGTTCATTGATATTGCCCGTTTCATGCGTGATTTTGGAGCGGCTCAGACCGTTCCTTTCTACTCAACTGATGCCGATATTCAGGAATGGGCGACGCGTGGGTACTACACAAGCGGCGACGTTCACCCGCTTAATAACGGGCAACAGGTACTAGCAAAGGCCGTGGCTGAGCATTTCCCGCCTGTAAACGACCTTTTTACGTCATTCGATTGGAATGCTCTTGGTTTGAATTGGGCGACACGTCAGCCGGTTACGCAAGCTGAGGCCGTTTTCGAGTATCTGGACTCAGCAATTAAACTGAGCGACGAAACCAAGTTTGTCACGACTGCGACCAGCGAAAACAATGAGCGAGATTCGCTCGAAGTGTTAGCGAGTGCCGCGACCACCGCAGACGGTGAATACGTGGAATTTGAGTTTGAGGGTAACGGGATTGACCTTGTTTACGGGCAAGCAAGCGACGGGGCGAATGCCACAATTACCATTGACGGGGCGGCTCCCTCAACACAGTCGTTTTGTTCCATTTGGTACCCTGACGCTGATACTGCTAATACGTATACGGCCTCATCGAAACGCGAGGCAATGATTCGGTACACGCCTGGAAAATGGAAGGTTCCCGAGGTGTTGACTATTACGATGACCGGAACGGCGGGGCAAGTCTCACAAACCTATGATTTGACCGGATCAGTGAGCGGTTCTATTTTAACAGGGCAAAGCACAGCAAACCCCGTAAAAGCAGCCCTTGCCGATGGTTCGTTTATTTGGATTCGTCCGGAAAACTGGGAAGGTCGAACGACCAACGTTTATTCAGGAGATAAGTTTTATATCCGTATTTACAACGCCCAATGCTTACCGCTTGAATCTATGCGGACGTGGTCAGATAGTAACGGAGCCGACCGTCGTTTTCCCTTAATTTCGGCCCCGGCAAATCTGGACTCTGAGTATACGATTCGATTCTTGTACACGAGTGCAACAGCTTTCCGAGTTGATATTGTCCGCCGTCGGGATATGACCGGGGAAACCGATACGCTAAACGTGGTTACCGCGCTAGGTACTGGTACGATTACCGACAACGGTTGGTCAGGCGGCGGGTTGAGCATTTCTCAAGCCGAGCTCACGCGTTTATCGGGTATTGCGATCAGCGGCCGTAGGTATTATTATTGGGTACACCGGAAATTCTCGGACACAATCAATTTCTCAGGAGCAACGGCCTATAAAAAAGTACGCCTTGCAACTTTGCTTGAGAATAAAAAGCACATCCTGAGAATTACGAAAACGGGAACCGGGAAAATGTACCTTGATTCGTTCAGACCATTCCGGCCAGTTGAGTAAAAAGAGGGAATGCGGGCGAGTTTGTGGGCGAGATAACAAAAAAGCACTTAGCTTTCTAGAGGCTAAGTGCTTGATTTCCAATGTGATCCCAGCAGGACTCGAACCTGCAACCTACTGCTTAGAAGGCAGTTGCTCTATCCGGTTGAGCTATAGGACCAGACTCAGCCGGTTTCAGCGTGGTTCACAGAGTTCTGAGAACGGGCACTGGTCAATTTAGTAGTCGGGGTGGCCAGATTCGAACTGACGGCCTTCTGCTCCCAAAGCAGACGCGATACCGGGCTACGCTACACCCCGAAAAATTCAAAACTGTGCGGAGAGGGCGGGATTCGAACCCGCGGTACGCTTTAGGCGTACGACAGTTTAGCAAACTGCTCCTTTCGGCCACTCAGGCACCTCTCCTTCTCCGTTTCGGTTCGCAAATATAGGCTCTTAAAAACCCCAAACACAAGTATTTTCGAAAAAAAAATCGTTTTTTGCAGTTTTCACCGTTGATAGCAATATGATTTTTAATCGTGATTGGGGACGAACGGAGCTGATTTTCATTGCTTTATTCGGTATTCTATACCTCATCTATTTGGGTCGAACTTTTTGGTACGCTCACCGGCTCAATACCTCTGCTCGTTCCGTTGCCCTGAAGTTTTTTCTTCGCTCGGCGGCCATGGGTGCTCTGATCATCGGGTTGCTGGAGCCTTCCTTCGGCGATCCCGAACGGGATGTGCAGGCCGTGGGCAAGGATATTTTTCTGGTGGTCGATGTCTCCAGCTCCATGGATGCGACGGATATTCAGCCCTCCCGCCTGCAACGCATCAAGTTTGAACTGAACCGACTCATTACGCAATTTCCCAACGATCGCTTCGGCCTCATCGTTTTTTCGTCAGGCGCCTACTTGCAATGCCCGCTGACCTTTGACCGCAACGCCCTGACCGTTTTCATCGAATCGCTCAACACCCGCATGCTGACCGATCAGGGGACCGCCTTCGAACCAGCCCTGCAAATGGCCCTGGATAAACAATCGGGTGAGCATACACGGGCCAATGCTTCGAAAGTCATTGTGTTCATCAGCGATGGCGAAGATTTTAACGGCGTCGCTACCAAAACGCTCCGGTCCATTCGCCGACAGGGGATTCAGCTCTTTTGCCTGGGCATTGGTACCCGCGAGGGTAGCCGCATTCCTTTGGGTAATGGGTTCATCAAAGGCGAGGACGGCACCTTTATACGTACGTATCTGCAATCCGAATCATTGGAGAAAATGGCCACGACCACCGGCGGCGACTATTACGAAATCACCACCGTACGCAACGATTTCCCGAAACTGACCCAAAGCATCCAGCAGGTAGCCGGGCGGCTGATCGATCAGCGGAAAATAGCCATTACGTCCAATCGCTATTATTATTTCGTTATTCTGGGTCTGGTATTACTGAGTCTGGATATTTTGATCACGGTGCGTACGTTTCGTTTGTAATCCGCTCCGAGTCGAGCTTGTGTATGAATATTTTCTGGTTAAAAATTGCCATCTGGCTGACAACCCTGGGCTGGCCCAGTCAAATTATCCAACGAAATCAGGCCAAACGTATGGCCGAAGAAGCCTATCGTCAGAAAAAATACGATCAGGCCATTCAGTATTACGAGTACCTGGAGCGAACGCAACTCGTACCCGATCCGTACATCATTCTGAACATGGCTCACGCGGCCTTTGCTCAAAAAGACACGGCTTTGGCTTTGGAGCAGTATAGTCGGCTGGTTCGCGTATCCGATGCCTGGATTGCGTCCGCTGCCCTCAATCAGCTGGGGATTCTGGCCTGCTCTTCCGGCGATACCCTGCGGGCGGAAGAACGGTTCCAGCGAGCCCTGGAGCGGAATTCCGAAAACGAACAGGCCCGTTTTAATTACGAATTTGTTCGCCGTCGGCACATCGACCGCCCTGACATGCCCACGACGCCTCCGCCGCCCCCCAATTCCTCGTCCAGTACGCCCCCACCCCAGGCTGCCGAGGTACAGGCTTCCACCCGAAAAGAAGAAATTCTAAAGTCCCTGAATCAGGTCAATCTTTCGGAAGAACAGGCCTTACGCTTGCTGGAATCTTCCCGCAACCAGGAGATTCAGTACCTCCAGCAACACCCGCACCGGGCCGAGAATACGGTAGAGACGAAGGAAAAATGGTAACCCTTCATCTTTCAACTTCTGACGGTCTTTCCGCTTGTGCGTACTCATTGAAGCCAGAAGTTGGCATTTGTACGGAAGCTCGTTAATTTTGCCACCCGCAACTTATACAAAGGTTCATGCCTATCTCCCGTACCGAATTTCAATTTCCCGGTCAGACCGGCCTGTATCACGGCAAGGTTCGTGACGTATACTTTTTTGACGATACGATGCTGGCCATTGCCTCCGACCGTATTTCAGCATTTGACGTGATATTGCCCAGTCCTATCCCATACAAAGGACAGGTGCTTAATCAGATTGCCGCTCACTTCTTGCAGGCGACGGCGGATCTGGTTCCTAACTGGTTACTGGAAGTGCCCGACCCTAACGTTAGTTTCGGCTGGAAATGTGAAGCTTACCCCGTTGAAATGGTCGTTCGAGGCTATCTGGCAGGTCACGCCTGGCGTACCTATCGTTCCGGATTACGGGAGCTTTGCGGCGTAACCCTGCCCGAAGGACTGAAGGAAAATGACCGGCTGCCTCAACCCATCATTACACCCACAACGAAGGCTCACGAAGGGCACGATGAGGATATTTCCCGCGAGGAAATCCTCCGGCAGGGATTGATTTCTGAAGAAGAATATACACAACTGGAGCAGTATACCCTGGCTTTGTTTGAGCGGGGCACCCAAATGGCCGCCGATCAGGGACTTATTCTGGTTGACACGAAGTACGAATTTGGTAAGCGTGGTACGGAGATTTACCTGATCGACGAGATTCATACGCCCGATTCAAGCCGCTATTTTTACGCCGACGGATACGCCGAACGGCAGGCGGCGGGCGAAACCCAGCGGCAACTCTCCAAAGAGTTTGTGCGGGAGTGGCTCATTGCTAATGGATTCCAGGGAAAAGAAGGTCAGACCGTTCCCGCCATGTCGGAAGAATGGACGCAGGAAATATCGCATAGATACATCGAGCTGTTTGAAAAAGTGACGGGCCGTACGTTTGCTCCAACCCCCGATCCCGACGCTCTGGCCCGTATTGAAGCCAATGTGAATGCGTTGCTGGCGGCGAGAAATAGCTAGTTGTTTGTTGTTTTACAAATAGATTTTTAGTTGAAAATGGTGCCACTAGTTCCATTAGATCAATCAGCTAAACATTTGTAGAGCTTCAGCAATCTCCTGACCAGTGCCCGCAATAACTAGTAACAAACAACGCCGAATAAACTGTCAACCGAAACTAAAAATCATAAAGGACCACTGTAAACGTATGGAGTTTAAAATAGAAAAAAGCCAGCAGTACGTATTGATCGATGTGAATATGGCGACCATTGATACGGAAGTTTCCCAAGGCATTTCCAAGTCCGTAGCCTCCCTCTGGAAAGAAGGATATACGAACATGGTATTTGATCTGGAAAAGGTACAAACGATCGAGCAGGATGGTTTTTCGGTACTGCGTAAAGCCAACGAACTGTGTCTGCGGGACGGTGGTCTGCTGGTACTGGTAAGCAAGGACGAAGATTTAATCGAAAGTCTGGACGAAGCCAAAATCCGGGATCTGACGATTCTGCCGACCGTCGAAGAAGCCGTGGACGCCGTATTCATGAACGAACTCGAAGGCGAATTCCGCGAAGAAGAAGACGATGAATACGATTACGGCGGAAGTGCCGACGAAGAAGGCGGCAGCTCTTCCGGCAAAGACGAAGAATATTAAACGAAAAGCTGGCCTAAGGGCTGGCTTTTTTTGGGATGAGGAATAATTCTTTTCCGTTCCCTTCTAAACACAAACTTTACAAAGCTTTGCAATTTCAAGTCACCATTTTAGGTACGGGTTCCGCGACGCCAACCCTGCAAAGAAATCCTACGGCTCAGTGGATTACGTATGACCATGAGCATTTTTTGCTGGATTGCGGCGAAGGTACACAGCTACAGATTCTGCGGTATAAACTGCGGCTGAGTAAGCTGCACCACATTTTTATTTCCCACCTACACGGTGACCATTACTTTGGATTGTTTGGACTTCTGACGAGTATGAGTCTGGCTCAGCGGCTGGAACCGCTCGTGATTTACGGGCCGCACGGTCTGGATGAAATCATTACCACGCATTTTAAATACTCCAATACGCTACTAACCTATCCGTTGGAATTCCGCACCACCAATCCAACCCAGGTCGAACGCATTCTGGATCATCCACACCTGACCGTCGATACCGTTCCGTTGCAGCACCGCATTCCCTGTACCGGTTTTATCTTTCGGGAAAAAACCCGGGATCGGAATCTGATTCGCGGGCTGGTGCCCCCCGAGGCTCATCCGAACGAGTTAATTCAGCTGAAACACGGAAAAGACGTACTGGATGAAAACGACCAGGTAAAATACCGTTTCGAGGATCTGACCACCCCGCCGCCAACGGCCCGCAGCTACGCGTTTTGTTCGGATACCATTTATCTGCCCGAACTGTATCAGTACGTACAGGAAGTGGATCTGCTGTACCACGAGGCCACGTTTGCGGACAGCCTGCTCGAACGAGCCGTACGTACCAACCACTCCACGGCCCGACAGGCGGCTCAGGTCGCCCGTGATGCCCAGGTGGGTCAGTTGTTGTTAGGACATTTTTCCTCGCGGTACCGGGAAGTAGACCATCTGCTGACCGAAGCCCGTGAAGTGTTTGCGAATACATTTTTGGCTGAAGAAGGACATACCTATGCCGTCGGGGTCAATCCTCAGAGCATCGAGCATCAGCCTTTCTAGACCCCTTACTATCCTGTAGCTTCCTGCCCGGAACCTCGTTTCTGAAAGAAATGTGGTTCTTTCGTCATTGGATTAAAAGCCGTGGTTCTTTACTAACGCACGACCTAATACACCATGATGAAACACTTGCTTCTCTTTTTTCTGCTGTTGAGCCTGCAGACGAAGGCTCAAAACCTGGATTGGGTTACTAAGACGGGTGCTCGCCGCTTTCCCGATGCTTCCCAAGAATTTAGCGTGAATGCCTACGGAGCCAAAGCCGACGGCAAAACGCTCGCTACCAAAGCCATTCAGAAAGCCATCGATGCCTGTGCTCAGAAAGGCGGCGGTGTCGTCACGTTCAAGCCGGGCAGCTATGTTACGGGTGCCTTGTTCGTGAAATCCAATGTGCATTTAAAAATCAGTAAAGACGTTCTGATTCTGGGCAGTGAGAAGCTGGAAGATTATCCCGACATCGATACCCGCGTGGCCGGGATTGAAATGAAGTGGCCCGCCGCCTTGTTTAATGTGATGGACGCCAAAAATGCGGCCGTTACGGGTGAAGGCGTAGTGAATGCCCGGGGTAAATTTAACTGGGATCTTTACTGGAAAACCCGCAAGGAATACGATACCAAAGGCCTACGCTGGATCGTGGATTACGACGTAAAACGCGTCCGTACGTTCCTCGTCCAAAATTCCAGCGATATTACCCTGAAAGGGCTTACCTTCAAAAACGCTGGTTTCTGGACGGTGCAACTTCTGTATTCAGATCACCTAACCGTTGATGGCGTTGTGATTCGAAACAATGAAGATGGCAGTGGTCCGAGTACCGACGGCGTAGATGTGGACTCCTCGACCTGGGTACTGGTCGAAAACTGTGACATTGACTGTAATGATGATAATTTCTGCCTGAAGGCCGGTCGCGACTGGGATGGTCTGCGGGTGAATAAGCCCACGGAATACGTGGTCATTCGCAAGTGCATTGCCCGTCGCGGGGCCGGACTGGTCACGTTGGGTAGTGAAACTTCCGGCGGCATCCGCCACGTACTGGCAACCGATCTCTACGCCAAACACACCGATAATGGGCTACGCATCAAGTCAGCCACGACCCGCGGCGGTACCATTGAAGACATTTACTTCCAGAATACGGAAATGGATTCGCTGAATACGGCTTTCCAGTTTAACCTCAACTGGTATCCGGCCTATAGCTACTCCACGCTTCCCGCTGGCTATACCTACGAAACGATCCCCGCTCACTGGAAATCGATGCTTCAGAAAGTAACCCCGGTGGAAAAGGGAATTCCCTACGCTAAAAATATATACGTCCGGAATGTAAAAGTTACGAACGCCCAGACGGCTTTCGTCGCTACCGGACTGGAACAATCCTTATTAAAGAATTTTGTCTTTACCGAGAGTAGCATCCAAGCCCAGGAACTAGGCGTGATGGAGTACACGAGTGACTGGTATTTCGACCAGCTAAAACTATTCATCGGCAAGAAACAGCCCAAGAAGAAAACAGGTGGGGTTGAAGACGAGGAACGGCTCAAATAAGTAGCCTGCCCATCTTTTCTCTTAAAAACGTACGGCCTAAAAGTCGTGCGTTTTTTGTAAATACCTCTTTTGTTCGTCATTCCAGGCCATTTGCTTCCTGTTTGTTTTCCTTTTTAGCATTTCCCAAACGATTTCATCTTTTTTTTATTAAAAATTCATTTTGAAACTTAACAAAACCTTAAAACCGGTTTTTTTTCATTTTACACAAGTGATATACAGTTTTTGAAACCTTCAACAGACAGTTCTTGAAATTTTCTTTTCTTAATCAACGAAATAGAAACCTAGTTAGCTAATTATTAAATTTTCAAGATTAATTGTCTTTTATTAGGAATATAAAAAAGTTAACACTAAATTTAATTATTTCTTTAAATCTTAAGGATTCCAAATATTCTATGGCTAATCCGATTTTTAACCAATTATTTTTTGTAGTATCTTAGCAGACCAGTTTAAAATCTGTGGTCCTTTTCTCCCTTGATACAGGTTTTGTTCTGAGATTTTCCATCTGATTGCATTACCGAATTTTGAATTTTTACCGAGCAAACCGTTAGGAATATGTCTGACCAGCCTAACCAGCAACCTCTGGGCCTCTACCGCCCTGAATTTGAGCACGATGCCTGTGGCATTGGCTTCATTGCCAATATGAAAGGCCGCAAGTCGCACCGCACCGTCCGCGATGCCATCCAGATTCTGGAACGCATGGATCACCGGGGTGCCTGTGGATGTGATCCGAACTCCGGTGACGGAGCCGGCATTCTGCTGCAAATTCCCCACGAGTTTTTTCTGAAAGTATGTGCCAAGGAAGGCATTAGTCTACCCGCCGCCGGGGATTACGGTGTAGGGATGACGTTCTTTCCGAAAGATTCCGCCGTACGTCAGGAATGCAAGGAAGTTATTCATCGTCAGGCCTTAGAACTGGGCCTGGAAATTCTGGGTTACCGCGTCGTTCCCGTGAACAATGCGGATATTCAGGGAGCCGACTCCGGCAACTCCGAACCCCAGATGGAACAGTTGTTCATTCGCCGTCCGGCCCACCTGACGGGTGAACTGGATTTCGAACGGAAGCTGTACGTATTCCGTCAACTGGTGACGCGGGTCGTGAACGAAGCCGTACGGGGAGTGAATGAGAAGTTCTATTTCTCGTCGCTTTCGACGCGTACCATCATTTATAAGGGGATGCTCACGACGATGCAAACCCTGCCTTATTTCCTCGATTTACAGAATGAATCGGTGACTTCGGCTTTTGCCATCGTTCACAGCCGATTCTCTACCAATACGTTTCCCGAGTGGAAACTGGCTCAACCTTTCCGGTTCATTGCTCACAACGGTGAGATCAATACGGTTAAAGGAAATGTAAGCTGGTTCAAAGCCACGTCGGCCCTGTTTAAATCGGATGTTTTCTCCGACGAGGAACTGAAAATCATTCGTGAGGCTCTTTGTCCGGCGGGTCAGTCCGATTCGGCGAGCCTCGACAACGCCATTGAGTTATTGTACCTGGCGGGTCGCTCGTTGCCCCATGTGATGATGATGCTCATTCCCGAAGCCTGGGATGGCAACACGGAAATGGACCTGCAACGGAAAGCGTTCTACGAATACCATGCGGCCCTGATGGAGCCCTGGGATGGTCCGGCGTCGATCTCGTTTACCGACGGAAAAATCATCGGTGCTACCCTCGACCGGAATGGTCTGCGGCCGAGCCGTTTCTGGGTACTTGACGACGATACCGTGATCCTGTCTTCGGAAGCGGGGGTACTCGACATCGATCAGTCGAAAGTAGTTTCGAAAGGTCGTCTGCAACCCGGCCGTATGTTCGTAGTGGACATGGAGCAGGGTCGCATCATTCCCGACGAAGAGCTGAAATCCGAAATTTGTGCCGCTCAGCCCTATCAGAAATGGCTGAATAAGTACAAAATCACGCTGAACGACCTGCCCGAACCAAAAACGGAGTGGAATACGCCTTACGATAAGGAACTCATCACCAAGCAACAGGTATTCGGCATGACGTCGGAGGACATCCGGATGATCTTGACGCAGATGGTGGAAACGGGTAAGGAAGCACTCGGTTCGATGGGGGTAGATACGCCACTGGCGATTCTCTCCGATCAGAGCCAGCACCTGAGCCACTACTTCAAGCAATTGTTTGCCCAGGTAACCAACCCGCCCATTGACCCGATTCGGGAGCGTACGATCATGTCGTTGATCAGCTACGTGGGTGGTTACGGCAACATTCTGACGGAATCACCGGAACACTGTAAAGTGCTGGAATTACGTCAGCCCGTGCTGGACAATACGCAGCTGGAAAAAATCCGGAACATTGATACCCGGCATTTCACCAACAAAACGGTATATACGACCTTCCGGGCTAGCGGCGGTGTAGGTGCCCTGAAAAAAGCCCTCAAACGCATTTGCGAAGACGCGGAATATGCCGTTAATGACGATTACCAGATCATTACGCTTTCCGATCGTGGCGTGGATTCCAACCACGCTCCCATCCCCTCGTTGCTGGCTACCTCAGCCGTCCACCAGCACCTGAGCCGCAAAGGTTTACGGGCCAAAGTGGGTTTGATCGTAGAAGCGGGTGACGTCTGGGAAACGCACCACTTTGCCACCCTGATCGGTTTTGGGGCGGCGGCGGTGAACCCGTATATGGCCTTCGAAACGATTTCGAACATGCGGGAGAAAAACCTCGTATCGGTTCCCTACGATTTCGACAAGCTTTGCCAGAATTATATCAAGGCAGTGAACGGTGAGTTGCTCAAGATCTTCTCGAAAATGGGCATTTCCACGCTTCAGAGTTACCAGGGAGCTCAGATTTTCGAAGCTCTGGGTATTACGAAAGAAGTGGTGGATGAATACTTCACCGGAACGGTTACGCGGATTGGCGGTCTGAACCTGGACGGTATTCAAACTGAAGTACTGATTCGTCACCATCAGGCGTTCCCGGAGGCTCACGTGGGCAATCCGCGTCTGGAAGTGGGTGGCGTGTACCAGTGGAAGCACCGCGGTGAATTCCACCTCTTCAACCCTGAAACGGTTCACGCCCTTCAGCAATCGACGAAGAAGAACGACTTCGAGTTGTTCAAGAAATATACCAAAGCCATCGACGATCAGACCCAGAAAACGGCCACTTTACGCGGCCTGCTGGATCTGAAACTGTTGCCCCAATCCGAATGGCTGAAAGACGAAGAAGTTGAATCCATTCAGAGCATCATGACGCGGTTTGCGACGGGTGCCATGTCCTTTGGTTCCATTTCCTGGGAAGCTCACTCCACGCTGGCCATTGCCATGAACCGGATCGGCGGTAAGTCAAATACGGGCGAAGGCGGTGAAGATCCGAAGCGTTTCTATACGGTACTGCCCAATGGTGATTCGATGAACTCGGCCATTAAGCAAGTAGCCTCTGGACGTTTCGGGGTGACGATGGAATACCTGACGAACGCTCAGGAGTTACAAATTAAAATGGCTCAGGGGGCCAAGCCCGGTGAGGGTGGTCAGCTGCCCGGTCATAAAGTAGATGCCTGGATTGGAAAAACGCGTCACTCGACGCCCGGCGTAGGTCTGATTTCGCCCCCGCCCCACCACGATATTTACTCGATTGAAGATTTAGCCCAGCTGATTTTCGATTTGAAGAATGCGAACCGTAAGGCTCGTATCTCGGTAAAACTGGTATCAGAAGCGGGTGTAGGTACCGTAGCTACGGGTGTAGCGAAAGCTCACGCCGATCATATCCTGATTGCGGGTCACGATGGCGGTACGGGAGCTTCTCCCCTGTCGTCGATTCGTCACGCGGGTCTGCCCTGGGAACTGGGTCTGGCCGAAACGCACCAGACGCTGGTACGCAACCGCTTACGGGGTCGCGTCACCATTCAGACGGATGGTCAGCTGAAAACGGGTCGTGATATTGTTATTGCAGCCCTGCTTGGAGCCGAAGAATTCGGCGTTGCCACAGCTGCTCTGGTTACGATGGGTTGTATCATGATGCGGAAGTGTCACCTGAATACCTGCCCGGTGGGCGTTGCCACGCAGAATCCGGACTTACGGGCTCTGTTCACGGGCGATGCTGATCACGTGGTGAACCTGTTCCAATTCCTGGCGAACGAAGTGCGTGAGTACATGCGGAAGCTTGGTTTCCGGACCATCAACGAAATGGTGGGTCACGTGGAGCGTCTGAAAGTACGCGAAGGCGTTCAGAACTGGAAAGCCAAATCGGTGAATCTGGGAGCCATTCTGTACCGCGATCCGATGTACGATACCGAGCCGATGGTGAAAGTAGAAGAGCAGGATCACGGACTGGACGTACAGCTCGACTGGGCCATGATTGAAAAAGCCAAAGCGGCTCTGGAAAATCAGGAAAAGGTAACGGGCGAATTCCCCATCATCAACGTGAACCGGACGGTAGGTACCATGCTTTCCAACGAAATCACGAAGGTGTACAAGGCCAAAGGTTTGCCCGCCGGAACGATTCACTTCAAATTCCGGGGTACGGCCGGACAAAGCTTCGGAGCGTTTGGTACCCACGGGATGCGACTGGAACTCGAAGGCGATGCCAACGATTACGTAGGCAAAGGTCTTTGCGGTACGGAGCTGATCATTTACCCCGACCGTAACATCAAACCCGACTTTATTCCTTCCCAGAATAGTATCGTTGGTAACGTGTGCTTCTACGGAGCCACTTCCGGCGAAGCGTACATCCGCGGTATGGCTGGCGAACGTTTCGGCGTACGGAACTCGGGTGCCAAAGTAGTCGTCGAAGGCATCGGTGACCACGGTTGCGAGTATATGACAGGTGGTTTAGTAATCATTCTGGGTAATACCGGACGTAACTTCGGTGCGGGTATGAGTGGCGGTGTCGCGTACATCTGGGATAAAAACGGTGATTTTGCTGACAAGGTCAATCCGGAAATGATTGCTCTGGAAAAACTCAGCAGCGAAGATCATAACATCGTTCGGATGTACGTTGAGAAACACCAGTCGCACACACAATCGAAAGTAGCAACCATCGTACTCGATAACTGGGATACCATTGCCGATCAGTTTGTGAAGGTGATGCCGACCGACTTTAAGCAGGCTCTGGCCAACAAAGGCATTGCCCTGAGCGATCAGATTGCGAACAAAGAAGTCGTATACGGTGACTTTGTAGCAGACGTGCTGGTAAAATAATGATTCGGGAGGGTTCCCGCCCCTGGGAATCCTCTCTATTCTCCCCTTTCAAGTTTTCCAATTCGATCATTCGTACTGCCTTCGGGTAGTCATCATTCATACGTACAATGGGCAAACCAACTGGTTTTCTAGAATTTACGCGAGAATTACCTAGCAAACGTCCGGTAGCTGAGCGTAAACTCGATTACAAGGAAATTGACATTGATCTGTCTTTTGAACAAGTACAGACCCACAATGCAGCCCGCTGCATGGACTGCGGTATCCCTTTTTGTCACAACGGCTGTCCGCTGGGAAACATCATCCCGGAATTCAACGACGCCGTGTACGAAAACAACTGGGGTCTGGCTTACGAAATTCTGAGCTCGACCAACAACTTCCCGGAATTTACGGGTCGTATTTGTCCGGCTCCCTGCGAGGCTTCCTGCGTACTGGGCATCAACAAGCCCCCCGTTACGATTGAGTACATCGAGAAATCCATCATCGAGTACGCCTTCCTGAACGGTTACGTGAAGCCCCTGCAAATTGATGAGAAAGACCGTACGGGTAAGAAAGTAGCCGTCATCGGTGGCGGACCTGCGGGTCTGGCTGCGGCGGCTCAGCTCAACAAAGCGGGTCACTGGGTCACCGTTTACGAACGGGCCGATCAGGTGGGTGGCTTGTTACGTTACGGCATCCCCGATTTCAAACTCGAAAAATGGACCATCGATCGCCGCGTGGAAGTGATGAAAGCGGAAGGCATCACCTTCAAAACGGGCGTCAACGTGGGCGAGGATATTTCCGGCTCGGAACTGCTCGATCAGTATGATCTGGTCATGCTTTCGGGCGGCTCGACCGTGGCCCGGGGTATTAACAAAACCTGGGATGGTAAGGATGTAATTGGTTGGGATACGTACCTGAACAAAGGCGTACACCCGGCGATGGAATTCCTGAGTCAGCAAAACAAGCGGAATGCCAACATTGACCGTGTCTACGATCATCGCGGCATGCACTACAAAAATGGAGAATTGCTTGCGACGGGTAAACACGTGGTCGTGATTGGCGGTGGCGATACGGGTTCTGACTGTATCGGTACATCCAATCGTCATTCGGCGGCTTCGGTTACGCAGGTAGAAGTAATGCCCGAACCTCCGAAAGAACGTCACCCGGGTACGCCCTGGCCCTTATGGCCGAACATGAAACGGACCAGCACCTCACACGATGAAGGTTGCGAACGTTTCTGGAGTATTTCCGTGAAAGAATTTATCGGTGACGGTGACAAACTGACGCACCTGCGTATTGCCGATATCGTCTTGACAGTAGTGGATGGCAAAGCACAGAACGTAGAACAGAACGAACGCGTGGTTCCCTGCGATCTCGCTCTGATTGCCGCGGGCTTCCTCCACCCCCAACGCGAAGGTCTGTTGTCGCAACTGGCTGAACAGGGACTGGAATTTGACAACCGCGGCAACGTACTTTCGGATGATTATCAAACGGGTATCGACAAAGTATTCGTAGCGGGTGATATGCGTCGCGGACAGTCGCTAGTGGTATGGGCCATCAGTGAAGGTCGCGAAGCCGCCCGGGCCGCTGACTGCTACCTCAACGGTGGAACTTCGAAACTGGAGGCAAAAGCCAAGTCGATGTTTGCGGTGGTGTAAATAAGATTTTAGTAATGAAGAAAAGCCCTCCGACATATTCTATCGGAGGGCTTTTCTTTGTACATATGATCCTATCAAAAGGGTATCGGCGGTTGTCGCGTAAAGAGAAGCTTCGTTCGCAGGTAAGGTACCAAGGCAATCGCTAGCATGGTTACGCCAATGACAGCGGCCACAATCAGGTAATAATCCATCGAGTAGCGAAGCTGGGTTTGCAGATCTACCGTTTGACCCAACAGCTTGCTCGCGGCCAGACTGGCCTGATCCCCCGCCATACCTTGGTGCATCAGCGTTTCCCTGTACTGGGCTAAGCGTTGCAGCGTATACGGGTTGGTGGCAGTTACCTCATCCTGTAAACGATGGTAGTGCAGACTTTTTGAAAACAGGCGGGTGAAATTCAAAATCCCCATACTTAAACTAAAACCCGTAAATCGCACGAGAATCCCCACCGCCGAAGCTGAACTACTGATCGACGCCGGTACGGCCGATACGTAGAAGTTAATGATTGGGACCATCAGGGTGGCAGCCCCTAGTCCCTGAAAAAACAGCGGAATGACGTAATAAACCGGTTCGGCTTGATTGGAAAACAAACTGTACATCCAGACGTGGAAAACGCCCAGAAAGGCAAAGCCCGTCAGTAAAATCAGTCGCAGGCTTTTTTTAAGAATGACGAATCGAGATACGACCAGTGACCCCACGGCAATACCCGCCATATTGACCAACATCAGTTCAGAAACGTGAATCGGGTCCATTTTCAATACGGTGGCAAAATACGTCGAGCTTAAACCCAAGGCCCCCCGGCATACGTAAAACACCAGCAGGAGGAGCAGCCCTAGTACGAACGACGAGCTTTTAAAGACGCTCAGATTGATATACGGACGTTTCAATGACCGTTGCCGTAAGATAAACAAGGTTGTTAAAGCCATACTTCCGAGCAGACAGAACCAGATCCTGGGTGAATCCAACCCATTTTCCTGTTGCCCGTATACCATCATGTACGCCCACATCAGCAAGGCCGGAACCATCAGTACGAAACTGATCCATTCCACCTGATACAGGGGGATGTGGCGTTTTAATCGGACGTGGTTCATAATCAGCAATAGCAGGATTGCTCCGGGCAGCTGCATATAAATCATGAGTTTGTACAAGGCGTTGAATTCCAGGTACTGCAACGCCCAGGAAACCACCAGCGACGACAACGGAGCCGAGACCAGCAGCAGTCCGTAAAACACGGTATAACCCATGATACGAACCCGCTCCGTACGCATCCGCGAGAAAATCAGGTTCATGGAAGTAGCGATAATCCCACTGATACAGATTCCCTGGAAAAACCGAAGGACAAAAAGAATTTGTGGATGACGAACCTGGTACAGGGCCAGGTTAATTAAAATCGTCAGCAAAAGTCCGAGCAGGAAGTAATGTTTCGCCGCAAAGTAGCTGACCAGCCGTTGTTCGAGCGAAAAGAAACTCGCTAGTGCCACGTAATACACCAGAATGGAAAACTGCACGTCAGCGGGCTCAATGCCGTAATACCCGACGGTTTCATTGACGTTTCCGGCGTATAGACCTAGCAGAAATAGCCCCGGCATCAGTACGATGAACAGCGTAGCCCGAATGAACCACTCGGGTACCCAGCGTTTGAATATGGGCAAGGTTTCCATCGTTAGGCTCCTTTCTTAAGGGTTACAACGGCGTTCATACCCGCCCGCAATCCTTTCGTTGTATTCGTGTCGTCGGTAAGTTTGATCCGGATCGGCACGCGTTGAATGATTTTTACGAAGTTCCCCGTGGCATTATCGGGCGGCAGTAACGAAAAGCGGGAACCCGTGGCGGCCGACAATGAGACGATTTCGCCGTGAAAAATCTTTCCGGGAAAGGCATCGGTTTCGATGTTTACGGGCTGACCGATGTGCATATGCTGTAACTGGGTTTCTTTGTAATTCGCAATTACCCACTTCCCTTCTTCGGAATCCACCATGAAAGCGAGTGTTTGTCCCGCCTGAATCAACTGACCCTTTTGAATGCTTTTCTTGCCCATTTTTCCGTCGTACGGAGCCCGAATGACGGCGTAGGAAATCTTCAGTTTGATCTCATCCAGCAAGGCCTGACGGCGTTTAATTTCCGCCAGAGCGACGGCCTTTTGAGCCGTAATGTCATCGGTTTTGGACAAGGACGTTTCGTATGATTTCTGTAAAGCCTCATACTCCGATTTCGCCACATCAAGGGCCATCTTCACGTTCTCAAATTGCTGCCGGGTGACGGATTCTGTCGCGAGCAATTTCTCGTACCGATCGTAATCCTGCTGCTGTTTGACGAGCTTGGCCTTGGCCGCTCCGATCTGTAACTGATTGACCACCGCGTTTTTATCGGACGTAATCGTGTTACTGTGCAGCACGCCGATCTGAGCCTTTGCCGTCATCAGAGCCGCTTCGGCCTCGGCTTTTTGAATCTGGTATTCGTCGTCGTCGATGACTACCAGCGTATCGCCTTTTTTCACTTCCTGATCGTCTTTGTAGTAGACTTCCCGTACGTAGCCCGTTACGCGGCTCGTCACGGGGTTAATGTATTCATCGATCTGGGCATCGTTGGTTTCTTCAAAATGGTACAGATCCCAGAGAGATTGTCCGCCCCAGACGGCTAATCCCAGCAGAATCACCAGGGCCACCCAGGCCGTTATCCGGGTGATGAGTCGATCGGTTCGCGTTTGTTTGGATGAGGGGTTCATGGCTTATAAATTTCCAGTCGTATGTAAGAGTTGATAGTATTGAAGTCGAGCCATCAATCGGGCCGCCGCCAGATCGTACTGACTTTGCAGCAGTTGGGTATCGGCATCGATCAGATCCGTGAGTAAGGCCAGTTGATTGAAATAGGTATTCTTCACAATCCGGTAGTTTTCGGCAGCCTGCTTGATACTTAGTTCGGCCACCTGAATCCGTTGCAGGGATTCACCGTATCGCACGTACGCTTCCTTCACGGCCTGTTTGACCTGATCCTGCCGATCGGAGGTAATCACTTCCTGACGTTGCATGTCAATAGCTGCAGCTTGGATTTTATGCTTATTGTGGTAGAGTGACGAAAGCGAATACGAAGCCTTCAGTCCACCCATGCCAAAACCGTATAAAGCTCCGGTGTAGGGGAAAAACGTAATCTGCGGGTAACCGTACTGATACTCGGCGAAAAGCCCCACTTTAGGTTTATTATCCGCCCGTAGTTCTTTCAGTCTGAGACCGGTTAGTTCCTGTTCTTTCTCCGAAATCCGCAGCAGGTGGGCATGGTCGAAGGCATCATCCAGGTACGAATCATAGCTCCGACTAAGCGAATCTCCCTCTACCAGAGCTACGGGCTGGATTGTTGTAGTCTCGGGCAGCCCGATCATCAGATTCAATTTCTGACTGGTGATAGCGATGGAGTTTTCAATTTCCCGCAAGGCCATCTTCTGGCGGGATAACTGAAGCTCGGCCCGTAAGAGATCACTCCGGATGACGACGCCATTTTTGTGCAGTTCACGAATGTCCGTTAGCCGCTTTTCGGCTTCTTCAATATTTTTCAGAGTCAGATCCTTGAAGATCAAACTCCGTTGCAAATCCAGGTACACCGCCGCAACGCGTAGCTTTACCTGCGATACGTTTTCTTCTTTCTGAATCTCAACCCGTTCGTGCTCGGTCTCTTCGCTTTTGATTTTCGTTTGCAGTTTCTTTCCTTCGTACAGATTGAAGTACGCTTCGGTCTTCAACTGAAACATGTTGTGCAAAACCGGATACTGCGTTGGAGTATTCAGGATACCCCGTTCGTAAATTGGGAGATTCGTGATGCGGGCGTACTGCGTACTGGCTCCGATTTCGGGCAGCCGTTCGCTCTTAGTATCCTGCACTTTTTCGTGACTGATCTGGATTCGAAGGTTCTGTTCCTGAAGCGTTTTGTTGTACTGTTCGGCCTTTTGCCAGGCTTCCGTAAGCGTAAGCGTCTGATGGTTTTCTGGTGGAATGGTTTGGGCCTGCGTTACTCCGATCAGGTTGATTCCCAGAAGTATAGCCCGTATGCATCGTTTCATTTTGCGTTACTCGTTTACAAACAAACACAAAATTAGAATAATACAAATTGAGCCATTTTATATAAATTGCCAATTATTTGTCAATTTCAGCCATACGTTATTTCTATGAATTCGTATACAACGGAGTATTTACAGAATATTGATCAATTTCAAGATTCAATATTCATTATTCATAAAAAGCAAGAGGAGACGTTTCCGTACCACTTTCACCAAAAAGGACAATTTACGTATATTGAAGGTGGTATCTCCTATCTGTATACCCGCGACAAAGCCTATTTTCTTCCCGCCCGCCACTTTATCTGGATTCCGCCCGAGCTGGAGCACTATGTACTCCATACCTCGTCAACGTTACGGGTAACCAATCTGTACCTACCTTCCGCAAACGACCTGACACATCCGTTTTTTAGTAAAATGGGTATTTACCCCGTTACGGATTTATTGCTGGAAATGATTCTCTTTTCCGAACGCTGGCAGGGTGTGGTTCGACCCGGCGTCTACGCTTATGATTTTCTGCGTACGCTCAAGTACCTGTTGCCCGAAATCGGTCAGCATCCGTTGCCGATAGCCATTCCTACGACGCAAAACGAGCGTTTGCTACCCATCATCAAGTACTTGCAACAGCACGTATCCAGGCCTTTGCACTTACCGGAAGTTGCCTACGAATTTGGGTTGAGTGCCCGTACTTTATCTCGACTTTTTCAACAGGAGATGGAGCTTTCATTTTTACAATACGTGAAGATGTACCGGATTGTACGGGCTATTGAGGAGTTGCTACAAACGGATAAATCCATTACTGAGATCGCCTACGACGTAGGGTACACCAGTTTGTCGACGTTTAGTAATACCTTTCTGCAACTGGTTAATCGACGACCCGCCGAGTTTCGAACTGTAAAGTCTAGACCCACTATTCCTTGATGAAAACCAGATTTGATGTACTTGATATATTTCGGGGGATTTTTGCCTCATTTATAGTTTTGTTCCACATGTCCCTTTTTTCCAATACCCCCGTATTAAATAATCCCTTCATTGCTGGAATCGAATTATTTGTAGACTTTTTTTTCGTATTAAGTGGCTTTATTATTGGCTATAATTACCCATATATTGAAACCCAAGAATCTTTTCAATCTTTTTTAACAAAACGATTTTACAGAATTTATCCCTTGCATTTTTTTTACTGTTGCTATACGCATTGATTGAATTGCTGAAAGGTTCAGCTGCTCACTTCATTACTATTTACCAGCCGATTAATCCTGACAATACTGTTTTTACCTTTTTCACCAATTTGTTCTTACTAAATTCAATCAAGTGGCAGGGAATAAACAACGTAAGCTGGAATAGCCCAAGCTGGTCGATAAGTGCTGAAATGTGTTCATACATACTGTATGCGAGTGTTACCCTATTGCTCGTACGAAATAGAAAAAACACTCTTCAAACGATCATTTACGCCATTATTCTGCTTTCATCCCTACTTGTCTTACTCGTTGTTACGCAAACGGCCTCGATCGTTTATACGTACAATTACGGCTTTTTACGCGGATTTATTGGTTTTTTCACTGGCGTGCTCTGTTGTAAAACTTATGTTTATACATATTCATTCATCAGTAGTCGAAGCAATATTTTCTTTTCCTGGGCTGAAACTTTGGTAGTCTTACTTGTAATGATTAGCATTTATTTTCAGAAGCAATGGCTACAATTAAGTATCATTTATGAGTTAATTTTCTTTTTAACTATTCTTATTTTTTCTCATGAGCGTGGCTTTATTTCACATTATCTGGTCCAGCAGCCTGTACTTAGAAAAATAGCCTTATACAGTTATTCTATTTACTTAACTCATGGATTAATCAACACGCTATTTAATATTTTATTCGTTCGCATTTTAAAGTTCGATTCATCCGATTATTCCTATCTCTTCATTGCCAATTATATCCTGGTTTTCTTCGTATCCAGCTGGAGTTATCATACTATTGAAAAACGTTTTTATAAGCGAACGTCGGCTATTACATAAATTACCTTACCCGACTAACAAAAACTGCCAGCTCTCGAGCTGGCAGTCCAAATCTTTATCATTTGTACTCTGTACATTCTCATCTATAAACCTACAGCATTACCGGCTGTCCCGTCCGTACGGACTCATCACAGGCGAAGGCAATTTGCAGACTGTTGACGGCATCCTGTAAGTGATCCGTCAGGTCCGTATTTTCCTGAATGGCTTTTAGGAAGAACTGCTGTTCCCGCTGACACAGCTCATTGTGGTCGGGTTCGTCGGTCAGGTTAATCCATTCATCGGCCTGTACAAACTGGTCGTCCTGATTGAGTTTAGCCCGGTGTACCCGTAAAGATTCTGTCTTCGTATGCGAATCAACATTATCGGATTTACCCGCCGCTCCGGCGTCTTTAGCTACGATGGATACGCAGCCTTTGGGTCCGATCACATCTTTCACAAAGAAGGCCGTTTCGCTCATCATCGGTCCCCAGCCTGCTTCGTACCAACCTACTGAACCGTCCTCAAAACGGATCTGCAGTTGACCGTAATTATAATTTGAATCCGGGATTTCGTCGGTAAGTCTAGCCCCGATGGCGTTTACCTGAACGGGCTTCGACCGCGTCATCTGACACATGACGTCGATATAGTGTACGCCGCAATCCACAATCGGACTCAGGCTCTTCATCAGATTCCGGTGTACCGTCCACATGTTACCATGGCTCTGCTGGTTAAGGTTCATCCGCATTACCAACGGCTTACCCATGTCCTGGGCGATTTCCACGAATTTCTCCCAGCTCGGATGGTGCCGCAGGATATACCCTACCACTACTTTCTTACCGGCTTTTTCAGCTGCCGCTACGACGCGTTTGGCCCCTTCAACGGTATCCGCCAGGGGTTTCTCGATAAACACGTGAGCTCCTTGTTCCAGAGCCATAATCGCGTACGGCTCGTGCGTATCGGGGTACGTAGAAATACAAACGGCGTCGGGCTGGGTTTCGGTCAAAGCCGTTTCGTAATCATTAAACAGCGTATAACCGCCGCCTAATTTCTCGTTAAGCACTTCCTTGCTTTTTCCCGGTGAAACAATCCCGCAGATTTCGAATCCGTCCAGATTTTGGTAAGCCAGGGCATGGGAGGCTCCCATGTTGCCACAGCCTACGACCAGCACGCGTACCTTGTTGGATGTAAGTGTCATGAAAATGGTAGAGGTAATCCGTTGAAAACTAAGTTCTCCGGTTTGATAAATAATTGAATCGGGTGAAAGAAGGGGCTATTCCCCCGCGAAAAGAATCTGATTTTTGTTCGAAAACAGAATAATCTGCTGAAATCACTCCATCTTTTCCCAAATAACGCGAAATTGCAAACCCCAACCGAAGATACCATGACATATTTTAAAATTTTTTAGTTTCTCGAAGGGATAGTTTTTTGCTTAGAAAAAATTAGGGGTGACCGACGCCTATGGCCTTTTACAAATCGACGCGACTGGACAGTTTACGGTACGAAATTCGTGGACCCGTTTACGAAAAAGCTCTGGAACTTGAAGCTCAGGGCTATAAAATCATCAAGTTAAATATTGGCAATCCGGCTCCGTTTGGCTTCGATGCTCCCGACGAAATCATCCACGACATGATCGTGAATATTCGGGATGCACAGGGCTATTCCGATTCGCGGGGTTTGTTCGCGGCCCGAAAGGCGGTCATGCACTACACACAGAGTATTGGTATCCCTGGGGTTACCATCGACGACGTGTACATTGGCAACGGGGTCAGCGAGCTGATTCTGCTAACCATGCAGGCCCTGCTCGACGATGAGGATGAAGTACTGATTCCCTCACCCGATTACCCACTCTGGACGACCTCGGTAGCTTTAGCGGGTGGCAAGCCCGTCCACTACATCTGCGACGAAGCTTCGGACTGGAATCCGGATATTCAGGATATTGAACGCAAAATCACGCGTCGTACCAAGGCCATTGTCCTGATCAATCCCAATAACCCGACGGGAGCGGTATATTCCAAAGATGTACTGGCTCGCATTGCCCGGATTGCCGAAGAGCACCAATTGATGCTGTTTTCGGATGAGATTTACGATAAGATTCTGTACGACGGAGCGATTCACTACCCCATGGGTACCCTGGCCACGGATACGCTTTGTTTGACGTTCGGCGGGCTTTCCAAAAACTACCGAGCAGCCGGATTTCGCGGCGGCTGGCTGATTCTGAGTGGAGCCAAACACCGGGCCAAATCATACATTGAAGGATTGAATCTCCTGGCCAGTCTGCGGCTGTGCGGCAACGTTCCGGCTCAATTTGCTATTCAAACGGCTTTGGGCGGTTATCAGAGTATTAACGACCTGGTAATTCCAACAGGACGGCTGTACAAACAAATGCAACTTACCTATGACCGGATTACGGCCATTCCGGGTATTACCTGCGTGAAGCCCAAAGGAGCGTTGTATCTGTTTCCAAAACTGGATCTGAAGAAATTCCGCTTTGCCAACGATGAACAGTTCGTGTACGAACTGCTGGTGGAGCAGCGGGTACTCCTCGTTCCCGGTACGGGCTTCAACTACGCCAAAGACGACCACTTCCGCATCGTAACCCTCCCGCCCGTCGAGCAGCTCAACGTGGCGATTGACCGGATTGAAACATTCCTGGAGCAGGGTGCTGAAAAGAAAACCGTTGAAGAACCCCTCGTGGTTCTACCGCAATAAAACCGAAAGTCAGATGTTTCGCAAAGCATCTGACTTTTTCGTCTATTCCCCTTTGAATACTATGTTTGGGTGCCGCTCCCTCACTCAAAACCGTACCTTTCCGTATGAATGATCAACCTCTATTTGCCTCCAAACGGCAGATTTTGTTTTTTGTATTGTCTGGCTTTTTTATTGCGAATGCCCTGGTAGCCGAAATCATTGGCGGTAAAATTTTTTCCGTGGAAGGCGTACTGGGCTTACCCTCCGCTAACATCCCAACACCCTGGGGCGACAAGTGGTCATTTAACCAGGCAGCGGGGGCTCTTAACTGGCCGCTGGTGTTCATCATTGGCGATATGATCAATGAGTATTTCGGCCGGAAAGGCGTTCGCTGGTTGTCATTTCTCACGGCGGGACTCATTGTCTATTCCTTCTTCATTATCTACGCGGCTACAACCTTGCCCCCGGCTCAGTTCTGGCTTGACGTTAACAAGGGTACCACCAATTTCAACATTGACTACGCCTACAAAGTCATTTTCCGTCAGGGTTTAGGCATCATCATTGGCTCGATTACGGCCTTTTTGCTGGCTCAGTTTCTCGACGTTACCGTTTTTCAGTACCTGCGTAAGCATACGGGCCACAAGTACATCTGGATACGGGCGACGGGTTCCACGGTAGTATCGCAACTCATCGACAGCTTTGTGGTGGTGTTTGTTGCCTTTTACCTATTTGGTAACTGGTCAGCGGGACAGGCTCTTTCGGTAGCCCTGAATAATTACTTATACAAATTCATTATCTCCCTGCTGACTATCCCCATTTTGTACCTCGTCCATTACCTGATTGATCGCTGGCTGGGTACGGAAAATGCCCGCCACATAGCCGATGATGCAGCGACGGAATTGCCCGTATCTTTGTAAAAGAATCCGCCTATGACTATCGATTCATTCAGTTTAACCCTTACCGAACGCGTAGCAGCCACGCCTAAAGAGATTCTATTCTCTACCGCACTTGACTTTAAAAGCCTGCCGGAAGCCCAGCAAAACATCGCATCCGCTCACGAACAATGGACGGCTTTTCTGTCGGATTCTCAGATCGCTTACGAAGATTTGGGTATTGTCGAATTTCATAATAATGAGATTGACTATGAAACTCCATTCTGCCAAATACGGCTAACCCCTGAGACTTATGCCCTGGTAGAAACATATCGGACGTCGCATCCGGAGCTGGCTTTAGCTCAAATTTCCTCTACGTTCGAAGAGCAGGATAAACTGGAGGTGAAAAATCGCATTCTAGCAAAAGCTCAGGAACAAGCTACGTCCTGGGCGAAGCAGGCGAATCTCCAATTAAAGCCTGGTTTTCAAATACAACTTGTCGAACCAGAACCTATTGCTGGCGACTGGATTATTGGTCCGCCCTTATCGGCCAAGGTTAATCACTTCAATAGTTGGATCAAATTGACGTATCAGGTGACCTTTCATGTTGAGCCTAGGTTTTTTGCTCCGGAGGACATGACTGTTGACTACATCTCGCTTGATTAGTCGTCTTTGGTCTAAATTACCACTTACCCCTAGCGGGGTATAGTTACAAAAAAAGCCCGGTTCAAAGACCGGGCTTTTTTTGTAACTATATCTTAAGACTTCTTCAAAAAACAGGTTTTCAGTACAAGTTTCGTCTTTTCTACTTTACACTCTACCTCTTCCTCATCATCGGTCAAGCGAATATTTTTGATGGCGGTCCCCTGTTTCAGCGTCATGGAAGTCCCCTTTACTTTCAAACTCTTAATCACGACTACTGAATCGCCATCTTTTAATTCATTGCCATTACTGTCAACTACACTCATAGGATTTGTTATTTAAGTTAGGTGAAATTTGAACTAGTAGTGCTCAGGACAAGGATATAAATGGTGGTTTATTGATGTCGCCCTGAACAGACCGGATTTGGTTCCACAGGTACGGTTGGCCAGTAGCTTATTCTCTTTCCGTAGTGAAGAAAGTTTGTTCTTCATGTACTTCATTATCCACCTAAACCGAGCTCGGTCCTTATGGCTGACAAGTATACCATGAGCCTTCCAGGCTGGACCTTTCCTTAACTGCCTAGCTTAGCTTCAGGCCACCGCATTGTTCCCACCATGGGATGCCCCCATAGAATGGCTCATGGGTGGGAGGAGCTTTCTTCTCTTAGCGATAGTGGTTAGTACTCGTTAATGGTTGTTAGAATCAATCGAATCTCTTCAAGGACGGCATAAAACCGGACCCCGTCCTATCGCATGCCATACGGACTAAATGAACAGCCGCCTTACTGGGGTGAAACAGTCATTCTTTAACGCGTATTAAGTTTTCATTCATTTCTATACGGAAAGAACTGATAGGCTAAAAGACCAGCCATCTTAGCGGGACGAAAAACGTACTTATTCCTGTATAAAATAAACAACCTCAACGTCGCAAATTATCCAGCACAATCGCCGTAGCAATGCCTGCATTCAGTGATTCGGCTTCGCCAAACCGGGGTATGGTGATGCGTTTCTGGATAAAGTCTTCGTTTTCCGGACGGATGCCGTTGGCTTCATTGCCAATCACAATGTAGCCCGATTCACGAAAGTTTAAGCCATGAATGGATTCCCCGTCGAGGAAGGTACCGTAAACCGTCTGTGCTTTTTCCTGCTCGAAAAATTCCTGCAGTGGGACGTAATACGTTTGTACCCGCGTAAATGACCCCATACTGGCTGCAATCACCTTCGGATTGTACGCATCTACGCAGGAAGTCGAGCAGATAATCTTTTTTATTCCGTACCAATCGGCAATCCGAATGATGGTTCCGAGGTTACCCGGATCTCGTATATCATCGAGTACCAGAGCAAATTCCTGGCTCTCTACCCGCAGCGGAAGGTTTTCTTTGGTTTCTGCAATGGCTAGGGCGGCATTGTTGGATTGCAGGGTTCCAACCTTTTCGAGTTCATCTTCCGTCACCAATTCAGCCCGGAAGGGTTGCTCGTCGAGTAGCTTTTGGTTTTCTTTGTAAAATGTATCCGTTACAAACAGAGCCTGAAGTCTAAAATCAGCGGTCAGTAACTCGCGGACACTCTTGCCGCCTTCTACCAGAAACGCTCCCGATTCCTGCCGGTGCTTTTTCTGCTGAAGCAGGCGTATTTGTTTTTGCCACTTTTGTGAGATCATTGTCCCGTATACTTATGCCATTCCCAAAGAGGAAGAAATACAGTCATCTGCTGGTGATAGGAATGGCTTTTCTTGGTTTTTTAGCTGCCTGCACCCGTGGTACCGAACTACGGCGAGGCGAGTATCTTTTAGCCAAACAGACCATCAAAGGTAACAAGGAAATTCCGAACGAAGAGCTCGAGGCCCTTTTACCCCAGGAATCAAACCGGGTTCTGATTACGCAGCCCATTACGCCTTTTCTGTGGGTGTATCAGATTGCCCGCCCCGATTTTCTAAAGTATAAAAAGCCCCGCTTTGAACGGGAAATTCGTGAATATCAGGCCCGTATCGAACAGATTCGGAATGCTCCGGATTCGACGCAGTCCCGCAAGAATCTGCGTCGGATTGAGCGGCTTGACCACAAGATTGACCATAACCGTATGGCGATCGAACAGGGCCACTGGTGGATGCGGGTTGTGGGCGAACCACCCGCCATCATCACCGAAGAAGACGCTCGTCAGAACGCTCAGAACCTCCAGGCCTTTCTGCGTACTAACCGGGGAATGTTTGATGATTCCGTGCGGTACAAGCTTGATACGGTCAAATTCCGCAGGGTAAAAGTGCTTTACGAAGTGCAACAGGGAAAACCTTACGTACTGGATTCCATCCGGCTGGTTACGGTTGATCCCCGCATTGACAGTATTATTCAAAATACCCGGGGCATTCGCTTTCTGCGAAAAGGAAACCGGGTCGATGAGCGTAATTTCAGTGCCGAACGTGAACGGGTGGAAGCCTTGCTGCGAGATCGGGGGTACTATGGCTTCTCTAAGGAAAATATTTCATTTACCGGTACCTACGACACTTCACTGGCCGAGCCCCTAAAGCACCACATGAATGTCACGATGGTGATCGATTCCGTACCGTTTCTCTACCCCTACTACCAGATCAATTCGGTCACGTTTGTGGTGGATGGTCGCGACCCTTCCGAACCTTCTTCGCACCTAGACTCAACCGTTTACAATGGCATTCGGTACATTTTCGTGGGTAAAAAATATTCGACCCGACTGCTCGATGCCAAGCTGAAGGTACGCCCCGGAGCTACCTATAACCAGACCTTTCACAACGAGACGCTACGGATGCTGGGGACGCTTGATCAATTCAAATTCCCGAACATTACCTACGATACGGCCAGTAATCACCGGTTGAACGCACTGGTATACGCCCAACCTCTGCAACGCTATGAGCTTACGTCGGAGGTGGGCATGAACGTGTACCAGGGTTTGCCCGGTCCTTTTTTGAATGGAGCCTTACGCATCCGGAATTTCTTCCAGGGACTGGAAACACTGGAAATCGCCGGGAAGGCTGGGTATGATGGTCAGCCGGGTTTTACCCAAAGCTCTCAGAATCTGGCCTTCAAGGATCAAAACTTTGAAGCAGGTCTGAATACCTCCCTTATTTTTCCGCAATTACTGATTCCGGCGGCGATGAAAGTTCGCTACAGCAACAGTGCACCACGGACCCAGGTCGGGATCGGTTATTCGTTCAGCGACCGGAAAGATTTTCGGCGTACGGGCTTTAAACTGGCGATGAATTACTCCTGGCAAATTTCGTCCAAGGAAACTTTTTACTTCAGTCCGCTGGATATTAACCTGATCAATACCAGTCGTCAATCAGAAGCTTTCCAACAGTTTTTGCGGGAACAGCAACTCGCCGGTAATAACCTGATCTTCACTTTCAATCGGTCGTTTGTTTCCAGCATCAGCGGCTCATACGTGTATAACGATAACAACCTGAATTTAAACACCTTCCGTCGAACGAAGTACTTACGCGTTTTCGCTGAATCGGGCGGTACAACCCTAAACTTGCTCTCGCGTAGCAGGCAGGATCAGCTAACCGACAACGAGGATCTCCGCTATTATAAATTCTTGAAAACCAGCGTTGATTACCGGGTTTATGTCCCCTTACGCCGCCGGGGGCGGTCCATGCTCGTCTTCCGGGCGTTTGGAGGCATTGGCTGGGAGTACTCCAAGAATGGGGGAATTCTCCCCTACGAAAAGGCCTTTTTTGCCGGGGGAGCTAACTCCATGCGGGGTTGGAACCCGCGTAAGTTAGGGTTGGGAGCCCAGGCGGCCAGTTTTGATACACTCAAGTCAGGAGTGGTCGTTCCGAGTTATAAATTCGAACGCCCCGGCGATGTTCAACTCGAACTCAATGCCGAATGGCGGTTCCCCCTGTTTAAGCTTTTTGGCGATTTCAATGGAGCCTTATTCGTGGATGCCGGAAACGTATGGTTACTGCGAACCAACCAGACCGAATCACAATTTAAACCGGGTAGCTTTCTCAGTCAGACGGCTCTCAATGCGGGTTTTGGCTTGCGTTTCGATAAGTCGTTCTTCATCTTACGGGCTGACTGGGGTATCAAGCTTTATGAACCCGCCCGCCCGCGTGCCGATGGTGGTTTGGGTCAATGGGTACTGGGTGATATGTTCAATCCAACGCTGGACAACCGGTATCGTCCGGAACTACGGTTTGGGATTGGCTATCCTTTCTAAGGCTTTCATTTAGCGGAGCGTTTCCCTGATAGTGTTTAAACTCGCTGTACAGCGTCATTCCTAACAGCCGCCATTCCAGTATTCCCGTCACATTATATTTTAATGTGTTTCCAGCGGTATTCACGGTTATAAACTTTGGTTTCCAGACCACACCACCCGTAAGGCCATTCATGGTTGAATAAGCATCTATGACGACAATACTGCTGGAATCTTTAGCCGGTCCGTACAGTAGATACAGATTGTAGCTGGACAGTAGTTCTTTTTGCAACTTGACCTGAATTCGACTTATAGCCTGCTCTACTACCCTATTTCGGGATACTAGCCCCTGTTTCTGAACTTCATCCGCTTGGTTGGTACCAGACTTTCCAGCGGACGAAAAGACGCCAACGACAAAAATAGCCGCCGCCCACCAGCCCAGCTTTTGCCGGAGTAACTGCGTAGCTTTCAAACACAAATAGAGAAAGTAAAGCAGTATAGCCAGGTTGAGAAGATTCCAGAACAGGTGAAGCATGGATAGCGTATACGATGATGAGGTGGATACAGAGTGCAGTAAAAGTATTCAAAATTTGTGTGTATGGGCAAGAGAGCAGCGTACAAAAGCTCTCTCGGACTATACCTCTAATCTCATTCTGACACCAGAGGCCTTTTTGGGTAGTTTACGCTGGTAGTTCCAGATTAAATTGTCCAGTAATCTGGGATTCATTTCGTATCCTTTCAAAACGAGTTGGCTCGATACCTCTTCCAAAATCAATTGTGCTTCTTGTAGAATTACCGTCTTTGCCGTAATGGCTTCCAGGAACGCCAGTACCATCCGATCAGGCTTGATAAGCTGGTCGTTTCCTGCCAGCATGAAGAAGTAGCTTAGACAAATACCACTGGCCTGTCCAGGAATACGTTTGATTTGTTGTTCGAAATCTGCATTCGTGATGAGGCGAGGAACATCCTGAAAGTACTGCACATCAAAATCATTTAGCACTCGTAAAAATCGGCTGACGGCTTCCGCTTTCAGAATTCCGTTTTGTGTAGAGGTTCGCTGTTTATTCTGGTAGATTTCCAATGCCAGTTTTTCGGGCGATTCATGCTCAATTTTTTCCAGAAAAACCGCTACTGAAATCTGTTGTGCCGGATCGGTAGGTAAAGAACCGTAGTCCCGAAAAAGGGTATGACCGACCAACGGCTCCATTCGCCGGACGACATTGCGAACGGATTCGTACTTCACGCCCATGGAAAAGACACTGTCTACCACACAAAGCGGAAGGTGAGCGTAGTAGTATTCAGGGTCGAGTTTCGGATTCGAGAAATCGAGTTTTTGCAAACAAAAATCAGTAATCGAGTCGATGGTTAATTGGGCAGGCATAGGGAATGGCTAATAAATGAAGGTTATGTATAGATATCAGCTGAACAAATGAAAGGTTATCGAAATTGGGAAACCTTTCCTCATACGCTTGATTTATAAACCAAGTCGAAAAGTTTAGAACGATCGTACCTCCCAACTTCTATCACTCCCCTTTATCACAAAATCCAGCCTTTCAACGTTAATTCTTTACTGCCAATCTGTCAGCTTTTTTATACCTTTGTACTTCTGAATTCAACGAACATTTAGATATTTAAGCGGAAAGCCTGAGGCTCAACGCTCCGAGCACCCATGAAGACCTTAGAAATCCTGACTCCTGAAGATAAGCAAGGCATTGACCTTCCCCGTTTACTCGAGGATGAGCAAAATGCCCTTGGTAAAAAGAAATTATATATTGAAAGCTACGGCTGTCAGATGAACTTCTCCGACAGCGAAATCGTGGCTTCCATCATGCGGGAAAAAGGCTTTGCGACGACTTCCAGCATTGACGAGGCCGATCTGGTTCTACTTAACACCTGTGCTATTCGCGACAACGCCGAACAGAAAGTAAGGAACCGTTTAAGCACTTTTACCAGCCTGAAACGCCGCAAACCCGACACTATGATTGGTGTACTGGGCTGCATGGCCGAACGTCTCAAAGCGAAGTTACTGGAAGAAGAAAAAGTGGTTGACATGGTCGTGGGTCCCGATGCGTACCGTGACCTGCCCCGCTTGCTCGACGAAGTAGAAACGGGCCAGAAAGCCGTAAACGTTTTTCTTTCCAAGGAAGAAACCTACGCCGACATTGCTCCCGTACGCTTGAATTCCAACGGCGTAACGGCCTTTATCAGCATCATGCGGGGTTGCGACAACATGTGTAGCTTCTGCGTAGTACCCTTCACGCGGGGCCGCGAACGTTCGCGGGATGCGTATTCCGTCGTACAGGAAGCCCGGGATTTGTTTGCACAGGGTTACCGGGAAGTCACGCTGCTGGGCCAGAACGTAGATAGCTACAAATGGGCTTCGGAAGACGGTACCGAGCAGGTAAACTTTGCCGGATTGCTGGAAAAAGTAGCCCTGGTGAGCCCGGAGTTGCGGGTACGCTTCAGCACCTCCCACCCCAAGGATATTACGGACGAAGTACTCTACACCATGAAGAAGTACGACAACGTCTGCAACTACATTCACCTGCCGGCACAAAGCGGCAATTCCCGGGTTCTAAAACTCATGAACCGGACCTACGACCGGGAGTGGTACATGAACCGGGTAGACGCCATTCGTCGGATTCTGGGCAATGACTGCGGCATCTCGCAGGATATGATCGCTGGGTTCTGTACGGAAACGGAGGAAGAACACCGCGATACGCTTACGCTCATGGACTACGTCAAATACGACTACGGCTACATGTTTGCCTACTCCGAGCGTCCGGGTACGCCAGCGGCCAAAAAGCTCGTCGATGACATTCCAGAAGACGTGAAAAAACGTCGCCTTAACGAAATCATTGCCTTGCAGCAACAGCATAGCCTCGAACGCAATCAGCAGGCCATTGGTAAAGTACACAAGGTACTCGTGGAAGGAACGTCCAAACGTTCTGCCGAGCACCTGCAGGGCCGTAACGACCAGAATAAGGTCGTTGTGTTCCCCAAACATAACTTTACCAAAGGTCAATACGTGAATGTATTGGTTACGGATTGTACGGCGGCAACGTTGCTGGGCGAACCCGTTCTTTAGAGCATAGATCCCCGAAAAAGAGTATGGCCTGGCATTCGTTAGGCAATACTCTTTTTTCCCATTTGTCCATTCTCTAAGCTCTATCCATTACACACATGTCACCTCAGGAAATACAATCCATAAAATCGCGGTTTGGCATCATTGGTAATTCATCAGCACTGAATTACGCCATCCAGATCGCAGCCCAGGTCGCTCCTACCGATCTAACGGTACTCATTACCGGAGAAAGCGGAAGCGGGAAAGAGTCGTTTTCCAAGATTATCCATCAACTATCGACCCGTAAGCACGGCCAGTTCATTGCCATTAACTGCGGAGCCATTCCAGAGGGAACCATTGATTCCGAGTTATTTGGACACGAAAAAGGAGCCTTTACCGGAGCCGTCGATGCTCGAAAGGGATATTTTGAAGTAACGGACGGCGGTACCATTTTTCTCGATGAAATCGCTGAAATGCCGTTGGGTACGCAGGCCCGGCTCTTACGAGTACTCGAAAACAAGGAGTTTATCCGCGTCGGTTCTTCCAAAATCATGAAGACCGACGTTCGGGTCGTAGCGGCTACTAACGTTAATCTAATGCAGGCGGTAGAGAAAGGCCGCTTCCGGGAAGATTTGTACTATCGTCTGAATACGGTACCCATTTTCGTGCCACCCCTGCGGGACCGGGGCGATGACGTACTGATGCTTTTCCGGAAATTTACGGCGGACTTCAGCGAACGTCAACGCATCCGCCCCGTACAGCTCACCGAAGATGCCCGGGAAGTACTGCTGAGTTACCGTTTTCCGGGAAATATTCGCCAATTAAAAAATTTGGCGGAACAGGTTTCCATCCTCGAAGAAGAACGCACCATCAATGGCCGTTCGTTGCTCAAATACATTCCGGATGCCCAGCGTTCGTCCCTACCGGACGTATTCCGGGACGGCCAAAGCCAGGATTTCAACGAACGGGAGTTACTCTACAAAGTGCTCTTCGACCTCAAACGTGACGTAACAGAACTGAAAAAGCTATTCGTGGAAATGGCTCAGAATGGTGCAGGCGACGGTGAAATTCTTCGGCAACACGCCAATTTGTTTCAGGGCGTGGCTGACGAACCCGTTAATTTTAGTGAAAATCATACGCCGACCCGGTACCTGCCCGTTTCGAGTACGGCTACGCCGCCCACATCACCCAATGTCTTTTCGCTGGATCAGTCCAACGATTCCAGCTTTGTGGATGTAACGGACGAGTCAGAAGATGAATCGCTTTCGCTGGAAAAGAAAGAGAAAGAGATGATTATCAAAGCTCTGCGTAAGAACGGCAATAAACGTAAAAATGCGGCTCAGGCCCTCGGCATTTCCGAACGGACGCTGTACCGGAAAATTAAACAGTATGAGATTGATGAAGAGTAGTCCTTTCCGCGGCAACAAAGCCCTTAGCCGTACCTTGTTACTGCTCCTGATTCTGCTACCGGGCGTCCTATTGAACGGTTGCGGTCCGTATTCCTTTTCGCCGGGCGGGAAATTGTCAGCGGATCTAAAGACCATTACGATTAACAACTTCGTCATGAATGCGGCAGGTGGACCGGCTACCCTGCCCAACACCTTTACCGAACAGCTAAAAGAATATTTCCAGCGAAATACCCGGCTACAACTCAAACCCGGTGGCGATGGTGACTTATTAATCGAAGGAGCGATTACGGGTTACGACGTGACACCGCAGGCTCCTACGGCCCAGGATAAGGCGGGTTTGAACCGACTAACCGTCACCGTTACGGTTCGGTTTGTGAATACCAAAGATGAATCGGCGAGTTTCGAACAACCCTTTTCGTTTTTCCGGGATTTCCCGCAAAACCAAACCCTAAATCAGGTCGAAGGACAACTGATTCCGCCTATTCTGGAGCAGATCATTCTGGACATTTTTAACAAAACAGCGGGCGACTGGTAATATTTTTCAGAAAAACCTAAGAAAATTTCTACCAACCCCTTCCTACTCAATAAATTCATTTGTAAGAATCTGTTACGGTTTTATTCAACGATTACTTTAGACATTTCTTACGAATGAAAAGTAGGCACTATTGATTCCGGAGCCGGAAATTCTGTATCTTAGAATCTATATTTTAAAGTTTCCCCTGGCCATTTTGGCTAGACGGACCTCCTCCACTGGGCACCTTATGCAACGCGATATTTTTTCTTATCTTGTTACCAATCCAACCGATCTTTCATCGGATGATGTGGCTTATCTCAAAGAATTGGTAGAACATTATCCTTTCTGTCAAACCGGGCACGTACTGCTGGCGAAAGGTTATACCGATCAGGCCGATCATACGGATGCCCCAGCGGCTTTACGCAAAGCAGCTGCCTATTCGCTGAGCCGCAACGCCCTGCGTAAATTCATTGGAGGAGAATTTCCGGTAGCGACCACTCCTGCCGAAGAACAACGCTTACCGTTTACGCGTCGTCATCCCCGGGAAGTAGAGGAAATCGCAACGCAACACGTTCCAGTATTCGAAACCATCAATCCGGTACAAGCACTCCGAGGCCTGGATTATTCGGAAGTACTCCTTAAAAAATCGGAAGAAAAAGCCGAAAAAGAGAAGTTTGAAACACCCGCGTATGATCAGTTGGCCATCATTGACCGCTTCATTCAAGCCGAACCCCGGATCGGTCCCTTCCGGGCTAAACCCGGTCCAAGCGACGAAGAACCCGTGGATCTGGCTCATAAACAACAAGTCTCTACTAGTACACCCTTAACGGAAGCGTATGCCAAAGTACTGGCCCGGCAGGGAAAAACGGAGAAGGCCATCGAAATCTACGAAAAACTACAGTTGAAGTTTCCAGAAAAAAAGGCGTACTTTGCAGGTAAAATCGAGGAGCTGAGAAGTCGACTTTCCTTGTTTTAAATCTGAACACCATTTTCCCTTTCTATAAAAGAACCCAATGTTTACTACGTTAATTATCCTCTCCATCATTGTGGCTGCCTTATTAGTCCTGGTGGTATTGATTCAAAACCCTAAAGGCGGTGGACTTTCACAGTTTACCGGAGCCGGTTCCCAACAACTCTTTGGCGTGAAAAAAACGGGTGATCTACTCGAACAACTCACCTGGGGGTTTGGTGGAGCCATTGCCGTATTTGCTCTGGTTTCTGTATTCTTCCTAACGGGTCAGACTGCCGGTGATGGAATGGATGATGGCTTAGGTTCGGCAGCTCCGGCGGTAACGGCTCCCGCTCCCCGTCCGGCGACGCCCGCTCCAACAACTCCTGCACAACCAGCTCCGGCTCAACCAGCACAGCCTCAGAAATAAGAAATTCAAGTATGAAAAACCCTCCGAACTTTCGCTCGGAGGGTTTTTCGTTTTTACAGCGTATGCCTTAAGCCGGAGCTTAGGTGGAGCGAATTAATCTTCTACGGCCTGAGCTACTTTTTGCCGGGCTATGGGAAGCAACGTTTCATCCATGGGATAGCCCAAGGTACTTTCTACTAAATACGAGGCCGGATTGGGCAGATCCTTATTCTTTCGAACCAGTTCCATCTTGATACTTTCGAACGTCGTGGTGTAACTTTTGTTACGCGAATCGATCAGGTGAGTTTCGACCCTTCGGCTCGGTGGTGCTGTACTTTCGAACAACTGCACCTTGTACTGATAAATCCGTAGCTCGCGGTTGATGTTCTCGTACACAAACAGATAACCCTCTTTCCGGAAAAGTGGCATAATGCCAATCGGAGCGATAGACAGGGCCTGGGTAACGTGTTGAAACAGCGTTTTACCCGTACTGAGCGTATGCTCGAGCCGAGGTATGGCGTAGCTCAGAATTTCATCTACTTCCTCCAGCGGCTGCAAGGCTTCGAATTCACTGGTGTACTTGAGTTGCCATTTTTCGCGGTCGATACCCACCAGTTTGCGGCGAATGCGGTCCGACCACTGGCTTTGCTGTTGCTGTAACGCCAGACTTTCCTGATAGTGAAGCTGTAAATCTGACAGTTCAGGGAAGAGTTTTTTTTCCTGAAAATGTTCATTGACATGTTTCAAGTAGGCCAATAACTGGTATTTTTTGTACTCAAAATCCAGTAATCCGTCAGTAATCCAGGTTTTTTGTAACTTTTTCATACCCTCCTGGTTTATATTTCAATCCCCGAATCTATTCTTTTACAAGAAATTGCCAAATATTTTAACAGTAATTTCCTAAAGTCAGAGTCATTCGTTTGGTTTGCTAGGCTTTTTACAGCAATTGTCAGCAAGTCCGGTAAAATTGACAGACGATTCAGGCTGGCACAGGAATCGTAGTCAGGCTACCTAACCAGATGGTTAATCGAAAAGTTAACAAATCTATCTCATCACTAACATGTCAGTAAACGTCAAACCTTTGGCAGACCGCGTTCTGGTAGAACCGGCTCCCGCAGAAGAAAAGACTGCGTTCGGAATTATCATTCCCGATACCGCCAAAGAAAAACCTCAACGCGGAGTAGTAGTGGCTGTTGGCCCAGGCAAAAAAGATGAACCCCTGACGGTTAAAGAAGGCGATACCGTGCTGTACGGTAAATACTCAGGTACGGAAATCTCTTCCGACGGAAAAGATTACCTCATCATGCGGGAATCAGACATCCTGGCGGTACTTACTGAAGCAGCGGTTGTTGCTTAATTTCCTTTTACATTCCAACGTGAACCTTGATTCACACTACAACACATTATAAAGTCATTTAGCTATGGCAAAAGAACTCTTTTTTGACACCGAAGCTCGTGATCGCCTGAAGCGTGGCGTTGACGCTTTGGCAGACGCGGTTAAAGTAACCCTCGGCCCTAAAGGTCGTAACGTAATCATCGATAAGAAATTTGGCTCTCCGGCCATCACCAAAGATGGTGTAACGGTAGCTAAAGAAATCGAGTTGAAAGATGCTCTGGAAAACATGGGAGCTCAACTCGTGAAAGAAGTAGCTTCTAAAACGGCTGATCAAGCAGGTGATGGTACTACGACGGCTACGGTTCTGACGCAGGCGATCTACTCGATCGGTGTGAAAAACGTAGCAGCGGGTGCCAACCCAATGGATCTGAAACGCGGTATCGATAAAGCCGTAGGTAAGATCGTTGAAAACCTGAAGTCACAATCACGTGCCATCAGCACTTCCAAAGAAATCGCTCAGGTTGCTACGATCTCTGCTAACAACGACCACGAAATCGGTACGATGATCGCCGACGCCATGGACAAAGTGGGCAAAGAAGGTGTAATCACGGTTGAAGAAGCTCGCGGTACTGAAACCGAAGTAAAAACGGTAGAAGGTATGCAGTTTGACCGCGGTTACCTGTCTCCTTACTTCGTGACGAACCCGGACAAAATGGAAGCCGATCTGGATCGTCCCTTCCTGCTGATTTCTGAGAAGAAAGTTTCTTCGATGAAAGAACTGTTGCCCGTACTGGAGCAAGTAGCTCAAACCGGTCGTCCGCTGGTAATCATTGCCGAAGACGTAGACGGTGAAGCTCTGGCTACACTGGTGGTTAACAAAATCCGTGGTGCCTTGAAAGTGGCTGCCGTAAAAGCTCCTGGTTTCGGTGATCGTCGGAAAGCTATGCTGGAAGACATCGCGATCCTGACGGGTGGTACGGTGATCAGCGAAGAGCGTGGTTTCAAACTCGAAAATGCTTCGATTGAATACCTGGGTCAAGCTGAAAAAGTCCTGATCGACAAAGACAATACGACGATTGTAAACGGCGTAGGTGCGAAAGAGGACATTACAGGCCGCGTAAACCAAATCAAAACGCAGATCGAAAATACGACTTCGGATTACGACCGTGAGAAGCTGCAGGAACGTCTGGCGAAACTGTCAGGTGGTGTAGCGATTCTTTACATCGGTGCGGCTACCGAAGTTGAAATGAAAGAGAAAAAAGACCGCGTTGACGATGCTCTGCACGCAACTCGTGCGGCCGTTGAAGAAGGTATCGTAGCCGGTGGTGGCGTAGCCCTGATCCGTGCCGTTGCCGCTCTCGAAGGCTTCAAAGGTGACAACGACGACCAAACGACGGGTGTGAATATCATTCGTCAGGCCATCGAAGCTCCCCTGCGTACGATCGTAGCTAACGCTGGTGGCGAAGCTTCTGTAGTAATCAATGCCGTGAAACAAGGTACGGGTGACTATGGATACAACGCTCGCGAAGACCGTTACGAAAACATGATCGCAGCCGGTATCATTGATCCAACGAAAGTAACGCGTCTGGCTCTGGAAAACGCTGCTTCTGTAGCGGGTCTATTGCTGACTACTGAATGCGTAGTAGCTGACAAGCCTGAAGATAATCCTGCTCCTGCTGCCGGTCCTGGCGGAATGGGTGGCATGATGTAATTCATAGATCATTCTCTAAAAGCCTCTCCGATGAATCGGAGAGGCTTTTTTTATGGCTTTCGGGAACGAACGTTACCCTCTGCTATTACGGGCGATTGGGTCTCCCCGACTGATGCAAGTTTCCAAACTTGTACCTAATAATTAGGCAGATTCTTACCTGCTTTCATCGCTTAAACTAATCACCGAAATTGGAAACTGCCGGATGATGGTTACAGACTTTGTAAACCTGTAGGTTCCTAACTTAAAGGATATAGAAAAGGCTTCTCAAATAGAGAAGCCTTTTCTATATCCTTCCGTTTCTTCCGTTTACCCTAGTTCAATCGGAACCACTGGAAACCGTAGCCTTCCATAGCCAGCGAATACGAACCCTCGGCAACGGGTTTAACCGTTTTTTCATTGAGTAAGTCTTGCAAAGACTTGCCTTTCCATTCAGCCATTCGCAGTTGAATGTTCTGTTTTTCCTTGCTGAAATTGTGGGCGACGACTATTGATTTATCTTTCCATTTGTACTGCATCACCAGTACCGTAGACGTCGTAGCGGGAAGAATGGTCCATTCGCCCCAGCCAATCTCCGGACATTGGCTACGAATTTTGATGAACTTCTTGATGGTATTCAGTAGTGATTTCTGGTCCTTTTCCTGCGTCGCTACGTTCACTTTCTGGTACGCATAATCCCCCTGACTGATGACGGGATGAAAGGTTTTGGCAGCCGTAGAGAAGCCCGCGTTTTTCTGCGTATTCCACTGCATGGGCGTGCGTACCGAGTTACGTTCTTTCAGGCTCAGATCATCGCCCATACCAATCTCTTCCCCATAGCGTAAGCTTGGCGTACCCGGCAAGGCAAATAGTAAACTATAGGCCAGATCAATTTGCTTCCGGTTACCCAACATCGGAGCCAGCCGGCGACGGATACCCCGATCGTACAAACGCATGTTTTCTTTCGGGCCGAATTTGGAATACACTTCTTCCCGGGCTTCGTTGCTCAGTCGGCCCAGGTCAATTTCGTCGTGATTACGCAGGAACCAGGCCCATTGATTGGCGGGTGAATGATCGCGGGTTTCGATCAGGGCTTTCTTGAACGTTTCGATATTTTCGGAAGCCAGAGCCGAGAACAGGTACTGATTTCCGTAGAAGTTGAACATCATCTGGATTCCCTCGCCGTATTTACCCAGAAATTTATCCGTTTCCTTAGGATCAACATTAGCTTCGCCCAATACCGCAGCATCGGCTTTGTGCCATTGGATGAATTGCCGCAGGCCATAGAGCAGATCAAATTGCAACATGGGATTTTTCATGCCGCTCTGAGGGATTTCCATGTAAAAAGGCACCGCATCTAATCGGAATCCGGAAATGCCGAAATCCAGCCAGTACTTGACAATTTTGCGAATCTCTACTTCGACGTCTGGATTCTGGGCGTTCAGATCGGGTTGAAAATCGTAAAAGCGGTGGAAGTAGTACTCCTGAGCCAAGGAATCGTAGGTCCAGGTTTCCTTTTGTACCCCGGGAAAGACCATACCTTCATCAGCATCCTGGGGCCGTTCTTTACTCCAGACATACCAGGAGCGATACGGTGAGTTTTTGTCTTTACGGGCTGCCTGATACCAGGGGTGTTGATTAGACGTATGGTTAATCACCAGGTCAATGATCACCCGCATGTCGCGTTTTTTACATTCCTCGACCAATTGCTTGAAATCGGCTTCGGTTCCGACGCGGGGATCGACCTTGTAGAAATCCGCTATATCATACCCATCGTCTTCCAGGGGAGACGGATGAAAAGGCGATAGCCAGATTACGGTTATGCCGAGGTCTTTCAGGTAATCCAGTTGCTGAATTAATCCTTTGAAATCGCCCATGCCATCCCCGTCGGAATCTTTGAAGACTTTTACGTCGAGGTTATAGATCAGGGCCCGCTTGTACCAGATTTCTTCGACAAAATCCGTCGGAATGGGTGCTGGTGGGGCGGTTGGTGCTTCGGTCTGGGCGAAAGAGAGCTGGGTACTTAGGCAAGCTAGAAAAATAAGCCATTTCTTCATACAGCGATGTAAATAGGGTTGATTATACGTTATGGCTTTCTATTTAAAAAAATGATACGAAGCATTTTTTGCCCGTAAGTCTCCCCAAGTCTTGAAAATGAATGCTTTGGTCGTAATCTGGACGAGGGCATTTGGCAGAACTTTGGGGTTTCCTTTTCTTTGATTACATGAAACGTTTTTTCCTCCTGCTGACCATCGCACTACGTATGCAAGCCGCTTTTGCCCAAGATCTGGAAACGATTTTTGAACGAACCAAAGGAGCCGAAACTCCCACCTATGAGCAGGGAATGGCCTATTTCCGCCAACTGGATCAGCAATTCCCGCAGGTACAGATGCGTACCATGGGGCTGACCGACGCAGGCGAGCCGTTGCATTTATTAGTCATTTCAAAGGATAAAAACTTTGATCTGGTCCAGCAGCGAAAAAAAGGTAAGGCTATCTTTCTCATTGATAACGCCATTCATCCCGGCGAACCCGATGGCGTAGATGCCTGTCAAATGCTTTTGCGAAACCTGCTCACTAGCAAAGACGGCCTCCAATTGCCCGATAACGTCGTACTCTGCGTCATTCCTTTTTATAACATCGACGGAGCACTGAACCGTAATTCGACAAGTCGGGTGAACCAGAATGGCCCAAATTCCTACGGTTTTCGGGCGAATGGACAGAACTACGATCTCAACCGCGATTTCGTGAAAGCCGACAGCCGCAATGCGATGGCCTTTGCTGAACTATTCCATCTGGTTGATCCTGACGTTTTTGTCGATACGCACGTGAGCAACGGAGCCGATTACCAGCACGTAATGACGCTCATCGCTACGCAACACAGCAAACTAGGCGGTGGTCTGGGGCCGTTCTTGCACACGAAAATGGAGCCCTACCTATACGAGCAGATGAAAACCAAAGGTTATCCGATGACCCCCTACGTGACCAACTTTGGACCGAATGTGACGAAGGAAGGATTTAGCGGTTTCATTGACTATCCCCGCTATTCCACAGGTTTTGCGGCGATGTTCCAGACGCTTGGCTTCATGCCTGAAACGCACATGCTGAAGTCGTACGAGCAACGCGTGAAATCGACCTATGCATTACTAAAAATCTATCTGGAATTTACGGTAACGAATGCTCAGGAAATCATGCGTTTACGAAAGGCCGACCGGGAAGCCGTTCGAACGCAGCAGGAGTTTCCACTGGCCTGGAAAAAGGACGAAAGCCGCTCCCGGCCTATTGAATTTCTGGGTTACGAGCACGGGTACAAACCTAGTGACGTATCCGGGCAACCGCGATTGTACTACGACCGCAGCAAGCCGTTTCAGATGAGCGTTCCGTATTATGACTACTTCGTGCCGACGCTGACCGTGAAGAAACCGAAAGCCTACCTCATTCCGCAGGCCTGGTGGCCCGTGATCGAACGGCTGAAAGCGAACCACGTAGTCATGAAACGACTCGACCAGGACACCACGCTGAGCGTAGAAGCGTACCGGATTGAATCGTACCAGACCTCACCCCGCCCCTACGAAGGGCATTACCCCCATTCGGATGTGAAGGTGAGCACGCATACGCAGACGATTCATTTCCGCAAAGGCGATTATTACGTGGAATGCAATCAGGATAAGAACCGCTATCTGGTGGAGACGCTGGAACCAACGAGTCCGGAAGGTTTTTTTGCCTGGAATTTCTTTGATTCCATCTTACAGCAAAAGGAAGGCTTTTCGGATTATGTATTCGAAGATCTAGCGGCTGAATTTCTGAGAAGCCACCCGGAAGCCCGGCAAAAGCTGGAGGAAAAACGGGCTCAGGATCCTGCTTTCGCTAAAAATGGTCGGGCTCAACTGGACTTCGTCCATAAACTTTCGCCGTATTATGAACCCGAACATATGCGATATCCAGTATTTCGGATTTTGTAGAAAAAGGACTTTGTTTACCGCATTTCTAATGCTCATAAAACCGGACTTTCGCGTCCGGTTTTGTTTTTTTCAGGTCGCTTGCATGAAATTTGTGCAGTAATTTTCATCTTTTCACGTATCACTTACCGCCTATGTCTTTCATGTCAGGACTCAAGTACGCCGCCGTTTTTCTGTTGACTTTTGCTGTTGCCCCGCTGGCTCATGCGTTCATGGTTTCTGATTCGTTACGATTACGGGAAGAAGTTCAAACCGATACCCTACCGCCGGGCGTTGAAAATTTTCCGAGCCTAATTCAGGTAACTCGCCCACCCGCCGATACGCTCAAACACTTTACCTACGCTATTACCCTGGGCGGTGATTACCGAAGCGGCAACGTGCAGCGGAGTTTGTATACGCTGGTCACGTCGTTTGATTACTTTAATCCCAAATCTATTCTGGGTTTGTATACGTCCCCCCGGTATACCTATGGTACCATTAACAAGGAATTGCAGGAACGGGAGCTGTTTGTGGATCTAAACGCTACCTTATGGTACAATCAGCACGACGTCTATCTGATGGGCTTTGGGGTACACGAGGAAAGTAACCTTCGACAGATTTCTAATCGCTGGTACGGAGGAGCGGGTTTTGGCTGGCGAATTTTGGGTGGACGTAAGGTGCCCAATACGCTGGTAAAAATCTCCATGACGAATGCGATTATTTTCGAATACACAGACTTTCTAAACGCTGAAGATGTTCGAGTGATTCGTAATTCTACCCGTATTCGGGTTGGTCTTACCAAAGATAAACTCGCCTTCAATAGTACCGTCTTCGTACAGCCCGCTTTGAACATGGCCAACCTCCGCTGGAGTTCGCTGAGTACGCTGGCTTATGCATTAGGCAAACGACTGGCTCTTTCGCTAACTGCAGATCATACTTATGAAAGTGTTGTACTACCGGGCAAGAAACGTACGGATTTTCACTGGGCGATTGGGTTGACGTTTAAGAATTGACGAACTAGTGAAGAGTTATTTATAATTATATCCCCAAGAAAGGCAGGTTTCTTGGGGATACAGGTTTCCCCGCATTGCATACGGGGCTATGCGTATTGAACTCCCTCGGGGTTGGCCACTAGGGAGGCCAGAACTACTGGTGCTCGTTTCTAACCGCTTTGTTTCTACGAACACTCATCAAACCTTTCCTTGAAAACCAGGCTAACTTACTCTGAGACAATCCGACCGTCCAGCATTTCCAGCTTGCGATCAGCCATTTGAGCGAGTTCTTCGTTATGCGTGACCAGTACGAAGGTCTGGTTGAGTTCATCCCGCAACTGAAAAAACAACTCGTGCAGTTCCCGGGCGTTGCGGGAATCCAGATTGCCGGAGGGCTCATCCGCGAAAATTACGGCGGGCGAATTAATCAGGGCTCTAGCCACGGCCACCCGCTGTTGCTCACCCCCGGAAAGCTGACTGGGATAATGTTTTTCCCGATGCGAAAGACCCAGTTTCCCCAGTAGCATCTGGGCTCGCTCTTCCGTTTGCTGCGTTTTACCGCCAATCCAAGCCGGAATGCAAACATTTTCCAAGGCCGTAAATTCGGGTAACAGGTTATGAAACTGGAAGATAAAGCCAATGCGTCGGTTTCGAAACTCGGCCAGGGCTTTGTCTTTCAAACTACTAATCTCCTGTCCATCCAGAAAAATCTGACCGGAGTCGGGTCGGTCAAGCGTTCCCAATAAATGCAACAAGGTACTTTTGCCCGCTCCCGAGGCACCTACAATGGATACGATTTCACCGGGCTGGATTTGTAAGTCGATTCCTTTGAGTACGGGCAGGGCACCGTATGATTTAACGAGTTGACGAGCTTCGAGCATGAATGTTGAATCCTAAACTTTTGTTGAACGGAGGGTCTGTGGCTTTTTGCCGTCCTTCTCTTTCCGCATTGCTATTCCGATGGGCCGAAATTCTTATCCCTTCCCAGAGCGAACAAGACCCTTATTACAATCTGTTTATCAAGGCCTTATCGCTCTTACCCCCTTCTACTCCATCGGTCTTAGCTATATTTTGTTGAGCAAAGTTCCTAAACTTTGTCAAACATAACTCAAAGACTTTATTGATTTCTCCCTAATTTTCGGGCCGTAAAGTGAAACCTCACTCAACTTCCTAATGAACATACACGAATACCAGGCGAAAGAGATCCTCAAACGATACGGAGTCCGTATTCAGGAGGGCATCGTCGCTGACACACCCGACAAAGCGGTAGAAGTAGCCCGCGAACTCAACATCAAAACGGGTACGAAATGGTTTGTGGTGAAGGCTCAGATTCATGCCGGAGGCCGTGGTAAAGGCGGTGGCGTAAAACTGGCTAAAAACTACGAAGAAGTCCGTGAGAAATCAGGACAGATTCTGGGCATGCAATTAGTCACGCACCAAACCGGTCCCGAAGGTAAGAAAGTACATAAGGTTCTGATTTCCGAAGACGTGTACTATCCCGGAGCTACGGAGCCCAAAGAATTCTATCTGGCTATCCTGTTAGATCGTGCCAAAGCTTGTAACGTCATCATGGCGTCTACGGAAGGTGGTATGGACATCGAAGAAGTAGCCGAACATTCACCCGAGAAAATCATCAAGGAATGGATCGATCCTAAAGTGGGTCTTCAGGGCTTCCAGGCTCGGAAAATCGCTTTCGCTTTAGGTCTTGAAGGCGATGCTTTCAAAGAGATGGTGAAATTCATTGGCTCTCTTTATAAAGCATACATCGATACGGATGCTTCTCAATTCGAGATCAACCCCGTATTGAAAACGTCCGATAACAAAATTCTGGCCGTTGATGCGAAAGTAAACCTCGACGACAACGCTCTGTATCGCCATACCGATCTGGCTGAAATGCGGGACGTTCGCGAAGAAGATCCTCTGGAAGTAGAAGCTGGTCATTACAACCTGAACTACGTGAAACTGGACGGCAACATTGGCTGTATGGTGAACGGTGCAGGTCTGGCCATGGCTACGATGGACTTGATCAAACTGTCAGGTGGTGAGCCTGCCAACTTCCTCGACGTAGGGGGTGGAGCTAACGCCCAGACGGTAGAAGCAGGTTTCCGTATCATCCTGAAAGATCCGAACGTAAAAGCGATCCTGATCAACATCTTCGGTGGTATCGTTCGTTGCGACCGCGTAGCTACGGGTATCGTAGAAGCGTACAAAGCCATCGGTAATATCCCCGTACCTATCGTCGTTCGTTTGCAAGGAACGAATGCTGAAGAAGGAGCGAAAATCATCGATGAATCAGGTCTGGAAGTACACTCAGCGGTACAGTTGAAAGACGCGGCTGATCGTCTGAAAGATGTATTAGCCACTGCATTCTAAGAAGTTTTCAGTTTACGATTCTCTGTTTTCAGTGACTGAAAAACGTAGATTGTCCAACACAAAGAAGGCCGCTCGATGGAGCGGCCTTCTTCTTTTTAGTAGTTTTCTGCTTACAATTTTCAGTAGCTTCAAACTAAAAAGGGAAAGGCCACTCTTTGGTGTAGCCTTTCCCTTTTTGCAACGTTCGTAGTTTCAGTTCTACCGAAATCACTTCATTTCAACAACTGTAAACCACAACTATAAACTAACCCTATCGGCGGGCGTAATACTTCTCGGCCTCTGGCAACAACTTTTTCAGATCGTTGATCCGTTGTTGGTCTGAGGGGTGCGAAGAAAGCAGTACGGGAGGCTTCTGGGCATTTTTGCTGGCTTCAGCCATACGTCCCCAGAAGGTAACTGCCTCTTTCGGATCATAACCCGCCATGGCCATAAAGATCAGTCCCAAGTGATCCGCTTCACTTTCGTGCTGACGACTGTACCGCAGAATAGCCAGGTTAGCCCCAATGGGAGCCGCTACGTTAAAGACCGTACTCCAGACATTGCGAGCCTGCGTGGGCTTATTAGCATTGGCTACGCCCAACGCCACCTGTCCGCCCGTGAGCAAGCCCTGGGCTACGTACTGCTGACTGACGCGTTCGGATCCGTGCTTCGCAATGGCGTGCGAAATCTCGTGGCCCATCACCGTGGCTAGCCCCGCTTCCGTCTGAGCAACGGGAATCAAACCCGTATACACGACCACTTTACCACCGGGCATACACCAGGCATTTACCTGATTATCCTGTACCAGGTTGAATTCCCAGTTATAACCATCCAGGTACTCGGGATGCTTAATATCATTGAAATATTTGGTAGCCGCTGCGGCAATTCGCTCGCCTACCCGCTTCACCATTTGCGTATTGGCGTTACTGTTGGAGATAACTTTGTTGGTATCCAAAAACTGCTTGTAGCTCACCAGAGCCTGCTGATTCATTTCAGCATCGGATACGAGTAATAATTGATTCCGGTTTGAGATAGGTACACGACTACACGCCCATATCGTTGTAGCCAGTACAATACCTAGGGCAAAGGTTCTTTTCATGATTGTGGAAATGCTAAATGAGGAAATGCGAAATGAATTGTAAAGTACTTGCTAGAAAATCCTGTACCGAACCCACAAAGTGCTCTGGGATCGCTTAGCTTTGCATACAGGTCGGTTAA